>NZ_JBEYYI010000004.1:0-456926 GCF_040645495.1 Nocardia sp. NPDC046763 | reverse complement strand
TCGATGAACTCCGGCTTCGCCGGCATCGACAACCCACTGTTCTACGCCGACCACACCTCCATGCTCTTCGGCGACGCCAAGAAATCCGTCGGCGCAGTCACCGAGGAACTCAAGGCGCTGTAGCGGTCTCGTGAAGTACCCCGTTCTTGACCTACAGGTCTAGAACGGGGTACTTTTGCGTTCATGGGCAGACCACGGAGCTTCGACGAAGACGCCGTGGTGGAACGTGCGATGGAGACGTTCTGGACCCATGGCTATGCCAACACCTCCCCCGCCCAGCTCGCGGAAGCCTGCGGCGTCGGAAAAGGCAGTCTCTACAACACCTTCGGAAGCAAGCGTGAGTTGTTCGACCTGTGCATGGCGCGGTACGACCGGACCGGGGCGGAGCTGGCCCGGGAGGTCTTGTCACAGCCGGGGACGACCCGCGAGCGACTTCGCGCCTGGATGCGGTGGACCGTCGACAACGATCTGGCGCAGCCGGTCCGCCGGGGGTGCCTGGTGGCGAATACCGCCATGGAGCTCGGCGGGCATGATGCCGAGGCGACCAAGGCGGTGACGGCCGCGCACGCACACCTGGTCGAGGCGTGCACCGAACGCATCGAGCAGGGGCAGCGCGACGGGGATGTCCGGCCGCAACTCGACGCCCTGGGCTACAGCGAGTTCTTGATGAATACCATTGGCGGCCTTCGCATCATGGCCAAGATCGCGGACGCGGAGACGCTGTACCGAATTATCGACACCGCACTGACCACCCTCTGATTCACGGGCCGCATCCGGCGGCCCTTTCCTTTAACCCAGTTTTTGACCTACAGTTCAAGAAAGGTACGGATCATGGATCTCGGACTGAACGGCAAGACCGCACTCGTCACCGGCGCGAGCCGCGGCATCGGGCTGGCCGTCGCCGAAACGCTCGCCGACGAGGGCGTACGCGTGGTCGGCGTCGCCCGCAATATCACGCCGGAACTCGAAAAGGTCGCGGCGGCCACCGTTTCCGCCGATCTGAGCACCGCCGAGGGCGCGCTGGCCGCGGTCGAGGCGGCGCTGTCCGAGCTCGGCGGCATCGACATCCTGGTCAACAATGTGGGCGGCGGCGACGCCGACCAGCTGACCCTGGGCAGCTTCCTGGACGTCCCGGACGAGCAGTGGCGAAAGCTGTTCGACCTCAACCTGTTCGGCGTCGTCACCACCACCCGCGCGGCACTGCCGAGCATCATCGAGCGGCGCGGCGCGATCGTGACCGTGTCCTCGATCAACGCCCGGATCCCGGCGGCCGGCCCGGCGGGCTACAGCGAGGCCAAGGCCGCGCTCACCAACCTCGGTAAGCGGCTCAGCGAGGAATTCGGTCCGCAGGGCGTCCGCGTCAACACGGTGTCGCCCGGGCCGGTCGGCACCGACATCTGGCGCGGCCCCGACCACCTCGGCGCGAAGCTGGCCGCGGCCAACGGCATGGACCACGAGCAGTTCCTGAACGCCATTCCGGCGCAGTTCAATATCGCCTCCGGCCGCATCGCCGAAGCGAAGGAGGTGGCGGCGCTGGTCACCTTCCTGGCCTCCGAGCAGGCCGGCATCATCAACGGCGCGGACTACGTGATCGACGGCGGTATCGTCAAGACGGTCTGACACATCGGCACGACAACGGCCCGCGTCCTCGAAAGGAACGCGGGCCGTTGATATTCGATCGATTACAGGTAGAGGCCGGTGCCGTGTTCGGGGTGGGAGTTGGCGATGGCGTGCAGATCGCGTTCGCGCAGCACGTAATACGCCTGCGCCTGGATCTCCACCTCGAACTGATCGTCGGCACTGAACAGCACCTGGTCACCGACGCTCACCGCGCGGACATGGGAACCCACACCACAGACCTCGCCCCACGACAGGCGCTTGGCCACCTGCGCGGTGGCCGGGATGAGAATGCCGCCGCTGCTGCGCCGCTCGCCCGCCTCGGGGTTGAGCTTGACCATGACGCGGTCGTGCAGCATTTGGATCTCTAGCTTGGCATCGGACACCGCGGCAGTGTACTGCGCGAGTACGAGCGATTATGCCCCGGTGCCCGCGTCCGGCCCGGCGGCCGGCGCCGCGGTCTCGGGCGCGACGATGCGGCGGATGGCGTCCTTGATCCAGGCGCGCTGCTCCTCCGGATCAGCGTCCACGCCGACGGTGAAGGCGTTGACCTGTGGGACGGCCAGCGGATAGTTGATCATCGACATGAGCAGCATGAGCACCTGGCCGGACGGCATGTCCGCGCGCATCAGGCCCTTGCCCTGCGCCACCTCGACCTTCTCGCGCTTCTCCAGGTAGCGGCCGCTGCGCAATTCACCCGCCGAGGCATGCTCCCGGCCCAGTTCCAGGGCCTCCCACTGCAGCAGGCGCAGTAGTTCGGGATGCTCGCGGTGGTAGTCGATGTGCTGGTCGATCCAGGTGTCGAGGTCCTCGATATCGGTGGTCACCGAGCCGGCCACGGTCAGCATGGTCTCCTCCAGCACCTGATGGAAGAGCTTCTCCTTGTCGCCGAAGTAGGCGTAGATGAGCTGCTTGTTGGCCTTGGCGCTGCGTGCGATGCGGTCCACCCGCGCCCCGGCGATCCCGTACTGCGCGAATTCCGCGGTCGCGGCCTCGAAGATGCGCGCCTTCGTGGCCTCGGGATCCCTGATGGCTGCCATGCCTTCGATGGTAACCAACCAACTGGTTGACAAGCCGGGGATCCCGTTGGAATATCTCTAACCAACCGGTTAGTTACAACACTCGAGTTTCCGGCGCAACGGCGCGCCCGCCACCCCCATTCCGCCTTTCACACTCGGGAGAACGACGTGACCACCCTCGAAAACCGGCCCGCCGCAACGGCCCCCGGCGCGCCCGGCCCCCTCGAGTTCGCCGCCCGCTGGCGCGCACTGCCCGTCATCCTCAGTGCCATGTTCATGGCGATGTTCGACTGGTTCGTCGTCAACGTCGCCGCCTCCTCGCTGCAACACGACCTGCACGCCGGTGAATCGGCGCTGGAACTCATCGTCGGCGGCTACGGCTTCGCCTACGCCTCGGGCCTGATCACCGGCGGCCGGCTCGGCGACCTGCACGGACACCGGCGGCTGTTCGTGATCGGCATGCTCGCCTTCACCTTCGCCTCACTGCTGTGCGGGCTCGCGCCCAATGCCTGGGCGCTGGTCGCCTTCCGCATTCTGCAGGGCGGCACCGCGGCGCTCATGGTGCCGCAGATGCTCGCGCTCATCAATACGCTCTTCCCGCCACACGAACGGCCCAGGGCCATGGCCGCTTTCGGCGCCACCATCGGCATCGGCGCGGTGTCGGGTCAGGTGCTGGGCGGGGTGCTGCTCGACGCCGACCTGTTCGGGTGGGGCTGGCGCACCATCTTCTACATCAATGTGCCGATCGGGCTGATCGCCGCCGCCCTGGCCGCGCGCTGGCTGCCCCGGCACGAGCAGACCCACCGGCCGAAACTGGATCCGATCGGCGCGCTCGGCATCTCGGCCGCGCTGGCGCTGCTGCTGGTCCCGATCACGCTGGGCCGGCCCGAGGGCTGGCCGGTGTGGACCTGGGTCAGCATGCTCGCCTCGATCCCGATGCTGCTGCTTACCCTGCGCTACGAGAACCGGCTGGCCGCACGCGGCGGCGAACCCGTCCTCGACACCGCCATGGTGCGCGAACGCGGGTTCAGCCTCGGACTGGTGATCGCGGGCGGGTACCTGACCTTCTTCGCCGGATTCATGCTGTGCCTGACGCTCATGCTGCAGAACGGACTCGGGCTCTCACCGCTCACCGCCGGGCTCGCCTTCGCACCGCTGGGACTGTGCTTCGCGGGCAGCTCGTTCTTCGTCGCGCCGCGGGTCGCCGCCCGCATCGGCAATCGGGTCATGGTGGTGGGGACGCTCACCAGCCTCACCGGGCTGGCACTGACCCTGACCGTGCTGGCCACCATGGGCCAGCACGTGAGCGTGCTCGCGCTCATCCCGGGCATGATGATCGTCGGCACCGGTAATGGGCTGACCATTCCCTCGGTGGTCGGGGCGGTGCTGTCGTCGGGGATTCCGGCGCGGCAGGCCGGGATGGCGGCCGGCGTGCTGACCACCTCGCAGCAGTTCGGAAACGCCATCGGCGCAACGGTTCTCGGAGTGATCTTCTTCAGCGCCCTGGGCGCCCACCACGGGACCGGCGGCTACGTGACCGCCATGGAGATGGCCGCGCTGGGCGGAGCCGCGGTGCTGGCCGTCGTGCTCACCGCCGCACTCGCACTGCCGAAGGCCGCCACCGCACGCTGATAACTCACGCTTGTCGCACGGGCTTCCGGACAAATCAGCCGGAAGCCCGTAGCTTCCTGAGTGTGGACATCGATCTCGACACACTGCGCGGTCTGCTCCCGACAGGCATGGTGGTGACCGATCCGGATGTGCTCGCCGGATATCGGCAGGATCGGGCGCTGGATCCGGACGCCGCGACCGCGCTCGCGCTGGTGCGGCCGATGACAACCGAGCAGGTCGCGACCACTGTGCGGTGGGCGGCCGAGCATCGGGTGCCGATCGTGCCACGCGGGGCCGGGACCGGACTGTCCGGGGGGGCCACCGCGCAACCAGGGGCGCTGGTGCTGAGCACCGAGAAGATGCGGGAGATCAGCGTCGACACCGTGACGCGGACCGCGGTGGTACAGCCGGGACTGCTGAACGCCGAGGTCAAGCGGGCCGCGGCCGAACACGGGCTGTGGTATCCGCCGGATCCGTCCTCCTTCGAGATCTGCTCCATAGGCGGGAACGCGGCCACCAACGCCGGCGGGCTGTGCTGCGTGAAATACGGCGTCACAACCGATTACGTGCTCGGTATGGAGGTCGTGCTGGCCGACGGGACCGCGGTGCGGCTGGGCGGGCCGCGGCTCAAGGACTCCGCGGGACTGTCGCTGACCAAACTGTTCGTGGGCAGCGAGGGGACGCTGGGGATCATTACCGAGCTCACCCTGCGGCTGCTGCCCGCGCAACCGCCGCAGTCCACCGTGGTCGCCACCTTCCCCACACTCACCGCGGCGACCGACGCGATTCTGGCCATCACCGGCCAATTGCGGCCCTCCATGCTGGAATTCATGGATTCGGTGGCCATCAATGCCGTCGAGGACGAGCTGCGCATGGGACTCGACCGGAACGCGGCGGGGCTGCTGGTGGCGCGGTCCGACGCCCCGGGCGAACACGCCGGGCACGAGGCGGACATCATGCTGGCCGCCTGCGAAAAGGCCGGGGCCACCGAGGCTTTCCGCACCGACGATCCCGAGGAGGGCGAAGCCTTCTGCGCGGCACGGCGATTCGCCATCCCCGCCGTGGAACGCAAAGGGCCGCTGCTGCTCGAGGACGTGGGCGTGCCGTTGCCCCGGCTCGGCGACCTGGTCACCGGCATCGCCGAGATCGCCGCGCATCGGCGGGTGCTCATCTCCGTCATCGCGCACGCGGGCGACGGCAACACCCATCCCCTGATCGTCCACGACCCCGACGACCTGGAGGAATCCGAGCGCGCGCACCTCGCGTTCGGCGAGATCATGGACCTGGCCATCGGCCTGGGCGGCACCATCACCGGCGAACACGGCGTGGGCCGGCTGAAGAAGGCCTGGTTACCCGATCAGCTCGGCCCCGACGTGATGGCACTCACTCGCCTGATCAAGGACGCGCTGGATCCACACGGGATACTCAATCCGGGCGCGGTCCTCTGACCGGCCGCCGGAACAATCCACATCACAAGGGAGTTCACACCGGTCATGAGCACCAAGCTGGAACACAATGCCGACGCGACCCGCTACGAGATCTACCTGGACGGCACTCTCGCGGGCTACGCCGACTACGCGGAGCGGGTGGACGGCGATACCAAGGTCCGCGACATCCAGCACACCCTCACCTTTCCCGAGTTCCGGGGCCGCGGCGTGGCCGCACAGGTGGTGGAGTTCGCGCTGAACGACGCGCGCACGGATGGTTTCTCGATCATTCCCACGTGCTGGTACGTCGAGAAGTACATCGGGGAGCACCCCGAATACGCCAACCTGGTGGCCTAATTCGCGCGGTGGTGCCGGCGCTGCCAGACCCGGAAGTGCCGGTCTGCGCTGCCCACCATCGCCTCCCCCACCTTCGCGTCGTCGAACCCCGGTAGTGATTGCAGCTTGGCCAGGAACGCGGTGTCGGCGGCCGAGTAGGGCACCACACACCCCTTACCGGTGGCCCCGATCAATACGAAGAACACGTCCCCCGCGAACGGGCCGTCGGCCGCCGTAATGATCCGTACCTCTGCCAGTTCCGTCCACGCGACCTCTTCCACCCGTCCGTCGGCCAGTGTGCGCCGGACGAAGGTGTCGTTGATTTCGACTCCGGCCATGGCTCCATAGTGCCCCCGGCATCCCCACCCGAACAGCCCTGAAACCCGCGCTTTACCTTGGGAAGCCGGGAAGAGAAGCTCCGGCGAACTGTTCCGCCGCACATCGACGGCGAACCGATCCGTAGGGCAATTCTCCAGCTACTGAACAGATTTCGGCGTAGGGTCGTGGCGACATCCCGGCAGGAACCGGTATGGAGCTGGCAGTCGTCTGTGAAAAGCCAGCATTTCATAGCTTTCGGGCACGCCGGCCCGTTAGGGTCCAAAAGCCCCTTGACCTAGGGGTTTTCAACAATCGGGGAGATATAGACCTTATGAAGAAGTCGGTCCTTGCTCGCTCCAGCGCCGGAATCGTTGGAGCGGCGGCCGTAGCCGGGCTCACCATCGCGATGGCCCCCGCCGCCTCCGCGCAGCTCGCCATCACCACCTCGACGGCCTACTGCGCCGGCACCACCTACACGATCACCTTCCCCGCGGCCGACGCCGCGGCCATGGCGTCGCAGTACGGTGCCAACAACTTCGTCCTGGAAGCCACCAACACCACCGGCAACTTCACCTGGTGGTCGGCGCCGGTGACCTCCACCTCCGGCCAGGACGTGACCTTCCAGTGGACCCCGTCCTCGTCGGTCCCCGCCTCCGCCTCCGCGGTCGGCTCCTGGAACCTCTACGTCACCGAGTCCGGCGTCGCCGCCGCGGCCGAGGGCCCCCTCTCGGTCACCGTCGTGCAGACCGCCCCCTCCGGCACCACCTGCTCCCCGTCCACCCTCGGCACCGGCAGCGCGAGCCAAAGCCTCGGCTCCCTCCTCAGCAACCTGCTCAGCAGCCTGTCCGCCTCCTCCACCACAGGACAGTAGGGGCAATCGGTCCGGCAGGGCCGAGCAGAACAGTTGGAGGCGGCCCCGAGTCGAAACTCGGAGCCGCCTCCAATAGTTTGCCGAGATCGAGAAACGATCAGCGCAGGATCTGACGCGACATGACGACGCGCTGGACCTGGTTGGTGCCCTCGTAGATCTGGGTGATCTTGGCGTCGCGCATCATGCGCTCCACCGGGAAGTCGGTGGTGTAGCCGGCGCCGCCGAAGAGCTGGACGGCGTTGGTGGTGACCTCCATGGCCACGTCCGAGGCGAAGCACTTGGCGGCCGCGGAGATGAAGCCGAGGTTCTTCTCGCCACGCTCGGCGCGGGCAGCCGAGGTGTAGACCATGAGGCGGGCGGCCTCGATCTTCATGGCCATGTCGGCCAGCATGAACTGGGTGTTCTGGAAGTCGGCGATGGCCTTGCCGAACTGCTTGCGGTCCTTGGTGTAGGCGATCGCGGCGTCCAGGGCGCCCTGGGCGATGCCGACGGCCTGCGCACCGATGGTCGGGCGGGTGTGGTCCAGGGTCTGCAGCGCGGTCTTGAAACCGGTGCCGGGCTCTCCGACGATGCGGTCGCCGGGGACCTTGCAGTTCTCGAAGTACAGCTCGGCGGTCGGGGAACCCTTGATGCCCAGCTTGTGCTCCAGCGGGCCGACCACGAAGCCCTCGTCGTCCTTGTGGACCATGAACGAGGAGATGCCGTTGGCGCCCTTGTCGGCGTCGGTGACGGCCATGACGGTGTACCAGTCGGACCGGCCGCCGTTGGTGATCCAGCACTTGGAGCCGTTGATGATCCAGCCGTCGCCGTCCTGACGCGCGCGGGTGCGCATGGAGGCGGCGTCGGAGCCGGCCTCACGCTCGGACAGGGCGTAGGA
Source organism: Nocardia sp. NPDC046763 (assembly GCF_040645495.1). Lineage (NCBI taxonomy): Bacteria > Bacillati > Actinomycetota > Actinomycetes > Mycobacteriales > Nocardiaceae > Nocardia > Nocardia sp. NPDC046763. The sequence goes on along the minus strand of NZ_JBEYYI010000004.1, from coordinate 448,850 downwards.
GGCCATCTTGCCCGCGACGATGTCGGACAGCACCTTGTGCTTGAGCTCCTCGGAGCCGTTGAGGATCAGGCCCATGGTGCCCAGCTTGTTGACGGCCGGGATGAGCGAGGAGGAACCGCAGACGCGGGCGACCTCTTCGATCACGATGCAGGTGGCGACCGAGTCCGCGCCCTGGCCGCCGTAGGCCTCCGGCACGTGCACGGCATTGAAGCCGGCCGCGTTGAGGGCGGTCAGCGCCTCCTCGGGGAAGCGGGCGTTGCCGTCCACGTCCTTCGCGTAGGGGGCGATCTCCTTCTCGGACAGGCCGCGGATGGCCTCGCGCAGCTCGTGGTGGAAGTCCTCGAGCTGGAACAGGTTGAAATCGGGGTTGCCCGCCATGGGGTTTGTCTCCTGGTTGTCGGGGTATCGCCGCTGGTTGCCCAGCATCGCCAACTTATGCGGCACTCAGTGCCAGTTGAAGTCGAGTATACGCCGCGATATCGCGGTTACGTGCGAGTACTTACCCACAATCTGTGGCACGCAGTGTCATTTTGGCCACTGCCGACATGTCACTGCGCATTTTTCGGAGGCACAGCCAGCTGTCGGGCCAGCAGGTCGGCGACCTGCCGGGGCGACAGATCACGGGGGAACACCGCGACCACCATCTGATCCGACCCTGTCGCGGCGTCCCGCGCGGCGCCCCCGCGCGGAATCGCCGCCAGTGCCGCCCGCAGATCCGCGGGACTCGCCGCCGACTCGCCGCGCACCATGCGCCGCAGCAGATAGTTGTGCGTCGCCGTCACCGCCGCCGTGAACTGCACCAGCGCCAGATCCGCACTCCCCGGCGACCGCCGGCGCAGATAGTCGGTGAACAACCGCTCGTACCGGAAGACCGTCACGATCTCCCGCTCGCGCAGCGTCGGCACCTGTCGCACCACCCCGTAGCGCCGGGCCGCGATCTCCCGCCACTGCGTGAACCGCTCGAACACCTCGACCACGGCCTCGCACACGGCATCCCACGGATCCCCCTGCGCCGCCTCCAGGAACTCCCGCGCCTGCGCCAGCTGCGACTCGTGATCGGCGAAGACCACATCTTCCTTGGACCGGAACTGCCGGAAGAAGGTCCGTCGCGAAATCCCCGCCGCCTCCGCGATCTCATCGACCGTCGTTGCCTCGTAACCCTTTTCGGCGAACAGCCGGAGCGCCTGATCCACCACGGTGAGACGGCGCTGGGTCGAATCCGCGTCGGCGCGCGGCCGTGCGGGCTGGTCGATAGGCATCCGCCAACGGTAGCGACCCGGGCGGACCGCTCCGCACACCACGGCCGACGGCGCGCGGAACGGTGACGTCAGTTCAGGAGAACGATGGCGCGTCAGCCCAGCAGCTTGGTCCGGAGCGCCTCGTCCTTCTCCAGGACCAGCTTTTCCAGGCTCGCCTGGAAACGTTCCATGCGGGAACGCAATTCGGGGTCGGCGGCGGCGAGGATGCGGACCGCGAGCAGGCCGGCATTGCGGGCGCCGCCGATGGAGACCGTGGCGACCGGGACGCCGGCGGGCATCTGGACGATCGACAGCAGGGAGTCCATGCCGTCCAGGTACTTCAGCGGCACGGGCACGCCGATGACCGGGAGCGGGGTGGCGGAGGCGACCATGCCGGGCAGGTGAGCCGCGCCGCCCGCCCCCGCGATGATCACCTTGACGCCGCGGTCGGCCGCATTCTTGGCGTAGTCGAGCATGCGCTGCGGGGTACGGTGCGCGGAGACCACGCCGACCTCGAAGCGAATGCCGAACTCGGCCAGGGCTTCCGCGGCCGCCTCCATGGTGGGCCAGTCGGAGTCCGACCCCATGATGAGGCCAACCTGTGCGGTGTCAGTCATGGTGCGGATCCCATCCGTCGGTCCAGATCGCGTGCGACATCCAGTGCGCCGCCCGCTCGGCTTTCTCCCTGGTCTCGGCCACGTCGTCGCCGAGGATATTGATGTGGCCGATCTTGCGGTCGGGGCGTTCGCCCTTGCCGTAGAGGTGCACCTTGGCCTCGGGGATGCGGGCCGAAAGATGGTGCAGCCGTTCGTCCATGGACATCTCGGGGGCCTGCGGCGCGCCCAGGATATTGGCCATGACGGTGACCGGAGCCAGCGGCTTGGTGCTGCCCAGCGGGTAGTCCAGGACCGCGCGCAGGTGCTGCTCGAACTGGCCGGTGCAGGCGCCGTCCATGCCCCAGTGGCCGGAGTTGTGCGGGCGCATGGCCAGCTCGTTGACCAGCAGCTCGCCGGCGTGGGTCTCGAACAGCTCCACGGCCATGGCGCCGGTCACGCCGAGCTCCGCGGCCAGGCGCAGGGCGAGCGCCTCGGCCTCGGTGGCCCTGGCCTCGTTCAGGTCCTGCGCGGGCGCGATGACCACCGCGCACTGGCCGTTCCGCTGCACGGTCTCGACCACCGGCCACGCGGCGGCCTGCCCGAACGGGGAGCGCGCCACCATGGCCGACAGTTCCCGCTTCAGGTCCACCTTGGCCTCGGCCATCAGCGAGACCCCGTGGGCCAGCTGGTCTTCGATGATCGGGGCGACCTCGGCGGCATCGGCGGGCATCCACACGCCGCGGCCGTCGTAGCCGCCGCGCACCGCCTTGAGCACGAAGGGCCAGCCGTGCTCGTCGGCGAAGGTCACCGCGTCGGCGACCGAGGTCACCTCGGTGTAGGCCGGGATCGGCACGCCCAGCTCGGTCAGCTTGCGCCGCATCCGGAGCTTGTCCTGGGCGTAGATCAGCGCCTGCGGCGGCGGCTGCACGTTCACGCCCTCGGCGATGAGCGCTTCCAGGTGCGCGGTCGGCACATGCTCGTGGTCGAAGGTCAGCGCGTAGGAGCCGACGGCGGCCTTGCGCAGCGCGGCCAGATCGTCGTGGCTGCCGAGGACCACGTCCGGCGTCACCTGGGCGGCCGGGTCGTCGGGTCGCTCGGCGAGCACGCGCAGCCGCTGGCCCAGCGCGATGGCCGCCTGATGGGTCATGCGCGCGAGCTGACCACCGCCGATCATGGTGACGGTGGGCATCGCGGAGGAATCGAAGGAACGGGCGCTCACGCTGCACCATGTTGTCATGACACCTACGGGCGACCGACCCGCGGGTCGCCTGACAGGTATCTGCCCCGATTTGTACCGGCCGGACAGCGTGTGGACCAGAGACGTAGACTCGCACCGTGTCATTTGTCGACAAAGTGGTCAACCGCCTGCCCACACCCCTGCGGGCCCTCGCGGACCGCCACTACGAACTACTCAAGTTCGCGATAGTCGGTGCGACCACGTTCGTCATCGATCTCGGCATTTTCTACGTCCTGAAATGGACGATCATGGACACCAAGCCGACCGTGGCCCGCATCATGTCGGGCACCATCGCGGTCATCGTGTCCTACATCCTCAACCGGGAATGGACCTTCGACAAGCGCGGTGGCCGCGAGAAGCACCACGAAGCGCTGTTGTTCTTCCTGGTCAGCGGAATCGGCGTCGGACTCGCCGCGCTGCCGCTGTGGGTGTCGAGCTACGTGTTCGATCTCCGGCAGCCCAATGTGAGTTTCACCGTCGAGAACGTCGCCGACTTCTTCAGCGCCTTCATCATCGGCAACCTGCTGCAAATGGCATTCCGATTCTGGGCCATGAAGCGGTGGGTGTTCCCCGACGAAATGCAGGAACTGCAAACCGAATTCGAGGACCTCGTCAACGAGAACGAAGATCTCGTCAACGAGAACGAGGAGCAGCTGGGTCACAGCTGAGAGTGACGGTCAGGCGGACACCGCCCGCCGGACTTTCCCCGATGGTCGCGGTACCGCCGTGTAAGCGGGATTGCTGCGCGACCAAAGCCAGACCCAGACCGCTGCCCGGCGTGGTGCTCGCCCGGTAGAACCGCTCGAAGACGCGCTCCCGATCCGGTGCCGGGATGCCGCGACCGTCATCGTCGACGGTGAGGACGACGTGATCGTCGTCGCGGCGCATCGCGATCTCGATACGCTGCGCCCCGCCGTGCCGGATGGCATTGGTCACCGCGTTGTCGACGATCGAACGCAGCCCCACGGCCTGCCCGCGCAGCACGATGGGCTCCACCGCCTCGGTGTCGATGATCACGCCGGGATTCGAGCGCCGGGCGTCATCCACCACCTGATCGATGAGCTGTCCCAGCTCCAGATCCTCCCGCTCGGATTCGGTGGCCAGATCGCCCACCGCCAGCCGTTCCAGGGCCTGCAGGGTGGCCTCGACCGAACTCTGCGCACTCAGGATCTCGTCGAGAATCTCCGCGCGCTCGGCATCCGGCAGGGGCATGGACCGCAGCACCTGCAGGTCGGTCCGCATGGCCGTCAGGGGTGTGCGCAGCTCGTGCGCGGCGGTGGCGGCGAAATCGCGTGCCGTGACCAGTGCTTCGTCGGTGTGCCGGCGCTCGGTCGCGATGCGCCCCAGCATGGTGTTCATGGCCTCGGCCAACTCCGTCGTCTCGCTCGCCGCGGGATGACGCGAGGTCTGCAGGGCCAGCCCCTCCCCCAGCTCGGCCGTCGCCGCGGTCAGCCGTCGCAGCGGGACCACCGCCCGATGAGCGAAATACCAGCCCAGCACTGCCGCCAGCAGCACCGCGGCCAGTCCGATGAGCACGATCCGGATCCGCTGCTGCGCAGCCGAATCCGAGGCCACGTCGGTGGACACGGTCACCGCCACCGGATGGCCGTCGAGCGCCACCGTGCGCGAGTACTCCGGCTCCGGACTGCCCGGTTCGCCGCGCAATGTGAGCACCCCGGGTTTCGTGACGGCGGGCACGCCCGGCTCGGCTGCATCCGTTCCGCCGGGCAAGGGCGCGCTCGGCAGCACGGGTTCCGGCAGCGACCGGCCGGGTTGCAGTTGGGCGGGGGCGAGCACGATCGCGCTGACCACCCGGCCGACCTGATTCGCCGCGTCGTTCGGCGCGAACGCGAACAGCACCACCGACATGGCGGCGACCACCACCGCGGCCGTCGCGGCGCTCGCCAGCGCGACCCGGGCGCGCAGCGACACCGGCCGCCGCGGCAGCCTTTTCACGGCTCGGTCCGCAGGACGAAGCCGACGCCGCGGACAGTGTGGACGAGCCGCGGGGATCCCGCGGCCTCGATCTTGCGGCGGAGGTAGGAGACGAACACATCGACCACCTTGGTCTGGGTTTCGAAGTCGTAGCCCCAGACCCGGTCGAGGAGCTGGGCACGGGAGAAGACCTGCCCGGGCGCCGAGGCCAGCGCGGCGAGCAGATCGAATTCACGTTTGGTGAGGTCGAGGGGCGTGCCGTCGACCCATGCGCGCCGCGCGCCGGGTGCGACGGTCAGCGGGCCCACGGTGATGTGATCGTCGGTGACGTGGGCCGGGGCGGGCGCGCGGCGCAGCATGGCGCGCAGCCGGGCCACCAGTTCGCCCAGGTCGAAGGGCTTGGTGAGGTAGTCGTCGGCCCCGGCCTCCAGGGCGTCGATGCGATCGGTGACTTCCGCGCGGGCGCTGAGCACGCAGATCGGGATGTCGTTGCCCAGCGCGCGCAGTGCCGTAACGACCTGCACGCCATCCAGATTCGGCATGTTCAGGTCGAGCAGCATGGCCTGCGGGGCATAGGCGGCGATCTGGCGGAGCGCGGCGGCCCCGTCTGCCGCGGTTTCGACGTCGAAACCCGACATCCGGAGCCCCCGCGCCACCGAGGACAGCACCCTGACATCGTCGTCCACAATCAGAATCCGGGGACCCGTCACATGATCAGACGATACTGACGCGAGCTGAGAGCGGAGCCTCAGCGAGCCGGGTACACCACGATGTTCTGCGACGATTTGCCGGGCGGGATCGCCACGCCCGGGTCGCCCGGCTGCACAGTCACCACGCTGGGCGCCGGCACGCCCGGCCGCAACGGGAGGGCCGGCACGGCGTCCGGGCCTGGCGGCATACCCGGCTCGGCCTGGCGCACAGTCACATTGCCGTCGCGATCCTTGATGATCAGCACGCCCGGACCGGTGGGGGCGGCCGGGGCGGCGGGCTCGCTACTGCCCGTATCCGCCAGTCCGGCAATCGAATCCGGCGTCGCGGCCTGCGCCACCGCGGGCAGTGCCAGCACCCCGAGGGCGGCGGCCCCGAGGACCGCGGCGGTCACGGTGCGGCGGCCGGTGAAGGTCGGCATCGCGTCTGTGAAGGTCGGCATGGCGTCTCCTGTTCGCTCACCGGCGATGGCGTGCCGGTTCCGGTTGACGAATCCGAAGGTAGGAAGCGGATTCTCGAGTCCGGATAACGAACGGTTAGAGAACGGACAGAAGATCAGCGCGGCTCGGTGCCGACCGCGATCGGCCGCGACGCCACACCCGAGGAGCCGAGGAACACGGCGAACAGGGCGGGGCGGCGACGCTGGAGTTCCAGTCGCCCGCCGTCGGCTTCGATCAGCGCGCGGGCCAGGGCCAGCCCGACGCCGGTGGAGCCCGCCGCCGAGAAGCCGCGGTCGAAGATGTGCGGCGCCAGTTCATCTCGCACGCCGTCGCCCTCGTCGGCGACCTCGACGACCACCAGCGGCTCGCGGTCGTCCAGGCGTCCCGTCACCGTGCGCACCGACACCGTGCAGGTGCCGCCGCCGTGCATGAGGGCATTGTCGACCAGCACCGCGAGCGCCTCGCGCAGGCGTGAACCCGTCACGGGTGCTTTGAGAGTCGGGTCGCCGAGCAGCACCAGCTTGCGTCCGGCCTCAGCGAAGGGATGCCGCCATTCCGCGACGACACTGCGCAATTCGGCGACCACGGGCAGGGGATCGCGTTCGGCCGCACCCTCGTCGCGGGAGGCGCGCACCAGTTCGTCGATGGCATCGGTGAGCCGATCCACCTGTGCCATGGCTTCTTCGGCCTCGTGCACCACCGCCGGGTCGGCGTGCGCGGACAGCTCGTCCAGGCGCAGGCGCACGGCGGTGAGCCGGCTGCGCAGCTGATGCGAGACATCGGCCACCAGGGCGTGCTCGCGCTGCAGCCGGCCCGCAATCTCCACGGTGGCCGAATCCAGGACGTCGGACACCCGGTCCAATTCGGTGATGCCGTGGCGGCGCGGATCAGCGCGGAAGTCGCCCATGGCCAGCCGCGCCGCGCGGGCCGCCACGTCCCGCAGCGGGTCGGCCACCCGGCGCGCGGTCACCACCGCCACCGCGATGCCCGCGCCCAGCGAGATGAGCACCAGGCCCAGCACCGCGCCGAGCGCCTGCCGCTGCATGGAATGCATTGGGGCCGAGGGCACTTCCAGCCGCAGCGAGCCGTCGATACCCATCGACCAGGACTCCGACAGCGGATCGCGCACCGTGTCCGCGCCGATGTCGACCCGCTTGTTGGGCTCGGTCGGCGTCGGATAGATGATGGTCAGCTTGCCGTTTGCGGGGATCAGCAGCCGCACCGCCTTGGTGTCCAGCTCGCCGTACACCACGCCGTCGCGCTCCTGCCGCGTCACCTCCTCGGAGATGCCGTTGAGGCGGTTGCGCAGTTCATTGCGGTTGATGTCCTCGACCCACTGCCAGGCCGTGAACGCCAGCGGCACACCGAGAACCAGGGTGGTGAGGGTCAAGGCGGCCACCATGGACAGCAGGATCCTGCGTCTCATCGTCGAGATGCCTCGATTCGCCGGGTCTTCGGGGTTCGGACGCGTGCGGAACGGCACAACAAAAGGATTTCGAACTGAGCGGCTAATCGGTATTGAACCGGAAGCCTACGCCGCGGACGGTCACGATACGCCGCTCGGCCACCGGCCCCTCGTCTCCGATCTTGCGGCGCAGCCACGACATGTGCATGTCCAGGGTCTTGGAGCCGCGCAGATCGGCGTCACCCCACACCTCGCGCAGGATCATCTCGCGCGAGACCACCTGACCGGCGCGATCGATGAGCACCTTCAGCAGCTCGTACTCCTTGTTCGCCAGGTTCACCTCGATGCCGTTCACCAGCACCCGCCGCGCGGCCGGCTCCAGCCGGATGCCACCCACCTCCACGGCCTCGTCCCCGATTCCGCTGCGGCGCAACAGCGCCCGCACCCGGGCCAGCAGCTCGGCCAGCCGGAACGGCTTGCCCACATAGTCGTCCGCGCCGGCGTCCAGGCCGACCACGAAGTCCACCTCGTCGGTGCGCGCGGTGAGCATGAGCACGGCCAGCTCGGCGCCGCGCGCCCGCACCTGACGGCACACCTCCAGCCCGTCCATGCCGGGCAGGCCGAGGTCCAGGATCAGCAGATCGTGACCACCCTCGAGGGCCCGCTCGAGCACGGCGGGACCATAGCTCTCCACGGTCACCGAATAGCCTTCACGGCCCAGCGCCCGCGACAGCGGGGCGGCAATGGCCTCGTCGTCTTCGGCCAGCAGTACAGCGGTCACGGCACCAGACTACGGGTACGCCCCGGTCGATCCGTAGAAGCCGCCACCGTTCGGATTGTTCTGCACCACATCGAAGACCTGGTGGTAGAGCAGCGCGTGCACCCGCTGCACATGCGGAATGTCGTCGTACTCCAGCGGATCCTCCGACGACGAGCCGATGATCAGCGTGCCGGTGCCCAGCATGCGATCGAACAACCCATGGCGGAACTGCACATTCGAGATCCGGTTCATCGGAATGTCGATGCCGGTGTGGGTGAGCACGCCCTGCCGGATCAGCACCCGCCGATCGGTCACGATGAAATGCGTCGACTTCCACCGGATCAGCGGAGCGACGCTGCGCCACAGCACGATCCCCAGCCACAGCGCCAGAATGCCGAGCAGTAAACCGGTCTGGAGAGTGCCGCCGGCATTGCGCGCCGCCACCCCCGCGGCAAATCCAGCCAATGCGGTGATCAGGATGAAAGTCACAGCGGGCCAGAACAACATCTTCCAATGCGGATGGCGGTGTAGCAGCAGCACCTCTTCGGGCGCCAATGCCTCCTCCGGATAACCCATGCCGAAACCCTATCGCGGCCAGATGTCGGAATGCCGCACGGCGACCTGGGGCCGGGGCACAATCGTGCGGTCACAGCAATTTCGCCACCATGGGCGGCGAGGACCGGGAACCCTCGCAGTCGCGGCTGACCGAGGTCGCCAAAGGTCGCGATGAGCACCAATCTGCTCACCGAGGACAACCTGCCCTCCCACCACCGCGAGATCGCCGAGAACTTCCCCCAGGACGGTGCCTGGGGCACCTGGGTGGGCTGCTGGACCGCCCAGGAGAACCGGCACGGCATCGTCGGGACTACCTGGTGGTCGCCCCTAGCGTGGATCCGGTGGCGCTGGAACAGGCCCGCATGATCCACATGACCGGGTCATGATGACCAAGCATGGCATCTACGACCTGCGCCGGTACCTGGAGGAAGTCGTCGGTGCAGTGCTGAGGAATTGGACTATCTTCGAGCGCAACGGCTTCGGGCCGGGCAGCGAGAAAGCGCGCGAGGAACTGGCCGCCAATATGGACAAACTTGGCCAGGACGTCGTCAAGTTCGAGAAACAGCGCCACCGCATGGTCGCCCGGGAAGCCGCCCGCGGCGAATTGCAAACGGTCTGACACCAGCGGTGCGTTGGGTGCGATTGAAATAAATTCGGTTCGCTAAGGTGTCCCCCAGTGTGACGAGAGGAAATCCGTTGGGGGATGGCTACCTGGGCCGATACCGCCTCGACGAACTGCTCGGCAGCGGCGGGTCGGCGGAAGTATGGCGTGCGCACGACACCGTGGCGGACCGCACCGTCGCGCTCAAAATGCTGGCACCCGTACTGACCGCCGATCCCGAATACCGGCAGCGCTTCGAGCGGGAGGCCCGGGCCGCCGCACTGCTGCACGGACCGCACGTGGTGCCCGTGCACAGCTACGGCGAGCTCGAGGGCCGGCTGTACATCGATTCGGAATTCGTGGACGGCCTCGATATCGAGGCCCTGCTCGAATGGGAGGGTCCGATGACCGCGGACGCGGCCGTCGACCTCATCTCCCAGGTCGCCTCCGCGCTCGACGACGCCCACGCCGCCGGGCTGATCCACCGGGACGTCAAACCCCAGAACATCATCGTCGGCCCCGACGACGTCGCCTACCTCATCGACTTCGGCACCGCCCTGCAGGACGGCCAGAGCGCCATCACCCAGACCGGCATGCTGATCGGCACCCCTGCTTACATGGCGCCGGAACGATTCGCGGGCGCCGCCTCACCGAGCTCCGACATCTACGCCCTGGGCTGCGTCCTCTACGAATGTCTCACCGGGCAGCGGCCCTTCCGGGTGCGTAATCCGGCGCAGCTCATGCGCGCCCACCTCGACCTCACGCCCAAGCCGCCGTCCACGATCGACACGAGCGTTCCGGCCGCCCTCGACGCCGTCGTCCTGCGTGCCCTGGCCAAGCAACCCTGCGAACGGTATTCCACCGCAGGCGAATTCGCGGCCGCCGCCAAGGCCGCCCTCACCGCGCCCGCCGTTCCAGCCGAGCCCGGCCTCGAAGCGCAGGTGACCGTGGCCGTCCCGAGCCCGGCCGGCACCGACGCGCCCACCACCGCCATCCCGCGCCCTGCGCCCGCCGTGGCAATCCCGGCCGGAATGGATGTTCGTACGGTCGCGCTGTCCGAGGAAACCGATCTGGGCCTGCCCGCTCGCCGCTGGCCCCGGCGGCGACTGCTCACCGCCACGGGCTTCGCCGTCGCCACCATCGCGATCGGCGCCGCTTTGTTCACGGGCCCGGCCACCGAACCACAGCCCGACCGACGCGCCCGGACCACGGCCGTCCCGACCACGAAAGTTACTGTCCAGGCGGCGATTCCACCGTCCACCGAGCCGACGACCGAGCCTCCCGAGGATCCCGCAGCCGAATCCGTCACCCCGACGCCGGACGACACGCTGGCCCCCGCCGTACCGCCGACCATCGACGACCCGGCCGGCCCGCGGCTACCCGGACTCGAAATCCCCGGTCCCAATTTCCCCGGCCCGATCTTCACCCTTCCCGGCTTCCCCGGGCCCGCAGGCGGCAACCGGTCCAATAGCGGCAACCACCACGGCGGCCGCCCCTATGGACAGAACAGCCAATAGTCCTCGCGCCGAACCTGTTCGAGAACTGGCGCGAATCAGGTTGCGGGAAACGCGTTTCCGTCAGTACTCGGCGCGCAGGTGGGTGACATCGCCAGCGGAGACGGCGCTATCACCGATCAGCAGCCTGCCGTATTCGTCTATGCCCGTGGCAATTCCGGTGAGAACCTCCCCGCCGGGCAGCTCCGCGCGCACCTGCGCGCCGAGGGTGGCACACCGGTCGCGATAGGCCGCGGACAGCTCGGTGATATCCCAGCCGGACGCCTCCCAGGCGGTGAAGCGGCGGGCGAACTCCCGCAGCATCGCCTGCACCAGCACCGTGCGATCGAGCTCGGGAACCCCGGCCAGCAGCAGTGACGTGGCGTGCGGGACAGGCAGTTCGGCCTCGGTGAGGGACACGTTCAGCCCGACCCCGACCACCACCGCCGGCTCCGCACCCGAGGCGGCGATCTCGGCCAGGATCCCGGCCAGCTTGCGGCCGTCCACCAGCACGTCATTGGGCCACTTGAGCACGGCCTTCACCCCCGCCACGGCGCGCACCGCATCCACCACGGCCACGCCGGTGAGCAGCGGCAGCCAGCCCAGCACTGCGGGATCGATCCCGCGCACCCGCACCAGCAGCGACATGGCGATCTGCGCCCGCGCGGGGCTCAGCCACCGCCGGTCGTGGCGGCCGCGGCCGTGCTCCTGCGACTCGGCGATCAGTACCAGCCGATCGGCACTCGAATCCGCGGCCCGCGCAACCAGATCCGCATTGGTCGATCCGGTCGACTCGACCACCTCGACGGCCGAGAAGAAACCCAGTTCGGGCACCTCGGCAACACTCCGGCTGAGCACGTCAACATCCAGCGGCGACCTGTCCATGCCCCGCACGCTACTCCCCCACCCGCATCCACACGGCAACGAGAAGGGGCGGGTCCGGATCGGACCCGCCCCTGTCCCCCGGCGCGCTACCGCGCCGAGGCCACGGCCTGCAACATGCCCGCAAGGGCATCGAACATGCCCGTGAGCACATGCTCGGAAATGTCCTCGCGCGCAACCTCGGTCGCGTCGGACTCGACGCCGGCGGCCAGGAGTACCGGGGTACCCGCGCCCGCCACCGGGATACCCGGGACCGGCATCGCCCGGCCCGCGCACGCCATCTCCGCGTACTCGGGAGCGGCGGCGTCCCCCGTCGTTTCACCGCCACCCCCGGTGCGGCCGTCGCCGGCGAGCGGGGCGTTGCGTCCGCCGCCGCTCGCGCGGTCGTCGTCCGAGGTTTCACTGAATTCCGGATCGGTCACTGTCGGCTCCGGGTCACGGATCCGCCACGCGGTGAACGATGCCGCCGCTGCCCGATCTGCTTGGTGTCCACTCCAGCTCCACATAACCGCCTCCCCAGGTCGTCGGTTTCGGATGCGACTCCAGAGTGACCCACGACCGGGGCCGGGCACGACCGATTTTTTCGGGCGCGGACGACATTACGGCTGGTGAAGGCAAACTTTCACGGCACAGATCGGTGTCCGGACCGGACCGCGCGACGGGTCCGGCGGTCCGGATTCAGGCGTCGACCGGCTCCAGGCCGAGGGCGCCGGCGGTGAATCGGCGTACGGTCACCAGGCCGTCCGCCAGCGCGGAGTCGTATCCCGCACGGGCCCAACCGGTCACGGTGGCGGTCCCGTCGGCATTGGGCCGCACACCGATCTCGGCGACCATCTCCGCGGTGGTGGGGATGCACACGGCCCACGAGAAGTGGGTCTCGTCGGCCCATTCGGCGCTGCGCCGGGCCACATAGTCGGCCTCGGTGATGCCGGCGTCGGCCAGGGCCGGCCGGTCGTCGATGCGCTCGTCCGCGCGCAGGGCGCGCAGATACCAACTGCCCGCATTGATCTCGATGGGCTCCATCAGTCCTCCGATCCTCGATCCAGTCGCCGCTGCCGCCGGCGATCCCGACGGTCCCGCCGCTGCCCCGGATTGCCGCCGCCGTACAGCACCGCGCCCGCCAACGGGATCAACAGGAACATCCACCACTGGTGGGTCACGAAGAACAGGATCAGCGCGATGATCGGGACGACCGGCATGACCCGATCGCGCCAGTGCGCACCGAACCGCGACTCCCGTTGCGCCGGAACGCTCTTCTCCGCCACCGGCTCCGGCAGATCGGTGAACACCCGCTCGAGATCACCGCGCGTCAGGGCGGCGGCCACGACCCCGCTGCGCTCGTCGAACTCCGCCACGCTGAGCCGCCCAGCCGCGAAATGATCGGACAGCCGCTTCATCGCGTCCTCACGCTCGGCGGTGCCAATACGGATCTCGGGTGGTTCAGCCATGCCATGACATTAGCGCGAGTGGCCGCCCACCTGCAGGTGAGCGGCCACTCGGCGAATTGTGTTGCGCTACTTGATCTCGGTCAGGACGAAGCCCTGGGTGATGGCGGCGCCCGCCTCCACCGAGAGACCCGTGATGACACCGGCCTTGTGGGCGGTGACCGGGTTCTCCATCTTCATGGCCTCGAGCACGACCACCAGGTCGCCCGCCTCGACGGACTGGCCTTCTTCGACGGCGACCTTGACGACGGTGCCCTGCATCGGGGCGGTCACGGCGTCACCGGAGGCGGCACCGGCGCCGGCGCCACCGCGCTTGCGCGGCTTCGGCTTCTTGCGCACCGCACCCACGCCATTGCCGGAAGCGGCCGCGCCGACCGAGAACTGACCCGGCAGCGACACCTCGAGGCGACGGCCGCCGACCTCGACGACCACCTTCTGGCGGGGCGCCTCGTCCTCGTCATCGATGGGCTGGGCGCCGGCGTAGGGCTCGATATGGTTGTCCCACTCGTTCTCGATCCACTTGGTGTAGACGTCGAACTTGGTGCCGTCACCGACGAACGCCGGGTTCTCGACAATGTGGCGGTGGAACGGGATGACCGTGGCCAGGCCCTCGATCTGGTACTCGTCGAGCGCGCGAGCGGCACGCTGCAGCGCCTGCTCGCGGTTCTCGCCGGTGACGATCAGCTTGGCGAGCATGGAGTCGAACTGACCGCCGATGACCGAGCCCTCGACCACACCGGAATCGACACGGACACCGGGGCCCGCGGGCTCCTTGTACACGACGACCGGGCCGGGGGCGGGCAGGAAGCCGCGACCGGCGTCCTCACCGTTGATGCGGAACTCGAAGGAGTGGCCGCGCGGAGCCGGGTCTTCCTTGATCGACAGCTCGTGGCCCTCGGCGATGCGGAACTGCTGGCGCACCAGGTCGATTCCCGCGGTCTCCTCGGTGACCGGGTGCTCGACCTGCAGGCGGGTGTTCACCTCGAGGAACGAGACGGTCTCGCCCTGCACCAGGTACTCCACGGTGCCGGCGCCGTAGTAACCGGCCTCCTTGCAGATCCGCTTGGCGGACTCGTGGATCTTGGAGCGCACCTCGTCGGACAGGAACGGCGCGGGGGCCTCCTCGACGAGCTTCTGGAAGCGACGCTGCAGCGAGCAGTCACGGGTGCCGGCGACCACGACATTGCCGTGCTTGTCGGCGATGACCTGCGCCTCGACGTGACGGGCCTTGTCCAGGTACTGCTCCACGAAGCATTCGCCGCGACCGAAGGCGGCGATGGCCTCACGGGTCGCGGACTCGAACAGCTCGGGGATCTCCTCGATGGTGTGCGCGACCTTCATGCCGCGACCGCCACCACCGAAGGCAGCCTTGATGGCCACCGGGACGCCGAACTCCTTGGCGAACGCCACGACCTCGTCGGCGTTCTTGACCGGGTCCTTGGTGCCCGCGGCCATCGGCGCGTTGGCGCGCTCGGCGATGTGGCGGGCGGTGACCTTGTCACCCAGGTCGCGGATCGACTGCGGCGAGGGGCCGATCCAGATCAGCCCGGCGTCGATCACGGCCTGCGCGAAATCGGCGTTCTCGGAGAGGAAGCCGTAACCGGGGTGGATCGCGTCCGCGCCGGCCTTGGTGGCGGCGTCGAGGATCTTGTCGAACACCAGGTACGACTCGGCCGAGGTCTGGCCGCCCAGGGCGAACGCCTCGTCGGCGAGCTTGACGAACGGCGCATCGGCGTCCGGTTCGGCGTATACGGCCACACTGGCGATACCGGCGTCCTTGGCGGCCCGGATCACGCGCACGGCGATCTCGCCTCGGTTGGCTACGAGGACCTTTGTGATCTGCGCGTCGGCATGGTTGGGCACTGAGCCTCCTGTGCTCTGGATACTTTCGTCTGTCGGCAGTGTAGGCATCGTGCCAACAATCACCGAACCGAGGATAGGGCTACCGAAGAGTAGGCCCGAAGAGTGAGCAATGCGACTCTCCGAACGGCCTTTTTTAGAACCTGTTCTACCAGACTCTACCGAGACTTACTCCTGTGCATACCCGGGGAGGGGCCTGGGCGTTACGAGCTTGCCACGACCGAGGGCGCCTCGCCGGGTTCTTCGCCGATCACAATCGGCGCGCCGACCGCATTGGCCCACTCGGTCCAGGAGCCGTCGTAGTTGCGCGCACCGTGCACACCCAGCAGATACGTCAGCACGAACCAGGTCAGGGCGGACCGTTCGCCGACCCGCGAGTAGACCAGCGGCGCAACGCCGGTGACCACCGCGCCGTAGATGACATCGAGTTCGGCCCGCGGCCGGAAGCGGGCGTCCGCGCCGACCGAGGAGGTCCACGGAATATTGACCGCGGTGGGGATATGGCCCGCGCGCAGCGCCTGCTCCTCGGGGCGATCGAGAACGACCAGCTCACCGGTGTACTCGTGGAAGGCACGCGCATCGATGAGCGGACCGCCGAAGTGCGCGAGCATGTCCTGACGGAACGCGCGGGCGGACTTGTCGTCGCGATCGGCCACCGGATAGTCCCCCAGCCCGGCCGCGGGCACCTCGAAGGTGGTGTCACGGGCCTCGGAGATCCAGGCGTCGCGGCCGCCGTCCAGCAGGCGCACGTCCTCATGTCCGAAGAGGGAGAACACCCACAGGGTGGCGGCCGCGGTGCCATTGGATTTGTCGCCGTAGATGACCACGGTGTCGTCGCGTTCGATCCCCTTGACCCGCATGAGGTTCGCGAAGGCCACGCCGTCGACGACATCGCGGGTACGGGGATCGATCAGCTCGGTGCGCCAGTCGATCTTGATGGCGCCGGGGACATGCCCGACGTCGTATAGCAATATGTCCTCGTTGGACTCGATGATCCTGAGTCCCGGCGTGCCGATGTTTGCCGACAGCCACTCTGTGGTTACTAGTCGGTGAGGATGTGCGTAGGAGCCGAACGAGTGATGCGGATCCGGAGCGACGGGCACGTTGTGGTCCTTCACGCGTGGTGGGTTAGGTATTGGCGGTTCGAATCTCGACACCGATCGTAGGCATGTGGCGGTTACGTAACTCGTTTCAGATTACGAATCGGATGATTGAGCGAATTAAGCGCAGCTTCATCCGATAAAGTCTCTCAAGAGGAGGGGTGAGCTATGTCCGATTCTTGGCCGCGACGGCGACTGCTTGCGATCCTACGTGGCGCCAGCGAGCCTCTCGACGCCCAGGAACTGGCGCGCGTCACCGGACAACATGTGACTACAGTGCGTTTTCATTTGGACGTCCTCACCCGGGAATCGCTGGTCCGCCAATTTCAGCAGCCGCCGCGCGGCCGCGGTCGCCCGCGCATCGGCTATACCGCTGTACAGCGATCGGTGGGTTATCAGGAATTGGCGCAGGTGCTGGCCGATCAGCTGGGCAGCGACCCGCGCCGCCGTTCCGAGGCCGCCATCGCGGCCGGGCGCGCCTGGGGCTCGAAACTGGAAACGGCGGACCAGCCCGTCGAATCACTCGAGGACGCCAAGGACCTCACCGTCACCCTGATGTCGGAGCTCGGCTTCGCCCCCGAACGCGACCACGCCAGCGAGACCGAAGAGTCGGCCCTGATCCGCATGACCGCCTGCCCGCTACGCGAACTGGCCCGTACCCACTCCGAGGTGGTGTGCGGCGTGCATCTGGGACTCATGCGAGAAGCACTGGACCGCAACGGCGGTCGCGAGAGCGTGACCGTGCGCCTACACCCGTTCGTGGAACCCGAACTATGCGTCGCCCGTCTGGAACTACTCCAGGGGCGCGCCGGCGAGGCCGGGCAGGAGGGTCGGGCCGAGTCCGGCGAGCCTCGACTAGCGCCATCGACCAGCCGTATCGCACCGCAATTGCGGACCGCCACCGAACCGCAGCTACACGCGGCCACCGACCCACAGCTGCGCAATACCGACGCCTACTTCGGCCAGTAGCCGGCGCACGAGCGGCAGGCCGATACCGATCACACTCGACGGATCACCATCGATCCTGTCCACGAACCAGCCGCCCAGGCCGTCCAGGGTGAAGGATCCGGCCACCTGCAGCGGCTCCCCCGTCGCGATGTACGCGTCGAGTTCATCCGGTTCGGGCTTGGCGAAATGCACCGTGGTGGAACAACAGTCGGCGGCCTCGGCGGTGACCTCACCGGCACACAGGCGCAGTACGCAATGCCCGGTGAGCAGATCGGCGCTCCGCCCGGCCATCTCGGCCCAGCGCGCGCGGGCGACCTCGGGGGTCAGGGGTTTGCCCTGGAGTACGCCGTCCACGAGCAGCATCGAATCGCAGCCCACCACAACGGAATCGGCGAAGGCGGGATCGGCCGCCAGCTGACCGGCGATCTCACGCGCCTTGGCGCGGGCCAGTTCGATGACGACACGATCGGGCGCGGTATCCGCGGGCAGCGCCGCGGCCATCGCGTCCTCGTCCACATGGGACACCCGGACGACCGGCTCGACGCCCGCATTGCGCAGGACGCCGAGCCGGGCCGGAGATTGAGACGCTAGTACGAAGACGGTCACAGGCCGTCAGTCGCGCAGATGCGACAGCGCCGGAAAAGCGTAGGGAGAGAAGGGCGAAGAGCCGCGGTGCAACAGGGTCGGCACGCCCCAGTTGTCGGCCGGGCCGGTGTCGGCCGGTGCGGCCGCGGCGCTCGCGGACGCGGCGGCGAATACGGCGAGCAGGGCGGCGAGCTCGAGGTCGGTCGGGTTGCCCTTCAGGACCCGGATGACCGGGTCGGTGCTCGACGGTGCGACCTCGGTGACGGCCGTGTCGACGGCGTCCGCCAGTTCATCGACGGTTGCTAGATCCAGTTCGGCGGCGCGCAGTACTTCTTCATCGGCCATGGTCGTCACAGCGCCAGTCCTCCTGTCCGTTCGCCGCAGGGTGTGCGGCGCGTTCGGCGGCCCGTGATTGTCGGGGCCGCAAACGATATTCGATACAACCCTCGACGGCGAGGGCCATTCATGAACATCTTCGCTCGGATGAGGCGATCGTGCGCGGTACGAGCCCTTTGCCCTATTCGACAGTGTGCGCCCCACACCGCGCATATCGCATTATCAGAGCGGAATGTTGCCGTGCTTCTTCGGCGGCAGGGACACCATCTTGCGTTCCAGCAGCCGCAGCGCCGACACGATCTGGCCGCGGGTGTGCGACGGCGGGATGACCGCGTCGACGTAGCCGCGCTCGGCCGCCACATACGGGTTCACCAGAGTGTCCTCGTACTCGTTCTGCAGCTCCAGGCGCAGCGCGTCGACGTCGTTGCCCTCGGCGGCCGCGGTCTGCAGCTGCTTGCGGTAGACGAAACCGACGGCGCCCGAGGCGCCCATGACGGCGATCTGCGCGGTCGGCCACGCCAGGTTCACGTCGGCGCCCATGTGCTTGGAACCCATGACGTCGTATGCGCCGCCGTAGGCCTTGCGGGTGATGATTGTGATCTTGCCCACAGTGGCCTCACCGTAGGCGTAGAGCAGCTTGGCACCGCGCCGGATGATGCCGTTGTACTCCTGGCCGGTGCCGGGCAGGAAGCCGGGCACGTCGACCAGGGTGATGATCGGGACGTTGAAGGCGTCGCAGGTGCGCACGAAGCGCGCGGCCTTCTCCGAGGCGTCGATGTCGAGGCAGCCCGCGAACTGGGAGGGCTGGTTGGCGACGAAACCGACACTGCGGCCGTCGATCCGGGCGAAGCCGACGATCACGTTCATCGCGCGCTCGGCCTGGACCTCGAGGAACTCCTCGTCGTCCACCAGGCGCTTGATGACCTCGTGCATGTCGTAGGGCTGGTTCGGCGAGTCCGGGACGATGGTGTCCAGCTCGAGGTCGGCCTCGGTGAGGTTCTCCTCGATGGCGCCCGCGGCGGCGGTGGCCGGGAAGCGCGGGGCCTCGGCGCGGTTGTTACTGGGCAGGTAGCCCAGCAGATCGCGGACGTAGTCCAGGGCGTCCTGCTCGCCGGAGGCGACGTAGTGCGCCACACCGGACTTCACCATGTGGGTGTGGGCGCCGCCCAGCTCCTCCATGGTGACCTCTTCACCGGTGACGGTCTTGATGACGTCGGGACCGGTGACGAACATCTGCGAGGTCTGGTCGACCATGACCACGAAGTCGGTCAGCGCGGGCGAGTAGACGTGACCGCCGGCGGCCGGGCCCATGATCAGCGAGATCTGCGGGATGACACCCGAGGCCTGGATGTTGCGGTGGAAGATCTCCCCGTAGAGGCCCAGGGAGACAACGCCTTCCTGAATGCGCGCGCCGGCGCCCTCGTTGATGCCGATCAGCGGGCGGCCGGTCTTGAGCGCCAGGTCCATGACCTTGACGATCTTCTCGCCGTAGACCTCACCGAGGGAACCACCGAAGACGGTGACGTCCTGGGAGAAGATGCAGACGTCGCGGCCGTCGATGGTGCCGTAGCCGGTGACCACGCCGTCGCCCAGCGGACGCTGGTTCTCCAGGCCGAAGTTCACGCTGCGGTGGCGGGCCAGGGCATCGAGTTCGACGAACGAGCCTTCGTCCAGCAGGGCGAGGATGCGCTCGCGCGCGGTCATCTTGCCCTTGGCGTGAACCTTGTCGACCGCGGCCTCACCCATCGGGTGCTTGGCCTCTTCCAGCCGATTGCGCAGGTCAGCCAGCTTGCCGGCGGTGGTGTGGATATCAGGGGCGCCCGCCGACCCCGGCGAAGGCTGCTGCTGGACACTCGTCATGACGGGGAGTGTAACCAGTACCAGACCCCCCTCGTAATCCAGACAGGGCTACTCGCGAGTACGGTTATTGACTACTCGCCAGTAGAAAGCCGCAGGTAGAGAGCTCGATTGGGGCGCGGCACCGGCGGGACTCGAACGCTGTTCAATAGCAAATTCCCCCAGTCATCCCGGCCCGGTTTTGGCCGGGTCCACACACCGCGGGCCGACAGGATTCCGGCCCGCGCGCGCCTCGGAAAGCCGAGGGGCTCAACGCATGACGCCGGTGTGACCGGTCGAGTATCTGCCCGGCTGGGGCCAGATGGTGAGACCGTGTGCGCCGCGGCCGACGTGGATGCGCGCGAGCAGTTTCCACTCGACGATGTCGATGGCGTAGACCTCGCTGTTGTTGCGGCCGGAGACCCAGAAGACGCGGCCGTCGGCGGAGAGATTTCCCATATCCGGACTGCCGCCGCCGGGGATCCGCCACTTGCTCGCCAGCTGTCCGGTCGCGAAGTCCAGGACCGAGATGCTGCCCTCCTTGCGGTTGGTGATGAGCATCTGTTTGGAGTCGCGGGTGACGTAGAGACCGTGGGCGCCCGCGCCGGTTTCGATGAAGCCGGTGTTGTCGAAGGTCTTGGCGTCGAAGACGTAGATGCCGTCGGCCATCATGTCGGCCACGTAGAAGGTGCGGCCGTCGGGTGCGAGCTTGACGTCCTGCGGCATGCCGGCGCGGCCGCCGGGCAGGTCGATCATGCGCAGCAGGCGCAGGCCCGCGATGTCGACCACGGCCAGGCGCCCGCTGAATTCGCAGCTGACCAGGGCGGTGCGGCCGTCGGCGGTGAAGTCCAGGTGGTTGACGCCCGCGCAGTCGGGGACCGCGATGTCGTGCAGCTTCGCCCAGCTGTGCGGGTCGTAGAAGTCCAGGGAGCGGTCGGCCTCGGCGACGACGAGGGCGTACTTGCCGTCCGGGGTGAAGTACATGTTGTACGGATCGCGGACCGGGATCGGGTCGCCCGCCTTGCCGGTGCGGGGGTCGATGGGCAGCAGGCTGCCGCTGCCGATCGGGAGATCGTTGTTGGCGTAGAGCATCTGCAGGTCGTAGGCGGGAACGACGTGCTGGGGTTCGCGGCCACCGGCCGGAAAGGTGTCGATGACCTGGAAGCTGTCCGGATCGATGACGGTGATGGTGTCGGATTCGCTGTTGGGGACGTAGACGCGGGTGGGCTGGTCGGCCACGGCGGGACTGAGTTCGCGGGTGGCCGCGTAGACGTCGGTGGGCGAGAGCGGCGGCGGCATGCCGGGTAACAGGTCCGGCGCCGCCGCCGTACCGGGCGGGATGGCCGGGGGTGCGGAAGGGCGCGGCGCGGTGCCAGACCAACCGCTCGAGCAACCAGACAGCATTACGACGGAGATGATCAGACCCAGACGTGCACGGCGCGCGATCACAGGGTGCACCGTGCCAGGATGGCATTGCGGTGAGCTGACATATCGTCGAATGGTAGGCGGCGACATGGGGGTTCGCGGCGCAATCACGGGGTGTCGCACCGCGCCACGCTGTTCGGACAAAAGCGACTATTCAGCAAACGCGGGCAACTCGGACCCAACCGGTCGGGTTGCGGCTCAACCCAATACGCGATCGAGCGCGTCCACGGCCTCGTCCAGCTCCGCCTCGGTTACCGTCAGCGGCGGCCGGAAACGAATACCGCGCTCGCCGGTACCCAGGATCAGGACGTGCTCCTGCTCCCGCAGCCGGTCCACCACCTCGTTGCGCAGTTCCGGAGTCGCCAGGGTGATGGCGCACATCAGGCCCCGGCCGCGTGGATCGGTGACTTCCGCATGGGCGGTGGGCAATTCGGTCAGCCGGGCGAGCAGGTACGGGCCCAGCTCCCGGGAACGGCCCACCAGATCCTCGTGCTCCATCACCTCGAAAACCCGCCGGGCCCGGACCATGTCGACCAGATTGCCGCCCCAGGTGGAGTTCAGACGCGAGCTGACGTGGAAGACATTGTCGGGCACCTCGTCCACCCGGCCGCCCGCCATGATGCCGCAGACCTGGGTCTTCTTGCCGAAGGCCACGACATCCGGTTCGAGGCCGAGCTGCTGATAGGCCCACATGCTGCCGGTCATGCCGACGCCGGTCTGCACCTCGTCGAGAATGAACAGCGCGTCGTGCTCGTGGCACAGCTGCTGCATCGCACGCAGGAACTCCGGGCGCAGATGCCGGTCGCCGCCCTCCCCCTGAATCGGCTCGGCAATGAAACACGCTATGTCGTACGGGTTTTCAGCGAAGGCGCGACGCGCCTGGTCGAGCGCGTGCCGTTCGGCGGCCTCGATGTCGGGATGATCGGGTCCGACATACGGGGTGTCGATGCGGGGCCAGTCGAACTTGGGGAAACGCGCGGTCTTGACCGGATCGGTGTTGGTCAGCGAGAGCGTGTAACCGGTGCGGCCGTGGAACGCCCCGGTCAGGTGCAGCACCTTGGTGCCGAGTTCGCCTGGGCGCCCGTGCATTTCGTTGTGCCGGGACTTCCAGTCGAAGGCGGTCTTGAGGGCGTTCTCGACGGCGAGGCCGCCGCCGTCGATGAAGAACAGGTGCGGCAGCCGCGGATCACCGAGCACGCGCACGAAAGTGTCCACGAAGCGCGCCATTTCGACGGTGTAGACGTCGGAGTTGCTGGGCTTGTTGAGCGCGGCCGCGCTGAGGCCGGCCAGAAAGGGCTTGTCATCCAGCAGGGCCGGGTGGTTCATGCCCAGCGTCGAGGACGCGAAGAAGCCGAACATGTCCAGGTACGCGGTGCCGTCGCGGGCGTCCACGAGCCGGCGGCCGCGGGACTTGCGCAGGTCCAGTACCAGGTCGAAGCCGTCGGCGAGAATGCTCCCGGCGAGAATCTCATGCACCCGGGCGGGGGTGACAAGGGTGGTTTCGGCGGCCGCCCCGAGCCGATCGAGTTCGAGGGTCACACCATCAAGCGTAAATGAACTTTTACGGCAATGCCTGTAAGTTCCGGAATAATTACGCTCGTGACCGGCCAGAAACCTGAATGTCTGCGGCCGCCACGACCCTTACTTGTCATAGAATGTCTGCAAAATGATGGTGCTTCTCGTCCGGACGTTGGCCGTCGCTCGGATCTCCTGCAGCAGCTGCTCCAAGTGCCTGGGCGAGGCCACCCGCACCATCAGCATGTAGCTCTCATCGCCGGCGACCGAGTGACACGCTTCGATACCCGGAATGTGCTGAAGCAGTGCGGGTGCGTCATCAGGTTGAGACGGGTCGAGAGGAGTGATCGCGACGAAAGCCGACAACATCTGGCCCAGCGCCTCGGGGTCGACATTCGCCGTGTAGCCGCGAATCACGCCCCGCGCCTCGAGCCGCCGCACCCGCGACTGCACCGCGGACACCGAAAGGTTGGCCTTCTCTGCCAGATTGGACAGAGTGGCGCGACCATCGGCAATCAGCTCACGGATCAGCAGTCGATCGATGTCGTCGAGTACAAGTTTCGCCGGTGTATCCGCCATCAGCGAAGGCTAACGCAGCGAACCGAACTCGGTGCCGGAACCCAACCTGGAGCATGTAATGAGTCACGCACTGTCAGACGGGGTGACCCGTGAGCTCCGTGAGCAGACGGAGAAGTTGCTGCAACGCCTCGGCGTCGAAACGCCCGAACCGGGTGAACTCTCGGCCCGGACCCCGATCACCGGCGACGAGCTGATCACCCTGCGCGCGAGCGATTCCGCCGCGGTCGACGCCGCCATCGCCCGCGCCGAGACCGCCTTCCGGAGCTGGCGCACGGTACCGGCGCCGCAGCGGGCCGCGGTGGTGCGGCGGCTGGCGGCGCTGCTCACCGCACACCGGGACGAGCTGGGCGAACTGGTCACCGTGGAGGCGGGCAAGATCGGCGCGGAGGCGCGCGGCGAGGTCCAGGAGATGATCGACATCTGCGAGTTCGCTATCGGGCTGTCGCGGCAGCTGTACGGGCGGACCATGCCGTCGGAGCGGCCCGGGCACCGGCTCATGGAGACATGGCATCCGCTGGGGGTGGTGGGGGTCATCTCGGCGTTCAACTTCCCGGTCGCGGTGTGGGCCTGGAATACCGCGGTCGCGCTGGTGTGCGGGGACACCGTGGTGTGGAAGCCGTCGGAGGCGACGCCGCTGACCGCGCTGGCCTGTCACACCCTGCTGCGCCGGGCGGCGCGGGAGGTGGGCGCGGATCCCGAAGTGCACCAGCTGATCCAGGGCCCGGCGGCGATCGGCGAGCAGCTCGTGGACGATCCGCGGGTGGCGCTGGTGAGTGCGACGGGATCGGTGCGGATGGGGCAGCAGGTAGCGCCGCGGGTGGCGGCGCGGTTCGGTCGCTGCCTGCTGGAGCTGGGCGGCAACAACGCGGCGATCGTCACACCCTCGGCGGATCTCGACCTGGCCACGCGAGGAATCGTTTTCGCGGCGGCGGGCACCGCGGGCCAGCGGTGCACGACGCTGCGGCGGCTGATCGTGCACGTGGATGTGGCCGGGCCGCTGCTGGATCGGATTTCGGCGGCGTATCGCCAACTGCGCGTGGGTAACCCGCTCGAGGAGGGCGTTCTCGTCGGGCCGCTCATTACCGAGCGGTCCTACGACGCAATGCGGGCGGCGCTGGAGCGCGCGCTGGCCGACGGCGGTGAATTGATCTGCGGTGGTGAGCGTATCGAGGGGCCGGGCGAGAACGCCTGCTACGTCCGGCCGGCCCTGGTGCGCATGCCCGCGCAGACCGAGGTGGTCCGGGAGGAGACCTTCGCGCCGATCCTGTACGTGCTCACCTACCATCGCCTGGATACCGCCATCGAGCTGCACAACGGTGTGCCGCAGGGACTTTCGTCGTCGATCTTCACCCGGGACCAGCGCGAGGCGGAACGGTTCCTGGCCGCCGACGGGTCGGACTGCGGTATCGCCAATGTCAATATCGGCACCTCGGGGGCCGAGATCGGCGGCGCGTTCGGCGGCGAGAAGCAGACGGGCGGTGGCCGGGAGTCCGGGTCGGACTCCTGGAAGGCGTACATGCGCCGGGCCACCAACACCGTCAACTACTCTGCCGAATTGCCGCTGGCGCAAGGCATTCGGTTCGAATGACCATCGACTACTCGTCGGTGGCGATGGCGCGCACCTGTTCCTCGTATCGGGCGCGCACCCGCTCGTCGGCCGGGTGTAGCGCCCGGTCGCCGTTGAAGAGCCTGCGCACCAGGCGGACCGCGGGCTCGGGCGCGGCGGCCAGCGCGACGTCGATGGGGCCCAGGTAGTTCGGGACGGCGACCTCGGCGCGACGGGTGCGCACGGTGCCGAGCACGGCCTCGGCCACGTCCTCCGGGTCGACGGTCGGCATGCCGCCGCCCAGCGCCAGGCCCGAGGACAGGCGGGTGCGCACGGCGGAAGGCATGACGCAGCTGACGCTGACGCCGTGCGGCGCGAACTCCAGACGCGTGGCGGCCGACAGGCCCACGGCCGCGAACTTGCTGGCGTTGTAGACGGCCAGGCCCGGAATCGGGATCTTGCCGGCCAGCGAGGCGACGTTCACCACGTGGCCGCGGCCGCGCTCGATCATGCCGGGGACGACGGCGCGCATGCCGTGGATGAGGCCCCAGACATTGACGTCCATGGTGGTGTGGCCCACCGCGTCCGGTTCGTCGAGGAAGGCGCCCGCAGGCATCACGCCCGCATTGTTGACCAGGATGTCGACCGGACCGAAGTCGGCGACGACCTTGTCCCACCGGGTCCGGTCGCGCACGTCGAGCTCGAACGCCGCGGCGTCCAGGGCGGCCGCGGCCGCCTGCGCGGCGGCGGCGTCCACATCGGCGATGGCGACCTGCGCGCCCTTGCTCGCGAAGAGCTCGGCGGTGCACTGGCCGATGCCACGGCCCGCGCCGGTGATCAGGACCCGGGCGCCGGTCAATTCGATGGCGGGATAGCCGTTTCCGAAGATGCTCATCTGAACTCTCCCTGCTCGACCTGGCGGCGGGTGCTGCCCAGGCTGTGTTCGAAGGTGTCGAGACGGCGGCGGCCGTCCATGAAGTTGGGCCCCATGACCGCGAGATCCCCGGCCGTGGCGTCGATGCGCAGCACCCGTACCCCACTGGCGCGCAGCAGGGCGATCTCGGCATCGAGCTTCTCGCTCATACGGTTTCGCAGCTGGCGCTCCAGGAGGTGGCCGGGGCCCGTGACCGGCAGGCGGCCGGTCGAGGCCATGGGGGCGATCACCACGACCTCGTCGAGGCCGGCCGGGACGAGCAGGTCGGCGGACGCGGTGGAGGCCGCGCCGCCGTCGATGAACCGGCGACCCGCGATCGGGACGGCCGGGAACCAGCCGGGCACCGCCCACGAAGCACGCAGGGCCGCACTGAGATTCGCGGCCGGTGCGGACGGGGAGCCGAAGGCCACCCGCTCGCCGGAGCCACTGTCCATGGCCACCAGCCAGGTCGCCGGGTGCTGGACCCAGTCCCGGCCGGGGTTCAGGTGCTCGGCCAGTCGCTGGAGCCAGGCGGGGTCGCCGCTTCCCTGCGGCAGCAACCCACTGCCCGCGGTGAGCAGAGCGTGACCGTTTCCGGGACGGGCCAGCAGTTCCCGGACCGCACGGCCGGGCGCGCCCAGGCGCGGGCGCGGCAGCGGCGGGAATCGCCCTGGCTCCGAACGCATATGGGCGGACAGGATCGGGTTCGTCGAGGTCCCGCGCTGCATGGCGACCAGGTCGTCGACCCCGACGCCGCTGCCCAGCATGGTCAGCGCCTCCGCGCCCGCTGAGGTGCCGATCATGACGTCGGCGGTGCGCGGGTCCCAGTCGAGCACCTCCTGCACCGCGACCAGCGCGGCGACGATCCACGCCATGCCGACCGTGCCGCCGCACCCGATGGCCAGGCCACGTCGCTGTGACCCGTTCCTGTTACTCATGGTTTCGCAGACTAGCAGTTTTCACATACCGTCGGTATCCCAAATCCTGGAGTACATAGAATCGTGGCCATGGCACGACTGACCAGGACCGAGAGCCAGGCGCGCACCCGCGCGGACCTGCTCGCCACCGCGCGCGAGATGTTCCTGACGGACGGGTATGCCAAGACCAGCCTGGAACGGGTCGCCGAGGAGGCCGGGTACTCCAAGGGCGCGGTCTACTCGAACTTCCGGACCAAATCCGCGCTCTGCCTCGAGGTGCTGGCGCTCATTCACGAGACCAAGTTCACCGAGCTGAGCGACCTGCTCGCCGGCGAGGACGACCTGGAGGCGCGGATGGAACGCTTCCAGGGCTGGGCCGAGCGCACGCTCGGCGATGTCGGCTGGACCCTGCTGGAATTCGAGTTCGCAATCGTGGCCCGCGACGACCCGGATCTGCAGGCCGCGCTGGTCTCCAGCCTGAGCATGATGCGCGGCGCGGTCGCGGTTCAGCTGCAGGCGCTGGCCGACTCCATGTACCTGACTCTGCCCATGTCGGCCGAGGACGCCGCGACCACGCTGCTGAGTCTCGGCCTGGGCCTTGGCATTCAACGCGCCGTGGACCCCGGGATCTCGGCCCGCCTGATCACCGACGCCGTGCGGGCCATGCTGGCCGCCGCACAGCGCATCCCGCAGAGCTAGTCGGTCACGAGCGGAAGTGGAGCGTCCATTCGCCCCGATAGTGCAGCCGGATGACGCTGACGGGCGGAACATCGATGCGCCAGAAGGACTTTGCCGGGGCTTCGAGGGTGACCAGCAGCGCGGCGCGAATAACCGCGGGGTGTGTGACGGCGATGGTGGGTTCGCCGTCGAGGGCGATATCGGCGAGCCATTCGCCGGTGCGCTCGATGACGTCGACCACCGCCTCGCCGCCGTGACCGCGGTAGCCCGGGTCGGTGAGCCAGAGATAGAGGTCTTCCTTGGGCACGGACATGAGTTCGCCGCCGCGCCAGGCCCCGGCGTCGAGATCGCGTAGCCGATCGTCCTCGTCGCCCGCGAGTCCCATGAGGGTGGCGGTTTCGATGGTGCGGCGCTCGGGGGCGGTGATCACCCGGGTGGCGTTCAGGCGGCCGCAGGCGGACACCGCGCGGCGGCCCGCTTCCGTCAGAGGTTCGTCGACCGGGAATCGTGCTCTGCGCATCGCCTCGGTCATACCGTGACTGACCAGGTCGAGTTGGAGCACCTTCTGCACGGTCCGAAGCCTACGCGTGGCATCGGAGGGCGTATCACGATTGCTCGCCCCTCGCTCCCGCGGCGGCCAGGGGCGCCCCGACCTCGACCGGAATCGGACACGGTGGCCGGGTCTGTCGGTGCGCGGGTGCAGACTGGGGCAATGCATCGGTTCTCACCCGCTACCAGAGAGTGGTTCGACGGTGCGTTCGCCGCACCGACGGCCGCGCAACTGGGGGCGTGGGAATCGATCGCGGCGGGGCAGCACACGCTGGTCATCGCGCCCACCGGGTCGGGCAAGACGCTGTCGGCGTTCCTGTGGGCCATCGACCGGCTGGCCACCCGGGAACCAGGCGTGGGGCCGCGCAAGACGTCGGTGCTCTATATCTCTCCGCTCAAGGCGCTGGCCGTGGATGTGGAGCGGAATCTGCGGGCGCCGCTGGTCGGGATCACGCAGACGGCCAAGCGTTTGGGTGTGGCAGCACCGGAGATTCGCGTGGGGGTGCGCTCCGGTGACACCAGCGCCGCGGATCGGCGCACCATGCAGCGCACGCCGCCGGACATTCTGATCACCACGCCGGAATCGCTGTTCCTCATGCTGACCTCGGCGGCGCGGGAAACGCTGAGCGGGGTGCACACGGTGATCGTGGACGAGGTGCACGCCATCGCGGGCTCGAAACGCGGTGCGCACCTGACGCTTTCACTGGCACGACTGGACCTGCTCACCGAATCGCCCGCCCAGCGGATCGGGCTGTCGGCGACGGTGCGGCCGCCGGAGGAGGTGGCGCGGTTCCTGGTCGGGAGCGCGCCCATCACCGTTGTCGCGCCGCCCGCGCCCAAGACCTTCGACCTGTCGGTGCGAGTGCCGGTGCCCGACATGACCGAACCCGATGCGGGCGCGGAGGATTCGGATCAGCCAGGCTCGATCTGGCCGCACGTGGACGAGGCCATCGTGGACCTGGTGCTCGAGCACCGGTCGTCGATCGTGTTCGCGAATTCGCGGCGGCTGTCGGAGCGGCTCACGGCGCGCCTGAACGAGGCGTACGCGGCGCGCATCGGCGAGGCGGTGGACACCGAGCACGCGCCGCCCGCGCAGCTGGGCGCCTCGACGGAGGTCATCCACGGCGCGTCGGCGCTTTTGGCGCGCGCCCATCACGGGTCGGTGAGCAAGGAACAGCGGGCGCTCATCGAAGACGACCTCAAGAGTGGGCGGCTGCGCTGTGTGGTCGCCACCAGCAGCCTCGAACTCGGCATCGACATGGGTGCGGTCGAGTTGGTGGTGCAGGTAGAGGCGCCGCCGTCGGTGGCCTCCGGGTTGCAACGGGTGGGCCGGGCCGGACACCAGGTGGGTGAGATCTCGCGGGGTGTGATCTTCCCCAAGCACCGCACCGATGTCATCCACTGCGCGGTGGCGTCCCTGCGCATGACGGCCGGGCAGATCGAACAACTCCAGGTCCCCGCCCACCCGCTCGACATCCTCGCCCAGCAGACCGTGGCGGCCTGCGCCCTGGAGCCGATCGACGCCGACGCCTGGTTCGATACCGTCCGCGGCACGGGAAGCTATGCGGCACTGCCCCGTTCGGCCTACGAGTCGGTCCTGGACCTGTTGGCCGGACGCTACCCCTCCGACGAGTTCGCCGAACTACGGCCGCGCATCGTCTGGGACCGCGACGCGGGCACCCTCACCGGCCGCCCCGGCGCGCAACGGCTGGCGGTGACCTCGGGCGGGGCGATCCCGGACCGCGGCCTGTTCCCGGTCTTCATGGTCGGTGAAAAGGCTTCCCGCGTCGGCGAACTCGACGAGGAGATGGTCTACGAGTCGCGGGTGGGCGATGTCTTCGCCCTGGGTGCGACGAGCTGGCGGATCGAGGAGATCACCTTCGATCGAGTGCTGGTGACACCCGCCTTCGGGCTCCCCGGCCGGCTTCCCTTCTGGCACGGCGATTCACTGGGCCGCCCGGCCGAATTGGGTGCGGCGCTGGGCGAATTCGTGCGCCTCGCCGGGCAGGCCGTCGAACAGCACCACGCGTCCGGCCGAGCCACGGCCGAGCCCCCGGCGGCCGGACGGCAGGCGACCGGGAAATCCAAGGGGCGGGCTCCCGCCGAATTGGCACAGGCCCTGGCCGAATTCGCCGCGGGTCACGATCCCGAAGCCACCGCGGCGGACTCCCCGAAAGCCGCTGCTTCGAAAGCACGTGCCTCGAAAGCCGCCGGGCGCAAGTCCACGCCGGAATCCGAACTCGAGCGGGTCTCCCGGGCGGCGGGCCTGGACGAGAACGCGACCGGGAATCTGGTGGCGCTACTCGCCGAGCAGCGGGAGGCGACCGGCCAGCTGCCGACCGACAAGACACTGGTGGTGGAGCGGTTCCGGGACGAGCTGGGCGACTGGCGGGTGGTGTTGCATTCGCCGTACGGGCTGCCTGTGCACGCGCCGTGGGCGCTGGCGGTCGCGGCCCGGCTGCGGGAGCGGTTCGGGGTGGATGCCGCGCCCACCCCGTCGGACGACGGGATCGTGGTGCGTCTGCCGGACACCACCGATGATCCGCCGGGGGCCGAGCTGTTCGTGTTCGAGACCGACGAGATCGACGATCTGGTGACCGAACAGGTCGGCGGCTCCGCGCTTTTCGCGTCGCGGTTCCGAGAGTGCGCCGCGCGGGCGCTGCTGCTGCCGCGGCGGGATCCGGGCAAACGCGCGCCGCTGTGGCAGCAGCGGCAGCGGGCGGCGCAGCTGCTGGACGTGGCGCGCAAGTTCCCCGAGTTCCCGATCCTGCTGGAGACCGTGCGGGAGTGCCTCCAGGACGTCTACGACCTGCCCTCGCTGCGGGACCTGCTGGGCCGGGTGGCACGGCGGCAGATCCGGCTGGTCGAGGTGGAGACGGCCGCGCCGTCGCCGTTCGCGAATTCCCTGCTGTTCGACTACATCGGGCAGTTCATGTACGAGGGCGACAGCCCGCTGGCCGAGCGGCGGGCGGCGGCGCTGTCGCTGGATTCCAGCCTGCTGGCGGAGCTGCTGGGCCGGGTCGAGCTGCGGGAGCTGCTGGATGCCGGGGTGCTGGAGCAGACCGAGCGGGAATTGCAGCGGCTCACGCCCGAGCGGCAGGCGCGGGATCTGGAAGGGCTGGCCGATCTGCTGCGGCTGCTGGGCCCGCTGACGGCCGCGGAGGCGGCCGAACGGTGCGTGGCCGAGCCCCGGGAGTGGTTCGCAGAGCTGGTGAAATCGCGCCGGGCGCTGGAGGTTTCCTTCGCGGGGTCGCAGTGGTGGGTGGCCATCGAGGACGCCTCGCGGCTGCGGGACGCCCTCGGCGTGCCGCTGCCCATCGGGGTCCCGGCGGCCTTCATCGAGCCGGTCGCCGATCCGCTGGGAGATCTGATCGGCCGCTACGCGCGCACGCACGGACCGTTCACCCTGACGCAGGCGGCGCATCGTTTCGGGCTGGGTCCGGCCGTGGCGGCCACCGCGCTGCACCGCCTCGGGCTCGAGAAGCGGGTGGTGGAGGGCGAATTCACGCCCGGCGCGGCGGGCGCGGAGTGGTGTGACAGCGAGGTGCTGCGCCGCCTGCGCCGGCGCTCGCTGGCCGCCGCCCGCAAGGAGGTGGAACCGGTGGCGACCGCCGCGCTGGGCCGCTTCCTGCCGTCCTGGCAGCATGTCGGTTCCGGGGAGCTACGCGGCGTGGACGGTGTCGCTGCGGTAGTGGAACAGCTTGCGGGCGTGCCGATTCCGGCCTCGGCGTGGGAATCGCTGATTCTGCCGCAGCGGGTGCGCGACTACTCCCCCGCCATGCTGGACGAGCTCATGGCCACCGGCGAGGTGATCTGGTCCGGGCACGGCTCGATCACCGCCAAGGACGGCTGGATCGCCCTGCACCCGGCCGAGCAGGCGGGACTGACGCTACCGCCGCCCGATGACATCGATCTCACCGAGCGGCACATCGGGCTGCTGACGACCCTGGGGGCCACCGTGATCGGCGGCACCGTCGATGCGGCCGCGCGGGTCGCGGGGGCGGAGGGCGAGGAGCCGGTCGGCACCACACTGCCGAAGGGCGAATACCAGGTGGTCGCGGGCAGCACCGGGGGCGCGTACTTCTTCCGGCAGTTGGTGGACAGTGCCGGTTCCGACGACGAGGCCACCGTGACGGCCGCACTGTGGGATCTGGTGTGGGCCGGGCACATCGGCGGCGACACCTTCGCGCCCGTGCGCGCCCTGCTGACCGGCACCACCCGCACCACCACCGCGCACCGGACGCCGCGCCGGGCACCGCGCGGGCGAATGTACCTGCCGCGCACCGGAATGCCCGCCCGCACCGCCTCGCCACAGGTGTCGGGCCGCTGGTCGCTGCTGCCGGAACGAGTGGCCGACACCACGATTCGCGCCCACGCCACCGCCGACGTGCTGCTGGAGCGGTACGGCGTGCTGACCCGCGGCTCGGTGCAGAGCGAAGGCGTGCCGGGCGGGTTCGCGCTCATGTACCGGGTACTCACCGAGTTCGAGGATCGCGGCCGCTGCCGCCGCGGATACTTCGTGGATTCGCTGGGCGGCGCACAGTTCTCGACCACCGACGTGGTGGACCGCCTGCGTTCCTTCGACACCGATCGCACTCGCGCGGCGGGCGACGGCTTCTCGGCCGAGCCGGTCGGCATCGCGGTCGCCTTGGCGGCCTGCGATCCGGCGAATCCGTACGGTGCGGCGCTGCCCTGGCCCAAGGCGGCGGCCGAGGGCGCGGGACACCGCCCCGGCCGCAAGGCGGGTGCGCTGGTGGTCCTGGTCGACGGCGAACTCGCGCTGTATCTGGAGCGCGGGGGTAAGACCCTGCTCACCTTCACCGAGGACCCGGCGGTGCGCACCGCGGCGGCCACCGCCCTGGCCGCCCTGGTCCACGACCGCCGGGTGGACTCGCTGGTCATCGACCGGGTGAACGGGGAATCGGTGCACGGCAACACCTTCGCCGGCTTCCTCGCCGAGGCCGGTTTCGCGACGACCCCGAAGGGCTTCCGACTACGGAGCCGCCCGTGAGCACGCATGCCTGAGGGCGACGCGGTCTTTCTCACCGCCAACCGGCTTCGAAAGGCCTTGGCGGGCAAGGTGCTGACCCGCAGCGACTTCCGGGTGCCCAGATACGCGACCCTCGACCTGACGGGCCGGGAGATCGAGAGTGTCGGGACCTACGGCAAGCATCTCTTCGTCCGCACCCCGGACCTGAGCATCCACACCCATCTCAGGATGGAAGGCGAGTGGCGGGTTTATGCGCCCGGACAGCGGTGGACCAGACCGGGATTCACCGCGCGCCTGGTCCTGGCCACCGCGGACGCCGAAGCCGTCGGCTTCTCCCTCGGCCTGGTCGAAGTCCTCCGCCGTCCCGACGAACACACCGCGATCGACCATCTCGGCCCCGATCTGCTCGGCCCGGACTGGGATCCCGCGGAGGCGGTCCGCCGCCTGTCCGGCGACCCCGGCCGTCCCATCGGCCTGGCCCTGCTCGATCAGACCAACCTCGCTGGAATCGGCAATATCTATCGCAGCGAAGTCTGTTTCCTCCGCCGCGTCCATCCCGCCACCCCGGTCGGCGAGATCGACGACCTGCCCGCGTTGGTCGACGAGGCCCACCGTGTCCTGGTCAAAGCGGCCCACGAACCACCTTGGCGCGCACAGGCATACGGCCGCCAGCGCCGCCCCTGCCCCCGCTGCGGCACGGCCCTGGTCGTCCACCTGCTCAGCGACGACGCGAACGCCACCCGCGCCGAACGCGGCGTCTACTTCTGCCCGCGCTGCCAGCCAACCCACCGCTGACCACGGTCGGCGGCAGGCCGTGGCCCGATATCTCACGCGACAGGCACAATTCGTCGATGTCGAAATGCGTTCCCGGGCCTGGTTTCCGGGCCTAGGGTTGCGGACATGAAGGTCGCGATCCTGGTGAGTCGAGGAGACCGTGACCGGCCTGCTGCGCGAGTTCGGCTGGCGCGCCATCATCGACCTCGGCGATATCAGCACCGCGCGCACGGCACCGTGCCGCTGTGTGTCCGGCTCATGGGCACCGGGCACCACGGAGTTCAACTACAGGTTGGTGCGCTGAGTGTCCAGCACTTTCCGGCGTGCATCCGGGGCCTCCAGGCGCAGCGCGTCGGCGGAGGCGTCGTCGGGCTGGGTCTGGGATTCGATCTCGGCCCGGACCCGGGCGGTGTAGACCACCACCTCCCGCTCGATATCGGCCTCCGACCAGCCCAGCACCGGGGCCACCAGCCGCGCCACCTCGTCGGCGGAATCGACACCGCGGTGGGCGTATTCGATGGAGATGCGGGTGCGGCGGGCCATGATGTCGTCCAGGTGCAGGGCGGCCTCGGCGGCGGCCGCGTAGACGGCCTCCACCCGCAGGTAACCGGGTGAGTCCGTGATCGGTTGCAGCAGATCGGGTTTGCCGTCGGCGAGGCCGAGCACCTCGTCGATGAGGGAGCCGTAGCGGTTGAGCAGGTGCTGGATCCGGTACGGGTGCACGCCGTACTTCTCGGCCAGGTGCGGGGTCTGGTTCATCAGCGCGTGGTAGCCGTCCGCGCCCAGCAGCGGCACCTTCTCGGTGATGGTGGGCGGCACCCGCTGCGGAATATACTGTGCCGCTTCGTCGACCGCGTCGTAGGCCATGACCCGGTAGGTGGTGTACTTGCCGCCGGCGATGGCGACCAGGCCGGGGGCGATGCGGGCCACCGCGTGTTCCCGGGAGAGCTTGGAGGTCTGGTCGCTCTCCCCCGCCAGCAGCGGCCGCAGGCCCGCGTAGACGCCGGTGATATCGGCCTGGGTGAGCGGGGTGACCAGCACCTTGTTGACGCGTTCGAGCAGGTAGTCGATATCCGATTTGGTGGCGGCCGGGTGCGCGAGGTCGAGGTTCCAGTCGGTGTCGGTGGTGCCGATGATCCAGTGGTCGGTGTTCCAGGCGATGACGAAGAGCACGGACTTCTCGGTGCGCAGGATGAGCGAGGTATCGCTGGCGATGCGGTCGCGCGGCACCACGATGTGCACGCCCTTGGACGCGCGCACATGGAATCGGCCGCGTTGCTGGGCGAGCGCCTGGAGTTCGTCGGTCCACACACCGGTGGCATTGATGACGACATTGCCGCGCACCTCGGTGGTGCGGCCGTCCTCGGTATCGCGCACCTTGATGCCGACCACCCGGTCTGCCTCCTTCAGGAAGCCGACCACCTGCGTGGAGGTGCGGATGACCGCGCCGTAGTGGGCGGCGGTGCGGGCCACGGTCATGGTGTGGCGGGCGTCGTCGACGACGGTGTCGTAGTAGTTCACCCCGCCGGTGAGGGCGTCGCGCTTCAGGCCGGGGGCCTGCCGCAGCGCGGCCGAGCGGGTCAGATGATGCTGTCCGGGAACGGATTTCGCGCCGCCCATGGTGTCGTAGAGCACCAGGCCCGCGGTCACGTAGGGACGCTCCCAGCCGAGGTGCGTGAGCGGGTAGAGGAATTTCAGCGGCTTCACCAGGTGCGGCGCCAGTGTCGACAACGCCAGCTCGCGCTCCTTGAGAGCCTCACGGACCAGCCCGAATTCCATCATCTCCAGGTAGCGCAGACCGCCGTGGAACATCTTTGAGGAGCGGCTGGAGGTACCGGAGGCCAGGTCACGGGCCTCGACCAGCGCAACCTCCAGGCCCCGGGTGGCGGCGTCCAGCGCGATCCCAGCGCCGACCACGCCGCCGCCGATGACGATGAGGTCGAAGGTGTCCTTGCCGAGCCGCCCCCAGGCAGCCTCGCGCTGCTCGGGGCCGAGGAACTGCGATCGCGGTTGATTCGTCATGCGAGACTCCTCCGGGCTAATTTTCGGCTACCCAGCGCTACCGTAGCCCACAGTAGTAGGACCGGTCGGTTAGCCTCGATCAATGCGTCGCTATGTGGCCGCCATCGATCAGGGCACGACGTCGAGTCGGTGCATCGTCTTCGATCATCATGGCCGAATCGCCGGAGTCGCTCAGCGGGAACACGAACAGATCTTCCCGCGACCCGGATGGGTCGAACACGATCCCGAATCCATCTGGCGCAACACCGAATCGGTGATCGCCGAGGCATTGCAGAGCTGCGGCATCGGCCCCGCGGAGGTGGCGGCCGTCGGTGTCACCAATCAGCGTGAGACCACCGTGGTCTGGGAACGTGCCACCGGCAAGCCCATCCACAACGCCATCGTCTGGCAGGACACCCGCACCGCCGACCTCACCGCGGAACTCGCCGGTGATCAGGGCCCGAACCGCTACGCCGACCGCACCGGCCTGCCGCTGTCCACCTATTTCGCCGGGCCGAAACTGCGCTGGATCCTCGACACCGTGCCGGGCGCGCGGCCGCGCGCCGAGTCCGGGGAACTGTGCTTCGGCACCATGGACAGCTGGATCCTGTGGAACCTGACCGGCCTGCACATCACCGATGTCACCAATGCCTCGCGCACCATGCTGATGGATCTGCGCACGCTGCAATGGGATCCACAGATCTGCGCCGAGTTCGGCGTGCCCATGGCCGTGCTGCCCGAAATCCGCAGCAGCTCCGAGGTTTACGCGCCCATCACCACCGGCGCCCTGGCCGGCGTCCCGGTGGCCGGCATTCTCGGCGACCAGCAGGCCGCCACCTTCGGCCAGGCCTGCCTGTCCCCCGGCGACACCAAGAACACCTACGGCACCGGCAATTTCATGCTCATGAACACCGGCACCACCCCGGTCTTCAGCGAGCACGGGCTGCTCACCACCGTCTGCTATCGGCTCGGCGATCAGCCCGCGGTCTACGCCCTGGAGGGCTCCATCGCGGTCACCGGCTCGCTGGTGCAGTGGCTGCGCGACAATCTGGGCATCATCTCCGCCGCCGAGGAGATCGAACCGCTGGCCCGCACGGTCGCCGACAATGGCGGCGCGTACGTGGTTCCCGCCTTCTCCGGTCTGTTCGCCCCGCGCTGGCGGCCCGATGCGCGCGGCGTGGTGGCGGGCCTGACGCGCTTCGTCACCAAGGGTCACCTGGCCCGAGCCGTGCTGGAGGCCACCGCTTTCCAGACCCGTGAGGTCATCGACGCCATGCGCGCCGACGCCGGCGCGCAGCGCCTGGATGTCGAGAAGGTCACCCTCAAGGTCGACGGCGGCATGGTGGTCAACGAACTGCTCATGCAGTTCCAGTCCGACATCCTCGACGCCACCGTGGTCCGGCCGGTCGTCACCGAGACCACCGCCCTGGGCGCCGCCTATGCGGCCGGTCTCGCGGTGAACTACTGGTCCTCCACCGACGACATCCGCGCCAACTGGGCAGAGGACAAGCGCTGGACCCCGGCCATGCCGGCCGCCGACCGTGACCACCTCATGGGCGAGTGGAACAAGGCGGTGGAACGCACCTACAACTGGGTGTGAGACCCGGGCGCGGAAAAGCCCGGCGTGGTTGTCGCGCCGGGCTTTTCACCGTTCGGACCTACGCACAGGCATTCGGAGCTACGCGGACGCATGCGCCTTGGCCAGCCGGTCGACGGCTTCCGCGAGCGTCGCCTCATCGGAGGTGGTGAAGCACAGCCGCATCGAGTGGGTGTAATCGGTGGAGACGGCGAAGGCATTGCCGGGCACGTAGGCGACGCCCGCATCGAGTGCCCGGGACAGCAGGGCGGTGGTATCGGTGCCGTCGGTGAAGTCGACCCACACGAACATGCCGCCCGCGGCGTCGGTGCTGGAGACGCGGTCGCCGAAGCGGCCGCGCACGGCGTCGACGAGGGCCTTGGCTCGGGTGCCGTAGATCTCGCGGACCGAATCCACGTGGGCGGCAAGCCATTCGGTATCGGCGAGCAGGTCCGCGGTGATCTGCTGGGTCAGCGCCGAACCGCACAGGTCCGCACCCTGCTTGAGCAGCTCGACGGCGCGGCAGACCGGGGCGGGGGCGATCATCCAGCCCGCGCGCAGGGTGGGGGCCAGGATCTTGGAGGCGCTGGAGAGGCGGATCACGTTGGGCGAGTAGGTTGCCACCGGCGCGGGCGAGGGCCGGTCGAACCAGAGCTCGCCGTACGGGTCGTCCTCGATGATCCAGAAGCCGTACTGCTCGGCCAGATCCGCCAGCTCGCAGCGGCGTTCGGGGCTCAGCGTGACCCCGCCCGGATTGTGGAAGTTGCTGACCGTGTGGACCACGGCCGGGCGCTCCCCCGCCGCCAGCAGCTCACGCAGGGCGTCCACGCGCATGCCCTCGGAGTCCAGGGGCACGGCCACGATACGCGCCCCGGCGGCCCGGAAGACCTGCAGCGCACCGACATACGCGGGATCCTCCACCACGACCAGCGCGCCCGGATCCAGCAACACCTCCGACAGCAGCGACAGTGCCTGCTGCGAGCCGTGGGTCACAAAGATCTCCTCGACCGGGACCGCGCGGCCCAGCCGGCCGGACTCGCGGGCGGCCAGCACCTCGCGCAGCGGGCCCCAGCCCGGGGACTCGGTGTACTGGAGCCGGGAGCGGTCGGACAGTGCCGCGTCGGCGGCTACCGCGATGCGGTCGCGGGGCATGAGTTCGGCGTCCGGCAAACCTCCGGCCAAGCTGATGATGTCCGCGCGCGAGGTGAGCTTGAGCAGGTCACGAATCGCCGAGCTCTGCAGGCCGTCGAGACGCCGCGCGAGGGGTGGGAAGGTCGCGGACATGAAAACACCTCCGAAGGCAATGCCGGGGTATGCGAAATTCCACCATGTCACACGGCTACCAGGATATGAAATCCCATTCCCAAATCATGGGACGATAGGTCCACTTCGGCGCTGGTGGACCGGCCCCGGCTTCCGCAAGACGCCCAGGTCCGGCTACTCGATCGACATGATCAGGTGTTTGCCGTCACGCACCGTGGTCATGATGTGCTCCGAGTAGACATCGGTGGTGCCGTCCGCGTGATGCTCGGTGATGTCCACGTCATAGGACTCCGGGGCGACCTCGACGATCTTCAGGCAGTAGGTGGTGCCCGGTTTGAGCGGATCGATGCCCTTGTGCTGGATGACATCGGCCGGCTGGACCGTCGTCGCCTCGGGCACCACGAACGTGCGCGCCTTGGCGCCGTTGCGGTCCACGTAGAAGGCGTGCTCGAAGCCGAGGATCGCGTCGACGCTGCTGCCGGTGCCGCCCGCGCCGTTGCCGATGGTCAGCTTGCCGTCCTGCTTGGCCGGGCAGCTCAGCGCGGCGTCGGTCGCGGTGGGCGCGGCCGCTCCGGTGGTGGTGGCACCGCCCGCCGCCGTGTCGTCCTTGCCGCGGGTGACCGCGAAGACCGCGGCGCCGGCCACCGCCAGCACCAGCACCGCCGCGCCCGCGATCAGGCCGATCCGGCGCCAGGGCGGGCCCTCGGACTCCGGCTTACGCTCCGGCACAGGGGTTTTCGGCGCCAGCGCCTTGGCGATCGGATCGTCTGCCCAGGACAGCGATTCCCCTTGGGCCGCAGCGGATTCCGACGGCGGCGCGGGCGGGAAGCCGCTGGGCGCGGAGCGCCACCAGGAATCCACGGGCCCGTCCGGCTCGGCGGTCTCGTCGCCGCCCGCCGAATTTCGTTCGGCGGCCGCCGGATCAGCGCCGCGGGGCGTCGCCGCCGCGTCCGCGGCGGCCGATTGCGACCCGCCAGGCGGGATTCTCACGGTCTGTTCGATGTCGGCAGTACCCGCGGGCTGCCCGGCGCCGTCCACGGCCGGATACTGGCCCGTGGACATGCCGGTGACGGGCGGGTACTGACCGGTGACCGGCTGCCAGGTGTCGGGCGCGCGAAACTGCGGCGGCGCGCCCGCGGGCCGCCAGGCCAGATCGGGACTCTGCGGAGCGGGTGCGGGACTCCAGCTCGGGGCCTCGGCGGTGGGCGCGGGACCGAAGTCGTTCAGCGAGGGGCCGAAATCGTTGAGAGACGGCCCGAAGTCGTTGAGCGAGGGCCCGAACCCGGAATCCGGCTGCCCGGCCGATTCCGGCTGCCCGCGCTCGGATACCTGGCGGTCGGCGGATTCGTCCTTGCCCGAAGCCATCACCCGTCCTTTCGCCACAGACGCGTGGGGCGGTCGCTCCCGACCGCCCCACGCGACAACACTGCTCCTGCCGGCACCGTATCCGGTCCCCGACGGATCTGTCAGTACTGAACCGAACCGCTCAGTACTGAACCGAACCGCCCACCTGCGCGGTCACCCCGGCGACGTCGACCGATTGCGACGGCCGGTCACCCTCGGGGAGCCTACCAATCTGGGCCGCGGCCTCCAGGACGGTAGCGCCGCCCGGAAGCAGGCGGATGAAGTTCTCGGCATCGGCCTTTGCCGCATTTGCCGCGGCCGTGTCCAGCACGAACTCCATCTTCTGGTCGTTGTCGGGACCATTGCCGGCGAACGCGGTCACCTTGATCTGGTTGACCGTGGTGAAGTCCAGCGACATGCCGGCCTCACCGATGCCGCCCGGCGTGGTGTACCCGATGGTGCCGACGTAACCGTCCAGGTTGCTGAAGTGGTGGGTGTTGGCAGCCCAGCCCGGCAGCACCGCGCCGCCGTCGAGGTTGACGCCGAGCTCGGTGTGCGGGCCGGTCATCTCGACCACCGGCGCGGCCGGGGCGGTGTCCACCGCGGGCGACTGCCAGTGCGGCTGCTGCTGCGGGGTGACGGTCGGCTGGCCGGTCATGGTGTCCACGGCCGGGTCCTGGTTCGGGGTGGTGACGGCCGGCTGCGCGTTCTGGTCGTTCGGCTTCACCGGCTGGGCGCCCTGCTGACCCGGCTGGGTCTGCTGGCCCGGCTGAGCGGGCTGGTTCGGCTGCGGGGTGGTCACCGCAGGCTGGGCCTGGGTCGACTGACCCGGCACCGGCAGCGGCGCCACGCGCGGCACGGTCACACCCGGCTGCGAGGGCCGCACCGACTTGGGCTGCGCGGGCTGCGGGTCGGTGCCGGCAGGCTGCACGTTCGGATCGCTCTTGGGCGCGTTGGCGTCCGGCTTCGGGGTGGTGCCGTCCGGCTGGGTGGCGCCCTGCGGCTGGCCCGAATCCGGCTTGGCCGCACCGTTGTCCGGCGCCGGGGTGTTCGGCGTGGTCGGGGTGGTGACGCCCGGCTGGCTCTGCTGCGGCTTGGTGGTGCCCGGCTGCACGTTCTCCGGCTTGGGCGCGGGCACGACCTGTGCCTTCGCGTCCGGGGCCGGCGACTCGGTGGGCGGCTGGGTGCCGTCGGGCTGCTGCTGATCCGCCGGGACCGCGCCCGGGTCGGCGGGGGCGGCATTGGCGGGCGCGGACAGCAGCGACACCACCGCGGCCGCACCGGCCAGCGTCAGGGAGGTGCTCGCCTTGATCCGACTCGGCTTGCGGTGCTTCACGTTTCGCTCAATTCCTTCGTCCCTCGGCGGCACGATCGCTCCGGGCATCGAAGAGCCTCGCATCGGAGGGGAATTGAGAACCCCCCGTTACGTAACGCTCGCGATCGCCCTGCCGATCGCTTCCGCCGCGAACTTAATCACAAGGGAGACAAGGCAGCAAGACGGGCCGGTAACAAATGGGCCCGAAACGTGTTGCGGCTAGTCGAGATCGTCGTGCCGCATGAGCTGACGCGCGGCCTCGGTGACCGATCCGGTGAGCGACGGATACACCGAAAACGTCTGCGCCAGATCGTTCACCGTGAGGTTGTTCTGCACGGCCAGCGCGATCGGCAGGATCAGCTCGGAGGCGATAGGGGCCACGACGACACCACCGATCACCACGCCGGTGGCGGGGCGGCAGAAGATCTTCACGAAACCCCGTCGCAGGCCCGACATCTTGGCGCGCGGGTTGGTGTTCAGGGGCAGCATGACCGTGCGGGCCGGGACCTCGCCATTGTCGATGGCGGTCTGCGAGACGCCGACGGTCGCGATCTCCGGGCGCGTGAACACCGCGGAGGCAACGGTCTTCAGGCGAATCGGCTGCACGCCCTCACCCAGCGCGTGGTACATGGCGATGCGGCCCTGCATGGCGGCCACCGAGGCCAGCGGCAGCAGGCCGGTGCAGTCGCCGGCCGCGTAGACGCCGGGCGCGGTGGTCCGCGAAACCCGGTCCACCCGCAGGTATCCGCCCTTGTCCAGCTCGATCCCGAGCCGTTCCAGGCCCAGCCCGTTGGTGTTCGGAATGGAACCGACGGTCATGAGCGCGTGGGTGCCGCTGATATTGCGGCCGTCGGACAGCTTCACCACGACGCCCTCGGCGGTGCGCTCCACCGCGTCGGCGCGGGCGTGCTTGACCAGCTCCACGCCGCGCTCGGCCAGCGCATCCTCCAGCACCAGGGCGGCGTCGGCATCCTCGCCGGGCAGCACACGGTCACGACTCGAGACGAGTTTCACCTGCACGCCCATCTCGGTATAGGCGGAGACGAATTCGGCGCCGGTCACACCGGAACCGACGACCACCAGGGTCTCGGGCAGCTCCTTGAGGTCGTAGAGCTGACGCCAGTTCAGGATTCGCTCGCCGTCCGGTTCCGCGCCGGGCAGCACGCGCGGGCTGGCACCGGTGGCGATGAGCACCACCTCGGCCTCGATAACCCGCTCCTGGCCGTCGGCGAGGGTGGCCTTGACCAGGTGCGTAGCCAGACCCGGGGCCTGGTCGATGAGTTCGCCGTAACCGGACAGCACGGTCACGCCGGCGGTCTGCAGCTTGACGCGGATATCGGAGGACTGGGCCTGCGCGAGCGCCTTCACGCGGGAGTTCACCTCCGCCAGGCGCACCTGCGCCTGCGAGGGATGCACGGTGATGCCCAGGTCACGGGCGCGGCGCAGATCAGTACGCACGCCGGTGGAGGCGATGAAGGTCTTGGACGGCACGCAATCCCACAGCACGCACGCGCCACCGATGCCGTCACTGTCGATCAGCGTGACCGGCGCCCCGTGCTG
This sequence comes from Nocardia sp. NPDC046763, assembly GCF_040645495.1. NCBI lineage: Bacteria > Bacillati > Actinomycetota > Actinomycetes > Mycobacteriales > Nocardiaceae > Nocardia > Nocardia sp. NPDC046763. Next base: position 405,945 of record NZ_JBEYYI010000004.1, on the reverse strand, counting down.
TGCCGCCACCAGCGCCGCTTCATATCCGGCGGGGCCGCCACCGATGATCGCAATGCGGGTCATTGTTCCTCCGCTTTCAGGTCGGCGCCCGGGATCTCCGGTGCCGGTCTCTAACGTTATCCCCGCAGCTACCTACAGCTTTAACCGCGTCTCCGGACAATTTTCGCACTGTGGCGCATTCCATTCGGGGAGGCGGCGTGTCATGACGGGCGGGCGCGCGAACTCGCCGTCACCCCAGGCAGAACCGGCGTCGAGCGGGGCGGACGGGTCCTCCGGCGACTCCGCGGCAATCGATCGGGCCCGCGCGAACCGCCTTGTGATCGGGATCGGGGATGGTCTTCCGGGTTTGTTCGATAGGCTTTCCTGGTGCCGATTTACGCCGCCTATGGGTCCAACATGGATCCCGAGCAGATGCTCAAGCGCTGTCCGCACTCCCCGGTGTACGGAACCGGCTGGTTGGAGGGGTGGCGACTCACCTTCGCCGGGGACGACATCGGCTGGGAGGGACCGCTGGCGACGGTGGTCGAAGAGGCCGGGCAACGGGTCTTCGTGGTGCTCTACGACGTTCCCGGCGAGGACGAGCTGAGTCTCGACCGCTGGGAGGGGTCGGACTTCGGCATCCACAAGAAGATCCGCCTGCGCGTCACCCCGAACGCGGGCACCGGCAGCGAGCCGGTGCTGGCCTGGCTCTACGTCCTGGACGCCTACGAGGGCGGGCTGCCCTCCGCGCGCTACCTGGGCGTGATCGCCGACGCCGCCGAGAAGGCCGGTGCGCCAAACGATTACACGCACGCGCTACGCACCCGCAACAGCAAGAACGTCGGCCCCGGCACCTTCGGGCCGTAGGACGCGCGGCGCATCGGACGCGGTACGGACGGACCAGCGGGGCCGGGGCCGGAACATTCGGCACGGCACCGCTGTTACGGGAACCGGAAACGATCGTCGAACCGCCGAGAGAGAGCAGCCGATGCCCGCCACCCCTGTGCCCGCCCCGATCGCCGAATTCCTGTCCCGCCCCAATCCGGCGATCTTCGCCTCGAATCGCCCGGACGGCCAGCCGGTTTCGGTCGCCACCTGGTATCTGTACGAGAACGGCCGAATCCTGGTGAACCTGGCGGACTTCCGCAAGCGCCTGGACTACCTGCGCGAGGATCCCCGCATCAGCCTCACCGTTCTCGACGGTGACAATTGGTACAGCCACGTCAGCATCCAGGGCCGCATCGTCTCCATCGAGAACGACCCCGACTCCTCGGTCATCGACCGCATCGCCCAGCACTACGTCGGCAGCGACTACCCGGTCCGCGACCAGAAGCGCGTCTCCGCCTGGATCGAGATCGACCGCTGGCACGCCTGGGGCGACATCGCCAACAAGGTGAAGTAGTTCCGCCGACAAGGCGAGGCAGTTCCCCGAAACGTGAAGCCGGGCCGCACTTTCCAGTGCGGCCCGGCTTTGTTGTCGCTGGGTCAGCGGGCGTTCAGCACGATGTTGGTGAAGACCCGGACACCGGTGGCGAGGGCGCGCTCGTCGAGGTCGAAGGTGGGCTGGTGCAGGTCGAGTTGCTCGCCCTGACCGGACCAGACGCCGAGGCGGGCCATGGCTCCGGGGACCTCCTCCAGATACCAGGAGAAGTCCTCGCCGCCGCCGGACTGCGGGGTGTCGGCGAGGGCGTCGGGGTCGAGACCGCGGATAGCGTCCTCGAACATGCGTACGGACTGCTCGTCATTGACCACCGGCGGCACGCCGCGCTTGTAGTTGAGCTGGTAGCGGACGCCGGTGGGAGCCAGCAGGCCCTCGACGATCTCGCGGACCATGGGCTCGAGCAGCGACCAGGTGGCGTGATCGCCGGTGCGGACGGTGCCGGTGAGCATGCCGGTCTGCGGAATCGCGTTGGGCGCCTTGCCCGCCGATACCGCGCCCCACACCATGACCGTGCTGGTGCGTGGGTCGATGCGGCGGGAGAGCAGGCCGGGCAGGCCCGTGATGACCGTGCCGATGGCATAGACCAGGTCGCTGGTCAGGTGCGGGCGGGAGGTGTGGCCGCCGGGCGAGTCCAGCACCAGCTCGACGGTGTCGGCGGCCGAGGTGATCGGGCCGACCCGGATACCGACCCGGCCCACCTCCAGCCGCGGGTCGCAGTGCAGCGCGAACATGCGCGAGACGTCCTCCATGGCGCCCGCGGCGACCATGTCGACGGCGCCGCCGGGCATGACCTCCTCGGCGTGCTGGAACACCAGCCGCACGCCGACCGGCAGGTCCTCGATCTCGGCCAGCGCCAGCGCGGTGCCGAGCAGAATCGTGGTGTGCGCGTCGTGCCCGCAGGCGTGCGAGACGCCCGGCACGGTGGAGGCGAACGGCAGCCCCGTGTACTCCTGCAACGGCAGCGCGTCCATGTCGGCGCGCAGGCCGATGCGCGGGCCGTCGGGGCCGATGTCACAGATCAGGCCGGTGCCGCTCGGTAGCTTGCGCGGCTCGAGCCCGGCCTTGACCAGCCATGACTCCACGAATTCGGTGGTGCCGAACTCGGTTCGGGACAGCTCCGGGTTGGCGTGGATATGGCGACGCCACGACGTGAGGTCGTCCATGTGCTCCGCGAGCCACGACTCCACTATCTCGTGCCCGGTCGCCGGTTCCATCGCGGCGCCGGCCGGCGTCTGCGTGTTGTTCACGCACGACGCCGCCAGTGGTCCGTTGACGCGCGCCGCGGACCGGCCGGTTGTGCTCACCGAATGTCCTCCTGTCGCTGAAACTGCCGTTGTATGACTCGTTCCGACAACCTGTCCCTGTGCAATTTGTCGCCTGCGATATGTATCGCGGTGCGAGCCAGTGCCGTTGCCCCGTCCAGGACGGCGCGATCGGCCGACGCGTTCACGGCGGCGGCCGCGAACGCGGGCTGGTGGGTCACCGCGCCGCCCGCATCGATGCCGATGACCGGGTGGATACCGGCGATGACATTGGTGACATTGCCCATATCGGTGCTGCCCAGCGGCCGTGCCGCCTCGAACTCCGGGGCGATGGGCTCGCGGCCGAGTGCGGTGATCTGCTCGCGATAGGCGCACAGTATCGCGCTATCGGGAGTGAGCTCGGTGTATGTCGGCGCAAGCTTCCGGATTTCATGTGTGCATCCGGTCGCCAGGGCACCTGCCTCGAAACATGCCGATGCTCGTTGCATCAGATCATCGAGGGTCGCGGAGTCGACCGCCCGTAGGTAATACAGCAGTTCCGCGTGTCCGGGCACGATATTGGGGGCGACGCCGCCCGACCCGACTATACCGTGGAGTTGCTGCCCGGGCAGGAGATGTTGCCGCAGCAAACCTAGAGCAACTTGTGCGACGGTGACGGCATCGAGGGCATTTCGCCCGTACTGCGGCGCGGCGCTGGCATGCGATTCCCGGCCGTGGAAAACCACCGACAAATCCGCGAGGGCCAGCGAATGCGCACCGGCGATATCCTCCGGGCCCGGGTGCACCATCATGGCCATGGCGACATCGTCGAAGACGCCGCGCTCGAGCATGAGCACCTTGCCGCCGCCGGACTCCTCGGCGGGCGTGCCCAGCACCTTCACCGTGATGCCGCAGGCGTCGGCGACCGCGGCCAGGCCCAGTGCCGCGCCGACCCCGGCGGCGGCGATGATGTTGTGGCCGCAGGCGTGGCCGATTTCGGGGAGGGCGTCATACTCGGCACAAATTCCGACTACCAGGTCTCCGCTGCCGTATTCGGCGGTGAATGCGGTCGGCAGTTCCGCCACGCCGGATTCGATACGAAATCCGCGTTCCCGCAACGGCTCGATTGTCTTTGCGACGCTGCGGAATTCCTCGAAGGCCAGCTCGGGTTCCGCATGAATGTCGTGGGAGAGTGCGATCAGCTGATCGCGGTACCCGGCGACGGCCGCATCGGCCGCGGCGAGCAGGGCCGGATCCGCCGATGCCACGGCAGCATTCGAGGACGGCACGGACGAGTCGTGCCGACCGATCGGTACGCAAGATCTTCGGTCATCGCCGTTGCGCGATGGTGACATCCCAACAGTCTCGCACTGCCGCGCAACTCTGTCGCAGCAGGTAAGCCGGAAAATTTCCGACAGAGTGCGGGACACGCAGAAATCATCGCGGCACGCTCAGAAATCGGGGGTTCGAGGGCGAACCCCTGAACCCCCGCAAAGCAGAAGGATCGGACCCTTACGGATTGAAGGCCAGATTCTCCGGGGTCGTCTCCACGGCCAGCCCGGCCAGCGCCTGCTGGTGCAGCGCGCGCTTGATGACCGGGAGGTTCGGCTTGCGGTTGCCCTTGAGCATGTCGGCGCGCGCGACCGCGGTGGCGAGCAACACGTCCGCATCCGCCTTGGCGTCCACGATGCCCGCGGCCATGGCGTCATCGGCGGCGTAGCGGCGGCCGGTGGTCATGGCCTCGACCGCGACCTGGTTGACCAGGCGGTTGGTGAGCAGCGCGTTCATGGCGACGGTGAACGGCATGCCCAGGTGTACCTCGGGCAGGCACCAGAAGCCGCGGTCGGCGCGCATGACCCGGAAGTCGCAGGAGGTGGCGAGCATGGCGCCGGCGCCGAAGGCGTGGCCGTTCACCGCGGCGACCGTGGGCAGGCCGAAGGCCAGCAGGCGGCTGTAGAGCGAGTGCACGCGGTCGAGGTACCAGCAGTTCTTGTCGAAGTTGCCGAACAGCCAGTCGGTGTCGAGACCGTTGGAGAAGAACTTGCCGTCTGCGGTGACAACCAGGGCGGCCGGGCCCTCGGACGCCTCGACCTCGTCGAGCAGCGCGTGGACCTCGGTGATCCAGTCGGGGTGGAAGCGGTTCTCGCTGTCGGTGGCCTGACCCTCGGTCCCGAGGTACAGCACGAACACATCCCCATCACGCTTCAAATACGGCATGGGCAGAGGGTAACGCTCCCAACAGGTGTTTCTACTCGCGGGTAGCAACCAGGCAGGTTCGCGGCCCGGCTCGATTCTGGACTGACGGAGCGGGGGAGCGAAGCGGAGGAGCGGAGGAGGGAAGAATCGAGCTTGCAGGGCCGCGAACAGCCGGAGCGAAGCGGAGGCAATTAAAGGCGGAGGCAATCAAACAGAGCTAGGGTGGGCGACATGCTAGCCGAGAAGGCCACGGGCGGGGTTTCCGAACTAGCCGCCGAAGCCATTGCGCAACGAACGGGAGTGCAGCAGCACCGGATTGCCGTGGTGCTCGGGTCCGGCTGGCAGGAAGCTGCCGCCGAGATCGGCGAACCGGCCGTCTCCATTCCGATGGCCGAGGTGCCGGGGTTCGGATCGCCCACGGCCCAGGGGCATCAGGGCACCATTCATTCCGTCACGGTCGGTGACGCGCCGGTGCTGCTACTCATGGGCCGCCAGCATCTCTACGAGGGCCACACGCCCGGCCAGGTCGTGCACAATGTGCGCACCGCGCTGGCCGCGGGCGCGCAGACCGTACTGCTCACCAATGCCGCGGGCGGGATTCGCGACGGGCTGTCGGTCGGCGAGCCGGTGCTCATCTCAGACCACATCAACCTGACCGGGCGCACCCCCATCGAGGGCGCGAACTTCGTCGACCTGGTCGATGCCTGGGATCCCGCATTGCGGGCGCTGGCAAAGGAAATCGACCCCAGCCTGGCCGAGGGCGTGTACGCGGGCCTGACCGGGCCGCAGTACGAGACCCCCGCCGAGATCCGCATGCTCCGCACCATGGGCGCCGACCTGGTCGGCATGTCCACCGTGCTGGAGGCCATCGCCTGCCGCGAGGGCGGGGCCAAGGTGCTCGGCATCTCGCTGGTCACCAACCTGGCCGCCGGGGTCACCGGCGCGCACCTCTCGCACGCGGAGGTGCTGGCCGAAGGCCACGCCGCCGCACCGCGATTGGGCAAACTGCTGCGCGGCGTGCTGGAACGCCTCTAGGCGCGCGGGGATGCTGCGCTTCGGAACCGCCGGACTGCGCGGTCCGCTCCAGGACGGCCCGGACGGCATGAACGTGGACACCGTCTCGCGGGCCTCCGCCGGTATCGCCGCCTGGCTGCGCGACCGCTGCCTGGGCGGCGGACTGGTGATCGTGGGCCGCGATGCCCGGTACGGCTCCGCCGAATTCGCCGCCGCGACGGCGGAAGTCTTTGCGGCGGCCGGTTTCTCGGTGCTGATGCTCCCCCGTCCGCTGCCGACACCGGTGGTGGCCTTCGCGGTCCGTGAACTGAAAGCCGTTGCCGGAGTGCAGATAACCGCCTCCCACAACCCCGCCACCGACAATGGATACAAGGTCTACCTCGACGGCGGCTCCCAGCTCATCCCGCCCGCCGACGCCGAGATCGAGCGCTGCATCGACGCCGTCACCGGCCAGATCCCCCGCACCGATCCCGGTCCGACCGCCCCGGACCCGAGCATTCTCGGACTACCCGCGGACACCCCCGTCGAAGAGCTGGGCGAGGAGATCGTCCGCCGCTATCTGGCCCGAGTCACCCTGCTGCCCACCCTGATCGGCGGCGAGTCCGCGACCCGGCGGCGCAGTGAGATTCGGATCGCGCTGACCGCAATGCACGGGGTCGGCGGGGAATTGGCGGTGGCCGCGCTGCGGGGGGCTGGGTTCTCCGAGGTGCTGGTGGTCACCGAGCAGTTCGCGCCGGATCCGGATTTTCCGACGGTCGCGTTTCCGAATCCCGAGGAGCCCGGGGCGGCGGATCTGCTGCTGGGGCTGGCCGAACGGCTGGACGCGGATATCGCCATCGCGCTGGATCCGGATGCGGATCGGTGTGCGCTCGGGGTGCGGGGACCGCACGGGTGGCGGATGCTGCGGGGCGACGAAACCGGGGTGCTGCTGGGCGATTTCGTGCTGCGGACGGCCGCGCCGGACTCCCTGGTGGCCACGACCATCGTGTCGTCGCGGCTGTTGAGCAAGCTGGCTCCGGCGCGCGGGGCGCGGTACGCGGAGACACTGACAGGGTTCAAGTGGCTGGCCCGGGCGGGTGCGGGCCTGGTGTACGCGTACGAGGAGGCGATCGGCCACTGCGTGGACCCGGCCGCGGTACGCGACAAGGACGGTATCTCCGCGGCGGTCGTCGCGGCGGATCTGGTGGCGCAGGTGAAGGCGGAGGGGCGGACGCTCTTCGACGTCCTCGACGACTTCGCGGTCGAATTCGGTGTGCACGCCGGGGATCAGGTGTCGCTGCGGCTGCCGGATGTGAGCGAGGCGGCGGCCGTGGTTGCCCGGCTGCGCGAGCTGCCGCCGACCGAGATCGCCGGGGAAGCGGTGAGCTGCACCGATATGGCGCGGCTGCGCGGGCAGATGCGTACCGACGCACTGGTTTTCGAGGGACCGACGCTGCGCGTCGTGGTTCGGCCGTCCGGTACCGAGCCGAAGCTCAAGTGCTATCTGGAGACGTTCGTGCCCGTGGCCGATCGGAACGGACTTCCGACCGCCGAGGCCGCTGCGGCGCAGCGGCTCTCCGAGATCCGGATGTTCTGCGAGAAGCTCTGAACCCGAGAGTGGTTCAGCGCGGGCCGAATTGACGGTCGCCGGCGTCGCCGAGACCGGGGACGATGTAGGCGTCGGAGTTGAGGCCGCGGTCCACCGAGGCGGTGACCAGGCGCACGGCGTGACCCGACTTCTCCAGGGCGGCAATGCCTTCCGGTGCGGCGACCACGCACAGCACGGTGATGTCGCGGGCATTGCGGGTGGCCAGCAGGTCCAGGGTGTAGACCATGGAGCCGCCGGTGGCGAGCATGGGGTCGAGCACCATGACCGAGGTGCTGGACAGGTCGTCAGGTAGCGACTCCATGTACGGGGTCGGCTGATGCGTCTCCTCGTCGCGGGCCAGGCCGACGAACCCGATCCGAGCGTCCGGAATCAGGTTCGCCGCGGTCTCCACCATGCCCAGCCCCGCGCGCAGCACCGGAACCAGCAATGGCGGAGCATTCAGCCGCGTCCCCTCCGCGGCGGCCACCGGCGTGGCGATCGGGAATCGCTCCACCGGGGCTTCCCGCATGGCCTCATAGACCAGAATCACGGTCAGGTCCCGGAGCGCGGCCCGGAATGTCGGATTGGTCGTCCGGGCATCTCGCATGGTGGTCAGCAAAGCGGCAGCGAGCGGATGGTCCACGACGAGTGTGCGCATACGAAAACCATAGGTCAGCACCGTCGTCCACGATCCCCGCCCACCGGAATTCTTCCGCCCCGGGAACCGCCCGGCCCCGCCCCGCGTCCAACCCCGTGCAGCACACATCCATCCCGTGACCGGCATGAAGGGGGCATTCATGGACCGCATCTCGATCCATCCCGACGGACTCACCGCCTACGCGACGACCACCGCCGACCTCGCCGCAGATCTCGCGGCCGCCGCCGCGCATGCCGCCACCGCCGCCCCCGAACTACTCGTGCCCGCGTTCGGCCTCATCGGCGCCGACTTCCTCACCGCCTACGCCGCGGCGCACGGCGCCCACGTGACCACTCTCGACGAGGTCTCGACCATCCTCGCCGCCATGAGCGCCACCACCGCCACCGCCACGGTCGCCTACACCGACCACGACAGCGCGTATGCCGCCACGCTGGGCACCGCCGGTGCGGAGTTGAGCGCATGACGCCCGCACCCGAGATCCGCTGGGCGGCAAGGCGGCGCGGCGGGGCGGATCGAAAGAGGTTGCAGTGCGGGAGGACTCGGACGGGAGTGGGCGGATGAGCGCGGAGGCGGTCGGAGCGCTGGCGGAGCCGATGGTCGAGCTGCTGCGGAGCTTCGGGTCCGGGCGGGGCGGGACCGCCGAGGTGCTGCGGGAGACGGCCGCTGCAGTGGACCAGGTTCAGGCCGAGAGCCGGGCGACTGTCGACCGGATGTATGAGGAGTGGCGGGGGCGGGCCGGTGATGCGGCCGTGGACGAGGCGCTGCGGGTGCAGACCTCGGCCGCAATGGCATCGGAGCGGGGGCGCGGCATGGCGGTGGTCGTGGAGCGGGCGGATGCGGAGGTCGCCGCCGGGCGGCGGGAGGTGGAGGAGATTCTGCGGTCGTTCACGGCGGAGGTCGAGGCCATGGGTGCGGCCGGGTTCACCGCGGGTGGGGTCACCGCGCTGGTGGAGTCGGCGATCGATCACATCGGGCGGGCCATGCGGGTGGTCGAGCGGGTGCGGGCCGAACTGGATTCGGAGGCTGCGGCTATGCGGGATTTGGCGCGACCTGTCCCGGCGCCCGGCCAGGTGACGCCCGCGCCGGCCGAGCCGGGCGATGCGGTGGTCGTGCCGGCGGCGAGCGTACCGACGGACGGTGGTGCGGCGCAGGCCGGAACGAGCCTCGCGGCCGCCGGGGGCGCGGTCGCGGCGGCCGGGGACACACTGCTCGGGTCCGCGCTCTCACCGGGCGGCCCGCACACCGGCCCGGCATCGGTGACGACACCGAAGACGCCTGATCACGGCCATGATTCGGCGGTCACACGGCCGCAAGGGAATGGGGTGGCGGTGACGCTGCCGGATGGGAGCACCGTAGAAGCGCCGAATCAGCGGGCGGCGGATGCGGTTCGGAATGCGTTGAGCGCGGTGGGGACACCGTATGTGTGGGGTGGGGAGACGCCCGGGGCGGGGATGGATTGCAGTGGACTGACGCAGTGGGCCTATGCGCAGGCGGGTGTTTCGCTGCCGCGAATGGCTCAGGAGCAGGGCTACGGGCACCAGCAGGTCGGTCCAGGGGACTTGATGCCCGGAGATCTTGCGGTGTGGGACGGCCACGTCGCGATGGTGATCGGGAACGGGCAGCTGGTCGAAGCGGGTGATCCGGTTCAGGTCGGGCCGATCCGGACCGAGAACAGCGGGATGCGGTTCCTCGGTTTCTATCGGCCCACCGCCTAGGTTCTATCGGCCCACAGCTCGAGCATTCGGGCCACGAACAGGCATTTCGAAGGAGACAGGATGACGCGACCACAGGTTCCGGCGGTGACTGTCGCCGCGGCCGCCAATCGATCCGGCACAGTGGCGGTGCGCGCCACCGATCAGGGGATGCCGGTGGAGATCCGGTTCGAGCGCGGTGAATACCGGTACGGCGCACCGGCTCTCGCCGCCGAGATTCTGCGGCTCACCCAGCGCTCGGCGATCGTGGCCCGGTCGCGGCGGCGCGAACAGCTGGCCGAGGTGGGCGTCCCGGAGGCGATGCTGGACCGGCTGGGCCTGCCCACCCGGCAGGCCGCGGTGGACGAGCTGGATCGGCTCGACAACGCCGATACCGGACAGACCAGTTGGCTGCGGAACCGATGAGCGCTGAGATGGACGCCCTGGTCAAGGGCGTCAGCGACAAGCTGGAAGCGCTCGAGGCCACGCTGCACGGGCTGTCCCGGATTCGCGGCCGCCGCACATCCCAGGACGGTTCGGTCACCGCCGAAGTCGATGGCGACGGCGCGCTGACCGGGCTGTGGCTGGCCGAGTCGGTGACCTCGCACGCTCCCGCCGAGGTGTCGCGGCTGATCCTCCGGGTGTGCCAGCAGGCGGCCGCCGAGGCGACCGCGCAGCGCTCCCGAATCATTGCCCGATTGAACGACTCACTGTCCGGCTGAGACGCCTCGAGAAATGTTGGGGGGCGGCCCGGATAGTGCCTGACGCGGCGACTGGATAGGCTTCCGGTCATGGCTTCTGGAGACATCGTCCCGATCGCGCTCGGCCTGACCAAAGGCGATCTTGTCACCCTCTGGGCACCCCGCTGGCGAGACGGTGACGATGAGTGGCAGGCGTTCCTCGGTCACGAGGAAGACCTGTACGGATTCGAGTCCGTCGCGGAGCTGGCCGCGTTCATTCGCACCAACTCCGACAACGATCTGGTGGATCATCCGGCCTGGAAGATCATCGCCGGATTGTCGGCGGCCGAACTGGAGCCGGAGGAGCAGTACGTCTTCGATCTGGTCGGCGTGCCCGAGCTGGCCGCCGACGACCCGGACCCGGAGGTGGTCTCCGAGCTCGAGGAGACCCTCGAGATGGTCCGCAATATCGGCGACGTGTGCGAACTCGACACCGTCACCAAGTTCTTCGGCTCGCACCCGGTGCTGGGCGCGCTGGCCGGTGGCGTGGGCGCCTTCACCGGGCGCGAGGGTGAGGAACTGTGGGACCAGGTCGGCGCGGCCATCGCCAAGGATTGGGAAGCGGTCATCGACGCCATCGACTCGGTGGTGACGATCCCGGAGGTGGACGCCGACGCGGTCTCGGTCGCCGAGGCGGAACTGCTTGCGGCGCAGGAGAACATCGTCGACGCCGAGGACGCGGCTGAGAGCGATGACGACGAGATCGAGGCCGTTGACCTGGACGAAGACGAGGAGGACGAGGAGGACGAGGAACTCTCGTTCTGGCACGAAGTCGGCATCGACCCGGTCAAGATCGTCACCTCCGACGGCACCGTCTTCACCCTGCGCTGCTATGTCGACGACGAGCCCATCTTCCTGGGCAAGAACGGCAGCATCACGGTCTTCGGTTCCGAGCGCGCCCTGGCCCGCTACCTGGCCGACGACCACGACCATGATCTGGCCCGGGTGAGCACCTACGGCGAGGTACAGACCGCCGCCGTGGACGGCTCCCTCGATGTCGAGGTCGACGAGGAGAACGTCTACGTCCTGCCCGGCCTGTCCGAGGATCTGGCGGCCGGCCCCACGTCCGTGGACACCGACCAGCTCGACCTGGCCGTCGAATTGTTCACCGACGCAGCCGATTACGCCGAGGACGACTCGGTCGAATCGGCCCTGGCCGTGTCCACCCCGCTCGGCTGGTACGTCTCCTACCTGCTCAACCCCGACCCGACCCGGATGGCCCCCAACCCGCCGTTCGCGGCGGAAGCGGATGCCTGGAAGGTCTTGGAGTCGGCCTTCGAGGGTCGCCTGCAAAAGGGCTGACCCGGGACAACATTCGGGCCGCACCTCCGGGTGCGGCCCGAATTGCTTTGCCGGACAATCTATCCCAGTAACACCGCGTAACCCGGCTTGATCACCTCGTCGATCAGGCGCAGGCGGTCCGGGAACGGGATGAACGCCGACTTCATGGCATTGATGGTGAAGCGTTCCAGATCGCTCCAGCCGTAGCCGAAGGTCTCCGACAGTTTGAGCATCTCCTTGCTCATGGTCGTGTCGCTCATCAATCGGTTGTCGGTATTGACCGTCACGCGGAAGCGCAGGCGGGCCAGCAGATCGAAGGGGTGCTTGTCGAGCGAGGGCACCGCGCCGGTCTGCACATTGGACGACGGGCACAGTTCGAGCGGGATTCGCATGTCCCGCACATAGTTCGCGACCACGCCGAGTCTGGGGCCGTCGGCCGAATCGGTGATGTCGTCGGTGATGCGCACGCCGTGGCCGAGGCGCTCGCAGCCGCAGAACGCCACGGCCTCGTGAATGGACGGCAGCCCGAAGGCCTCGCCCGCGTGAATCGTGAAGTGCGCCAGGTTGGCCCGCATGTAGTCGAAGGCGTCCAGGTGGCGGCTGGGCGGATAGCCCGCCTCAGCGCCCGCGATATCGAACCCGCCGACGCCGCGGTCGCGCCAGCGCACGGTGAGCTCGGCGATCTCGCGGGAGCGGGCCGCGTGCCGCATGGCGGTGAGCAGGCAGACCATCCGGATCGGGGTGCCGGCGGCTTCCGCGAGCGCCTCGCCCTCCCGGAAGCCGGCGATGGTGTGCTCGACCACCTCGTCGAGGGTGAGCCCGGCCTCGAGGTGCTGCTCGGGCGCGAACCGCACCTCGGCGTAGACGACACCGTCGGCGGCGAGGTCCTCGGCGCATTCGCGGGCCACCCGGCGCAGGCCCTCGGGGGTCTGCATGACGGCGACGGTGTGCGCGAAGGTCTCCAGATAGCGCTCGAGCGAGCCGCTGTCGGCCGCGTCCCGGAACCAGTCCGCCAGCGTGGCGGCATCGCCTGCCGGTAACTGGTCATAGCCGCAGGCGAGAGCCAGCTCCAGCACGGTCGCGGGTCGCAGCCCGCCATCGAGGTGATCGTGCAGGACCGCCTTCGGAGCCTGGCGGATCGAAGCGAGAGTGAGGGGCATCGGTCCAGTCATGTAGCAACGTTAGCCGCATTCCCGTTCGGCAGCAGGGCGGTTGATCGGACTCACCCCACAGTTCGGCATGTCGTTGCCGTCACGTTGCTGACCAGTAGGAATCCTTCACCTACCGGGCACCGGCGAGCACCTAGCGGGAGCAGGCGACGCCGGTCCCGTCCGGATCGAGCAGCACCGAATACCCGGGCTGGCCCTGGTAGATCGGGCCCCCGCCCTGCGCCCACACCTGTTCACAGTTGGTATAGACGGGCGACGGTTTGGCCTTCTTCTCGGTCGAGGGCGGCGTGACATCGCCGCGCGAGAGCGAATTCGGCCGATGGTCTCCGGACGGATCGGACGGAATATCCTCCCCGGGCGAGGCCTGCGCGACCGGCGCCGGCGACCACGCGGCGGGCAGCACCGCGCCCAGCGGCGCGACGATGCCGAACACGCCCAGCGCGGCAGCGGCCGCGGCCCTGCCTCGGAAATCGGTTCTGTACTTCACAATCCCAGGCTAGGCCGGGTCAGGTGGTGATGCGGCCCAGGATCAGCGGCTGCTGCTCCACCGGATCGGTCTCGGAGATCGTGTACGCGCTCTTCAGGATCTCGAGCGCGACCGGGAACGCCTCCGGAGTATCGGTGTGCAGGGTCAGCAGCGGCTGCCCCGGAACAATGGAATCGCCTGGCTTGGCATGCATTTCGATACCCGCCCCGGCCTGCACCGGGTCGCCCTGCCGCGCCCGGCCCGCACCCAGCCGCCACGCGGCCAGCCCGACATCGAGGGCGTCGAGGCGGGTCAACGTGCCCCCGGCGGCGGCGCGCAGGGTTTCGGTGTGGCGGGCCTGCGGCAGCGGCGCGTCCGGGTCGCCGCCCTGGGCGCGCACCATGGCGCGCCAGTGGTCCATGGCGCGGCCGTCGGCGAGGGCGTCGGCCGGGTCGATATCGGTGATCCCGGCCTGCGCCAGCATCTCCCGGGCCAGGGCGAGGGTGAGGTCGACGACATCGGCGGGGCCGCCGCCCGCCAGCACGTCCAGGGATTCGCAGACCTCCAGGGCGTTTCCGGCGGTGTGGCCGAGCGGGGTGTCCATGGCGGTGAGCAGCGCCACCGTCCGCACGCCCGCGTCGGTGCCGAGTTCGACCATGGCGGTGGCGAGTTCGCGCGCCTGGTCCAGCTGTTTCAGGAAGGCCCCGCGCCCGACCTTCACGTCCAGCACCAGCGCCCCGGTGCCCTCGGCGATCTTCTTGCTCATGATGGAGCTGGCGATCAGGGGGATGGATTCCACGGTCCCGGTCACGTCACGCAGCGCGTAGAGCCGTTTGTCGGCGGGCGCGAGGTCGGCCCCGGCGGCGCACACCACGGCCCCGACGGCGGGATCCGACAGCAGTTTCCGCATGCGGTCCACCGGAATGTCGGCCTGCCAGCCGGGAATGGCCTCCAGCTTGTCGAGAGTGCCTCCGGTGTGTCCCAATCCGCGCCCGGAGAGCTGGGGCACGGCGGCCCCGCACGCCGCGACCAGCGGCGACAGCGGCAGCGTGATCTTGTCACCCACCCCGCCGGTGGAGTGTTTGTCGACGGTCGGGCGGCCCAGATCGGTGAAGTCCAAACGCTTCCCGGTGTCGATCATGGCCCGGGTCCAGCGCGCGGTCTCGCGCCGCGTCATGCCGCGCCACACGATGGCCATGGCCAGCGCCGACATCTGCTCGTCGGCCACCTCTCCGCGCGTGAACGCGTCCACCACCCAATCGATCTGCGCGTCGCTGAGTTCGCCGCCGTCGCGCTTGGCCCGAATCACGTCCACCGCCGAGTGCACACTCACACCCTCCACCCTGGCATGCGCCCGGCCCGATATGCACGGATTCCCGCTCGCGCCACGGCGATCAGCGGTTATAGCCGTCGAGCACCGCGGGTCAGAGTTGCCCCGCGGCAAGGTCGCCGGGGCCGAAGGAGTCCGGCAGCAAGGTGTTCAGGGTGACGGGGCCGCCGTGGTGATCGACGAGCAACTCGCCGCCGCCGTGTTCGAGCAGGATCTGCCGGCAGCGTCCGCAGGGCATGAGCACGGCGCCGCGGGAGTCACAGACCGAGACCGCCCGGAGTCGCCCGCCTCCGGTCGAAATCAAGTTACCGACCAGTACACATTCGGCACAGAGGCCCAAACCGTATGAGATATTTTCCACATTGCAGCCGCTCACCACGCGATCGTCGGCGGTGAGAGCCGCGGCCCCGACGGGGAATCGAGAGTAAGGGGCATAAGCCTCTTGCATGACTTCAAAAGCCTTGGTGCGCAGGGATTTCCAGTCAATATCCGACATTTCGGACCATCCTCCCATGGACGTGGCGACACCCGCGTGATAGGCGTTCTGCCTGGTCGCGAAAATCAGGAAAGGCAAACCTAACTCACAACAATTTGGTCCAACGAGCGGCACGCCGAATTAGTTCCCCCTCAAAGCTGGGTTTAGAGTTCACGACAGATCGGTTCAGGTACCCGAAGCGGGCCTGCAGCACTGCCACCGGACGTGTGATTCCGCTCGTGAGCAGGTGGTTTCGACAGTCCGAAGGCTCCGCGCCGGATTCTGACCGGGTCCATCAACGACGTTGGAGGCACCGCACTCTATGACCACGCTAGAAGCTCCGGCCAAGCCGAAGCGGACCCTGTACCGAGGCGACCCCGGCATGTGGTCCTGGGCTCTGCACCGCATCACCGGCGTGACGATCTTCTTCTTCCTGTTCGTCCACGTCCTCGATACCGCGTTGGTGCGAGTCAGCCCGGACACCTACGACCACGCGATCGAGACCTACAAGAACCCCGTCGTCGCCCTGATGGAGATGGCCCTCGTTGTCTGCGTGCTGTTCCACGCGTTCAACGGCGTCCGCGTCATCCTGATCGACTTCTGGTCGCAGGGCCCGCGTTATCAGCGGCAGATGCTCTGGGTCGTGCTCGCGATCTGGATCGTCGTCGCCGGCGCCGGTGTCGGCCGCCAGTTCTTCTACCTGCTGACGAATTGAGAGCCGATATGACCGCACCCGTTCTCGGCAAGTCCTACGACCGCCCCGCCTCCCTCGACGCTCCGCGCGCCCCCCGTCGCGTCGGCGGCAACAACTTCGAGAAGTACGCCTGGCTGTTCATGCGTGCCTCCGGCCTGCTGCTGGTCGTGCTGGTCATCGGCCACATGACGATCATGCTGATGCTCGACGGCGGTGTGCACCGCCTGAACTTCGCGTTCGTGGCCGGCCGCTGGGCCTCGCCGTTCTGGCAGATCTGGGACCTCACCATGCTGTGGCTGGCCCAGCTGCACGGCGGCAACGGCCTGCGCACCGTCATCGACGACTACGCGCGCAAGGACTCCACCCGCTTCTGGCTGAAGACGCTGCTGGTCGTGTCCATGATCCTGGTCATGGTCACCGGCACCTACGTGATCTTCACCTTCGACCCCAACATCAGTTAGGAACAGGCCACCTCGATGAGTGAATCCCGACCGATTCAGGAGCACCGCTACGACGTCGTGATCGTCGGTGCCGGTGGCGCTGGAATGCGTGCGGCGATCGAGGCCGGTCCTCGGGTACGCACCGCCGTGCTGACCAAGCTCTACCCGACCCGCTCGCACACCGGTGCGGCGCAGGGCGGTATGTGCGCCGCGCTCGCGAATGTCGAAGAGGACAACTGGGAGTGGCACACCTTCGACACCGTCAAGGGTGGTGACTACCTGGTCGACCAGGACGCCGCGGAGATCATGGCCAAGGAGGCCATCGACGCCGTGCTCGACCTGGAGAAGATGGGCCTGCCGTTCAACCGCACGCCCGAGGGCAAGATCGACCAGCGTCGCTTCGGCGGTCACACCCGTGACCACGGCAAGGCCCCGGTGCGCCGCGCGTGCTACGCCGCGGACCGCACGGGCCACATGATCCTGCAGACGCTGTACCAGAACTGCGTCAAGCACGACGTGCAGTTCTTCAACGAGTTCTACGTGCTGGACCTGATCCTCACCGACACCGACCGCGGCCCCGTCGCCACCGGTGTGGTCGCCTACGAGCTGGCCACCGGTGAGCTGCACGTGTTCCACGCCAAGGCGATCATCTTCGCCACCGGTGGTTCGGGTCGCATGTACAAGACCACCTCCAATGCCCACACCCTCACCGGTGACGGCATGGCGATCGTGTTCCGCAAGGGACTTCCGCTGGAGGACATGGAGTTCCATCAGTTCCACCCGACAGGCCTCGCGGGCCTGGGCATCCTGATCTCGGAGGCCGTGCGCGGTGAGGGCGGCATTCTCCGCAATGCCTCCGGTGAGCGGTTCATGGAGCGCTACGCGCCGACCATCAAGGACCTGGCGCCGCGTGACATCGTCGCGCGCTCCATGGTGCTCGAGGTCCGCGAGGGCCGCGGCGCCGGTCCGAACAAGGACTACGTGCTCATCGACGTGACCCACCTCGGTGAGGACGTGCTCGAGGAGAAGCTCCCCGACATCACCGAGTTCGCCCGCACCTACCTGGGTGTGGACCCGGTCAAGGAGCCGGTGCCGGTCATGCCGACCTGTCACTACGTGATGGGTGGCATCCCGACCCGCATCCGCGGCGAGGTGCTGCGCAACAACACCGACATCGTGCCGGGCCTGTACGCCGCCGGTGAGTGCGCCTGTGTCTCCGTGCACGGCGCCAACCGTCTGGGCACCAACTCGCTGCTGGACATCAACGTGTTCGGCCGGCGCGCGGGCATCGCCGCCGCCGAGTACGCCCAGCGCGCCGAGTTCGTGGACATGCCGGAGAACCCGGCGCAGATGGTGCAGGACTGGCTGGCCGGTCTGCTCGGCGATCACGGCAACGAGCGCGTCGCCGACATCCGCACCGAGCTGCAGAACTCCATGGACGACAAGGCCGGTGTGTACCGCACCGAGGAGAGCCTCAAGTCCATGCTCGAGGAGATCCAGGTCTTCAAGGAGCGCTACTCGCGGATCACCGTGCAGGACAAGGGCCGTCGCTACAACAGCGATCTGCTCGAGGCCGTCGAGCTGGGCTTCCTGCTGGAGCTGGCCGAGGTGACCGTGGCGGGTGCGGTGAACCGCAAGGAGTCCCGCGGCGGCCACGCACGCGAGGACTACCCGGACCGCGACGACGTCAACTTCATGCGGCACACCATGGCCTACAAGACCAGCCCGGAGCTCATCTCCGACATCCGCCTGGACTACAAGCCGGTGGTGCAGACCCGCTACGAGCCGATGGAGCGTAAGTACTGATGACTGCTGTCGCTGAAACGCCGCAGAAGCCGGCTCCGGTGCCGGACGGGTCGACCATGATCACGGTCAAGATCGCCCGCTTCAACCCGGAGGACGGGAAGGGCCAGCACTGGGACGAATTCAAGGTTCCGGTGCTGCCGACCGACCGGTTCCTGAACGTGCTGATCTACATCAAGTCCTACCTGGACGGCACGCTCACCTTCCGCCGCTCCTGCGCGCACGGCGTGTGTGGCTCGGATGCCATGCGCATCAACGGCGTCAACCGCCTGGCGTGCAAGATCCTCATGAAGGACATGCTGCCCAAGGGCGGCAAGGAGCTGACGGTCACCGTCGAGCCGATCCGCGGCCTGCCCGTGGAGAAGGACCTCGTGGTGGACATGGAGCCGTTCTTCGACGCCTTCAAGGCCGTCAAGCCGTACCTGATCACTCGTGGCAACGAGCCGACATTCGAGCGCATCCAGTCCCAGCACGACCGCGCCCGCTTCGACGACACCACCAAGTGCATCCTGTGCGCCTGCTGCACCACCTCCTGCCCCGTGTACTGGAGCGACGGCAGCTACTTCGGCCCGGCCGCGATCGTGAACGCGCACCGCTTCATCTTCGACAGCCGTGACGAGGGCGCCCGCGAGCGCCTCGACATCCTCAACGATGTCGAGGGTGTCTGGCGCTGCCGCACCACCTTCAACTGCACCGACGCCTGCCCCCGTGGCATCGAGGTCACGAAGGCGATTCAGGAGGTCAAGCGCGCCCTCCTGTTCACGCGGTGAGGATTACCCACTCCCGGGCCCCTCAGGGCTGAAAGCCCCCGGGGCGAATCTCGAAGGCCGCCCGCATCTTCGGATGCGGGCGGCCTTTCCTGTGAGACGAAGGACACGGGAACCGGGGCGGCGGGTTCGGGCGTTCCCACTTCGAAGGCACCAAGCCCGGTCGCTGCCGGGCGCGCACGTAGAGGAAAGTCTGTGATCTGCTTCTTCGACCCGGCTCACGGCCCGGCCGCCATGCAAGTGACGTGGCAGCCGCAGTGGGGGGTAGCCCGTACCGTCGAGGTCTGCCAATTCTGTGCGCAGCGTATTCAGACCACGCAGCCGCCGTTCTATCAGCCGATGCAGCAGGGTTATCCGCAGCCGGGGTATCCGGCGCAGCCCGGGTATCCGCCGCCCGGTTACCCCGCGCAGCCGGGATATCCGCCGCAACCCGGGTATCCGCCCCAGCCGGGATACGCCCCGCAGCCGGGGTACGCTCCCCCGCCGCCGCGCCCGGGCCATAGCACCGGCGCCGTGATCGGGGCGGGTGCGGCCGGTCTGGTGGGCGGCATGCTGATCGGCGAGATGATGTCCGACGATGACGAGCGCGACGAAGAGCGCGCCTACGAACGCGGATTCGACGACGCCGGCCGTGGCGACTACAACGGCGACGACTACAACAACGACGACGACGGCTTCTTCTGACCCGTCGCCATTGCTGACCGAAATATCAAGGCCGCCTGCATCTTCCAGATGCGGGCGGCCTTGTTCTACTGCGGGCCGACGCCTTTCGCTGCGGTACCGCGCTCCTCGCCTACACCGTGGTCTGATCCTGGAAGCGCGCCAGGGATTCCCACGACCAGGTCAGACTGCCGTCGGCGAGGTCGGCGAGAACGCCGTCCAGCCAATGCGATTCGGCGGCGATGAGGGCGCGCTGGTATTCGTCCTCGAGCATGGTGATGCGCGGCAGCCCGAACTGCCCGGCCTGCGCCATGCCCGCGTCGATCGCCTCGAGGTCGGCGCGCCGGGCGGCGGCCCGCTTCTCGAGTTCGGCGCGCGCGGCGGCGGGGGTGAGCAGCATCAGAAACGACAGTGCCGCAGGGAATTCCGGGAATTCGTTGCGCGGCGTGCTGACCATCTCGTTGATCCAGGCGATGCATGAGGTCCGGCCCGCGTCGGTGATCTCGTAGACGGTGCGCTCCGGGTATTGCTGATCGCGCCCCGTCTCGCGCACGGCCACCAGTCCGGCCTCCTGCAGGCGAGCGATCGTCTTGTAGAGCTGCGCGCGCTGCCCCACGTTCACGACCTTGTCCTTGCCCCACTCCTTGATGCGGCGCTGGATGGCGTAGGGGTGCATCGGCTCCAGATGCAGGATGCCGAGCACCGCCATGGCCAGGGGCGAGCGCTTGAACTGCGTGGCCTGCGTCGATGCTGTCATGCCACCCATCTTACTAGGTGCCCAAAAACTAGTTTCTAAGAACTAGTTGCGTAGTAACTAGTTCATGTGTCACTATTGAAGAGCAGGCGAACCCGACCAGCACCACCACCTCCGAGAGGACAGGGCCATGAACGCCAACGACACCACCAACACCGTCAAGATCCACACCGACCACGCCACCACCAAGCACCTGGGCGACTGGACCCACTCCTCCTCGTTCGAGGTGAAGGCCCGCTACGGCAGCGTCGTCATCGACCTGCGCTCGCCCTGGATCGAGGGCGAGCAGGAGATCGTGGTGCACGCCGACCTCGACCACGCCATGGTCAAGCTGCTGGTCCCCGAGGACGCGGTCATCGACCAGACCGAGCTGGCCTGGACCGGTCGCGGCCGGGTCAAGGACATGGCCCGCCCGCAGGACGCCGCCGGCCGCGTCATCCGGCTCATCGGTTCCAGCACCAAGAGCGAGTTCCGCATCCACCGTGGCGGCATCGCGGTGCTTTCCGCCCTGTTCAGCCGCGAGTTCTTCGAGGACGCCAAGCAGGCGCACCGCGAGGGCCGCACCCCGACCCTGCTCGACCCGGCCAACGCGCCGCGCTGATCACCGCCTCTCCGCCGGGCCCGGCTGCAAACGGGCCCGGCGGGAGACCGGACATTCGTCGCCGCGTTCGATACGGGTACGAATGCCTACCTGACAGCGGCTCGCCGCTCGTCGTTTGCCGACACCGAGACCGCCCAGCTGGTCAATCTGACCAGCTGGGCGGCTTTTCGTTGTCTAGATCACATACCGGTGCTTGCATCGAAGTATGTTCAGCGAGGCTCAGTTGTACTCGCCGGTCACGAAGGGGGCCGACGGCGATGTGACAGTGCACTTGAGCGACGAGCATCCGGGTGTGCACGACCCCGTGTACCGGGCCCGTCGCAATGCGATCGCCGCCATGGCGCTGGAGTACCACCCCGGGGCCCGGGTGCCGCACATCGACTACACCGCGGAGGAGCAGCAGGTCTGGCGGATCGTCTCCGCCGAACTGGCGCGCAAGCGGGAGCGCTACGCGTGCGCGGAGGTGATCGCGGCCGCCGAGCGCCTCGGGCTGCCATCGGACCACATTCCGCAACTCGACGAGGTGACCGCGAAGCTGGTGCCGCTCACCGGATTCCGGTACGCGCCCGCGGCCGGACTGGTGCCGCTGCGGGAGTTCTTCGGATCGTTCGCCGACCGGATCTTCCACTCCACCCAGTACATTCGCCACCACTCCGCGCCGCTCTACACGCCGGAGCCGGACGCCGTGCACGAAATCCTCGGGCACGCCAATCAATTGGCCAGCCCGCGCTTCGCGGCCGTGTACGAGACAGTCGGCGCGGCGGTGGCCCGGCTGGAGACCGAGCGGGCGCTGAAGTTCCTGGCCGACGTGTTCTGGTTCTCGATGGAGTTCGGGGTGCTGCGCGAGCACGGCGAAGTGCGTTGCTACGGTGCGGGATTGCTGTCATCGTTCGGGGAGATCGAGGAGTTCCGTCAGGCCGAGCTGCGACCGCTGGACATTCATGCCATGGGGACCATCGCCTACGACATCACCCACTACCAGCCGATTCTGTACTGCGCCGAATCCGTCGGCGAGATCGAGGATGTGGTCGGCGGGTTCTTCGAGACCATGACCGATGAAACGGTGGCGCGGCTGGTCAGCGTGAAGCAGGTCTGAGGCGAGCACGCCTCGGCTACAACGGCATCCCGGCTTCGAGGAACTCGATGACCCGAACAATTTGTTCCGGGCTGAAGGTCTCGCGGTCGATGAAGCTCAGCATCGCACCGCTCAGCGCTCCGGCGAAGATGCGTACTTCGAAATCGCCGGGTGACCGCCCGGTTCTGCGCGCGACCAATTCGGCGATCAGGTCGTTGCTGCGCTCCAGTTCCCGCGCGACCGCACCCCGCAATTCCGGCACCGAGGACAACAGCTCCACTCGCTGCCGCTCGAACTCCTGCTCCTCGGGGCTGAGGGCGGCGAACGACTCCGCGGTGGCCTGCCGGAAGGCCGCGAGAACCGACAGGTTCGCGGGTTGGGACTCGAATGCCTCGATCATGAACGGGTCCAGATCGTCGGCCATCGCCACTTGTTCCTTGGACGGGAAGTAGCGGAAGAACGTGCTGGGCGAAATGTCGGCGGCCGCGGCGATCTGCTCGACCGTGGTCTCGGTGTAGCCCTGTTCCCGGAACAGCCGGAACGCCTCCATACGAATGGTGCGGCGGGTGCGTTCCTTCTTGCGTTCGCGCAGACCGCCTCCGGCCGCGGTCTTCACCGGGGCCGGAGGCGTCGCGGAGGCAGTCTCAGCCGACATGGACCGATTGTCCCGCATCGAGATCGGTGGTCACGACCGGAGCCTTGCCGCGGATCACGAAGGCGGCCAGCACCGCCGCGACCGCGCAGGTGGCGGTGCATACCCAGAGCATGGCGCTCATGCCGTCGATGAACGCGCTCTGCACGTGGGTCAGCAGGGCTGGGTCGCCGAGCTTGCGGGCCACACCGACACCGGCGTTCACGCCGTCGGAGATGGGCCCGCGGTCCAGTTCGCCCAGGCCGGAGCGGTATTGGGTGGAGAGCACGGTGCCGAGGATGGCGACGCCAATGGTGCCGCCCGCCTGCCGGAGCGCCTGCAGCAGCGCCGATCCGGAGCCCGCCCGCTCGGGGGTGAGGGCGTTCATGGCGAGGCCCATGGCCGAGGGCAGGACGAATCCCATTCCGATGCCGAGCAGGACGAGCGATCCGGCCACGAATCCGTAGCCACTGTCCACGGTGATCATGGCCCCCATGCCGATGCCCGCCGCGAGCAGGATGAATCCGGCCACTACCGCCGCGCGCACCCCGAATTTCGGCAGCAGCTTGTCGACGAGCCGGGTGCCGACGAGGAGTCCGGCGATGAGCGGCAGCAGCCGCACACCGCTGCCCAGGGTGTCCGCGCCGAGTACTGCCTGGAAGTACTGCGGCATGGTGAAGAAGAGGCCGAACATCGCGAAATTGGCCAGCACCATGAACACCGTGCCCCAGCGGAATCCGGACTCGCCGAACAGACCGAGGTCGACCAGCGGGTGGACGGTGCGGCGCTGCCAGAGCACGAACACTCCGCCCAGCACCAGGCCTGCGGCAATGGCGGTCCAGGCCACGGCGTCGCCCCAGCCTTCCTGGCCACAGCGGATGAAACCGTAAGTGACGCCGAGCATTCCGGCCGCGGACAGCAGCGCGCCGGGCAGATCGATGCGGAAGATGCTCTCGCTCTTGGATTCCGGCACCAGCAGGGCCACGGCGATCGCGCCGACGATCACCAGGGGCACATTGATCAGGAAGGCCGAGCCCCACCAGTAGTGCTGCAGCAGCCAGCCGCCCACGATCGGGCCGAGCGGCAGGCCGATGGCAGTGGAGGTGACCCAGATGGTGAGGGCCCGCTGCCGCTCCTGCTGCTCCGGGAAGAGGGCGGGCAGTACCGCCATGGACAGTGGAATCATGACCGCGGCCGCGAGCCCGAGCACCACACGGGCCGCCACGAGCTGGCCGGAGGAGGTGGCGAAGGCGCACGCCACCGAGGCCACGCCGAACAGCAGCAGCGCGGCGAGCAGGAACTTCTTCCGTCCGTAGCGATCGCCGAGGGCTCCCGCCGGGAGCATGAAGGCGGCCAGGGCCAGCGTGTACGCGCTGCTGAACCACTGCAGTGCGGCGATATCGGCGTGCAGGTCGACCGCGAGGGTGGGCAAGGCGACGGTGAGCACGGTGACATCGAGGCCGATGGTCAGCATGGCGACCGCCAGGGCTCCCAGCGCCAGCCAGCGGCGCACTCCCTGAGCTTTCATGACAGCTCCAATCATTTGGGATCTTCTCGATAATGAGAGAGTCTCTCATTTAGTAGAGCCTGTCAATTCTTGTCGTGTCATGAGTCGGGGCGGGCCGGGATGGGGTGCATCACCATTCCGCTATCTGGTACTGGAGTCCCAAATACTTGTCGCGACATGAAGTCCCCGTGCTGTTACCGTCATGCGGTCCGTTTCTGAGATCGTCGACCCCCCAATGGGTCTGGACACGTGAGGCACGAAATGACCGACCAAGCAACCGAATCCGTCGAGACCCCGCTGCACCTGCAGGGCCGTGACGCCGTCATCGCCGCTGCGGCGCCGGAGGATTGGCGCGAGAGCGCGCCCGACTACCACCTGAGCAAGGAAGTCATCCCGGTCGAGCGCACCACCCAGCACGCGCCGGATTCACTGGAGCACATCGTCGAAGAGCTGGTGAAGGTCTTCGAGATGGAGGTCTCGCACAAGAAGGACCCGGCCACCTGGGTCTCGCTGGTGGCCGAGCACTACCGCGGCCGCGTCAACGGCGGAAACTGGCAGGACGCAGAGGAATTCGCGAGCATCGGGTCCTACAACATCCTGATCGGCGAGAACCCCTTCTACGACGCCGCGGGCGAGACCTTCGAGACCTCGCACAAGATCTTCCACACCGCGTTCCCGGGCGGCTTCTTCTGGGAGGTGCTCGAGGTGCTGTCGGGCCCGCCGACCGTCACCTTCAAGTGGCGCCACTGGGGTCGCTACGAGGGCGAGTACAAGGGCCACCAGCCCACCGGCGAGCTCATCGAGATGACCGGCGTCACCATCGCCAAGGTCTCCGAGGACCTGCGCATCCTCGAGCTCGAGCACTTCTACGACAACAACAAGCTGCTCGGCCCCCTGGCCCACGGCTGCCCGGTCACCCACACCGCGAACTAGCCCGCTTCCCCGGCCGACACGGTCGCGACCTCAGCGCGCGACATCGCGCGCCGAGGGGACCTGTCGGCTATAGAGTCGGGCCCGATGAGTATCCGCAGGTATTCGCGCCGAACCGCGCGCCCGGCCGCTGGTCGCAGGCGCGCCACCCTTGTCGCCGTCGCGGCCTTGGCGGCCGGTCTCACCGCGTTCGCCGGGGTCGCCTTCGGGCCGCTATCGGGCGCGGCACAGGCCCAACCGTCCACCACGACAACGCCGTTCACCACGCCCGATACCGACAGCTGCCCGAACAAGGCGGCCCCGCCGCCGCCCATCGACACCTCCGAGGCGCCCGAGCCGGGGCAGACGGCGCCGGCGGCGCTGCCGATTCCGGATCCGCCGATCGGGGGCAAGCAGCTGAGCGGGTGCGGCGTGATCCTGCCGTCGGGGGCGGGCCCGCTGCCGGAAGGGATCTCGGCCACCGCCTGGGAGGTGGCGGATCTGGATACCGGGCGGGTGATCGCGGCCAAGGACCCGCACGGGCGCTACCGGCCCGCCTCCACCATCAAGGTACTGCTGGCGTCGGTGGCGATCCCGGCGCTGGACCTGGACAAGACGGTGATCGGCACCCAGGACGACGGCAATGCCGACGGCACCCGGGTCGGCATCGGACCGGGTGGGCACTACACCAACAAGCAGCTGTTCCAGGCGCTGATCATGGCATCGGGCAATGATGCGGCGCATGCCATATCGACGCAGCTGGGCGGGGACGACGCCACCGTCGCCACGATGAACGCGCTGGCGAAGCAGTTGCAGGCGTTGGACACCCGGGCCGCCACGCCCTCGGGGCTGGACGGGCCGGGCATGAGCATCTCGGCCTACGACCTGGCGCTGCTGTTCCGGCACGCGATGACGCTGCCACTGTTCGCGGAACTGATCCACACCGAACAGGTGGACTTCCCCGGCTACCCGGCAGACCCGAAAAACCCTGACGACAAGGATCATCCGGGCTTCCCGATCGCCAATGACAACCACCTGCTCTACGAGTACGACGGCGCGATCGGCGGTAAGACCGGCTACACCGACGACGCCCGGCAGACCTTCGTCGCGGCCGCGCAGCGCAATGGCCACCGCTATGTGGTGACACTGCTCAAAGCGGACGTGCGGCCCTTCCGGCCGTGGGAGCAGGCGGCCAGACTGCTCGACTACGCCTTCGCGCTGCCGGCCGGCGCGGCCGTGGGCAGCATGCCCGACGGCAGCTCCGGGGGTGCGAATCCCTCGGTGGCGCTGGCGAGTCCGCCCGCCCGGACCGATGCCGATCTCGCCCCGGCCGCGATTTCCGGTTCGAGTTCCGACCATAGCGATCTGCGGATCGCCCTGATGGCCGGCGGCGTGATCCTGGTCCCGGTGCTGTTGTTGAGCGCGCGCCGGATGAGCCGCCGCCGCTGAGCGGTCAGCGGCGGCGGAGTGTCGAGAGCAGTGTCGCCGCAAGGGCTCCCGCGCCGAACCAGGCCGCACCCGCTCCGGTGGAGAATCCGCCCGCGGTCATCCGGGGGCGGATGATCGCCGGGGCGGGTGGCGGGATCTCGGCGGGCACGTCGCTGTCCGAGGCCGTTGCGGCCCAGGCGGTGGCGAAGAGGATGATCCGCGCGGTGAAGTAGCTGAAGACCATCAGGCCGATGATCGGCCCGAAGACCACCCCGGCCGGGCCGTTGACCACCGATCGCAGAATGACCGAGGCCAGCTGCTTGAACGCCTCGAAGACGACCGCCGCGATCATGGCCGCGCGGGCGGCGCTGCGGAAGGTGACGGGGTGCAGCGGCAGGCGGGCGATGATCCAGACGAACACCGCCCAGTTCGCCACCACCGCCAGCCCCAGCGACGCCACAGTGAGCAGGATCTTCGCCCAGGCCGACTCGTGCACATGCATGCGGTCGAGCAGGCGGGTGAGCAGGCCGCCGGAGGCCAGCACGGACAGGCCGATGGAGACGAGGATGGCGAGGAACAGCCCGATCAGCGCCAGCAGGTCGGAGACCTTGGCGAAGAACCAGCTTCGCTTTTTAGTGGGCTGATCCCACTGCTCGGTGAGCGCTGCCCGCAGGTTGCCGATCCAGCCCAGCCCGGCGTAGGCGCCGGTCACCAGACCGATGGAGCCGACGCCGGTCCGCGATTCCACGGCCCGGTGGATCAGGTCGTTGATCTGGCTGCCCGCGTCGCCGGGAATGTTCTCGACGATCTTGTTCTGAATATCGGTGAGCCACTGCGGATTCCGCGACAGCACGAAGCCGGCCACTGCGAAACCCACCATCAGCAGCGGAAACAGCGAGAGCACCGTGAAATAGGTGATGCCCGCGGCGTAGTAGTCACCGCGCTGACGCTGATAGCGCCCGCCCGCGCGGACCAGGTGATCCAGCCAGGGACGGTGCTCGATCTGCCGCGCGATCCACGCCTTCACGTTCCCGAACACACCGCCACCTCCGCACACCGGACGCGCGGCGGCCGGTTCAGCGGGCCAGGAAGCCCACCCGGTCGTACACCTGCGCGAGAGTCTTCCCGGCGACCTCCCGCGCCCGCTCGGCCCCGGCGGCGAGGATGCGGTCGAGTTCACCCTGGTCGGACATGTATTCTTGCACCTTCGCGCGCAGCGGCGTCACGAACTCGATGAGCGCGTCGGCGGTGTCCGATTTCAGGTCACCGTAGCCCTTGCCGGCGTAGTCCTGTTCGAGCGTGACGATGGGGGTGTCGGTCAGCGAGCTGAGGATGACCAGCAGATTGCTGACGCCCGCCTTGGTCTCCGGGTCGTAGCGGATCTCGCGCTCGGTGTCGGTGACCGCGGAGCGAATCTTCTTCGCCGAGACCTTGGGATCGTCGAGCAGGTTGAGCAGGCCCGCGTCGGAGTTCGCCGACTTGCTCATCTTCGCGGTGGGATCCTGCAGGTCGTAGATCTTGGCGGTGCCGGTCACGATGTGCGGCTCGGGCACCACGAAGGTCTTCTTGTAGCGAGTGTTGAAGCGCTGCGCCAGGTTTCGGGTCAGCTCCAGATGCTGGCGCTGGTCCTCGCCGACCGGCACCAGCTGGGCGCGGTAGAGCAGGATGTCGGCGGCCATCAGCACCGGGTAGGTGAACAGCCCGACGGTGGCATTGTCCGCGCCCTGCTTGACCGACTTGTCCTTGAACTGGGTCATCCGGCTCGCCTCGCCGAACCCGGTGATGCAGTTCAGCACCCACGCCAGCTCGGCATGCTCGGGCACCTGAGACTGCACGAAGAGCGTGGACTTCTTGGGGTCCAGCCCCAGGGCCAGCAGCTGCGCGGCCGAGATCTTGACCCGCGTACGCAGCTGCTTCGGGTCCTGCGGCACCGTGATGGCGTGCAGGTCCGGGATGAAATAGAAGGCGTCGTAGTCGTCCTGCAACCGCACCCAATACTGCAGCGCGCCAAGGTAGTTGCCGAGGTGGAAGGAATCGCTGGTGGGCTGGATTCCGGACAGTACCCGCTGCTTACGCTCAGCGACCGGCTCAGAACTCGACATGAGCTGAGCTTAAATTGCGCCTCCACCTCGTTCCGGGGCGGGTTCCTTCCCCATCGCGACCATGGTCGACCTCCGCCACCCCATCCCCGTCACCGCCCGCCACTGACCGACCCCCGGCGGCACCCGCTGCTGATCGGGCGTTTACGCCCCGAGCCGGTCGGAGAGGGGGCGGGGGTCGATGCCGGGCATCGAGGGGCGGCCGGAGCCGACCAGGCGTTGTTCTCGGCGGGTGGCCAGTTTGTAGAGGGGGTAGCTGGGGCCGGTCATGGGGGCGGTCAGGGGGTTGCCGAGCAGGGGTGGGGAGAGGTGGGCGGTGCGGACTGCGCGGGACAGGCTGCGGAAGGCGAGCTGCTCGCGGAGGCCCCAGTCGAGGTCGTACAGGTCGCGGACGCGCTTGGGCAGGCTGCCCTGGACCAGGAGGGAGAAGCCGGTGAGGGCCTGCTGGATGGGGGTCGGTAGGGGGTGGGGGACGCGCTGGCCCATGAGGTAGGAGCCCACGAGTTTGGCCTCCTCGGTGAGGTGGGGCTCGTCGGAGGCCAGGTACCCGTCGAAGTAGTCGCGGAATTCGCGGTAGGTGTAGGGGGCGGCGCTGCGCGGCATGCCGAACAGTTCGCCCCAGCGCACGTAGTCCTGGTACAGACCTTCGCGTTCGGTCGGGGTGAGGCGGCGGACCAACAGGTCGTGCATGACCTCGGCGGAATCGAAGGTGAAGGCCATGGTCATGAACATCAGATGCGGGTCGGCCGCGGAGTAGTGGGTGCCGGCCGGGTTGGCCGCGCCCGCGTCCTCGGGCAGCACACCGTCGACCGGGGCGTGCCGTTTGCGGGTGAAAGCCCGTGCGCGATCGGCTTCTTCGCGGGTGCCCAGGGAGACTGCCTCGAACAGGCGGCCGGTGAGGGCGAGCCGGGTGTAAGGCGTGGTCCGATGCTGGGTGTTCTCGGCGGTTCCGACATAGAGCAGCGGATGCACCGCGCCGATCACCAGCGCGCGCTGACCGTAGGTGAGTCCGACCGCGCGCTTGCGCATGACCCTGCGAATCATCGAGTCGTCGGAGAAGTAGCCGCTCTGAGCCGTGCGTGCA
This sequence comes from Nocardia sp. NPDC046763, assembly GCF_040645495.1. NCBI lineage: Bacteria > Bacillati > Actinomycetota > Actinomycetes > Mycobacteriales > Nocardiaceae > Nocardia > Nocardia sp. NPDC046763. The sequence goes on along the minus strand of NZ_JBEYYI010000004.1, from coordinate 376,245 downwards.
GGCATCGTTGCCTCCCGGTGGGTGTGATGCGGGCCATCACATCTGGAAATAGAATCCCCCAGATTTCTAATTCTGGCAAGACCTTTTGCCAGAATCCCGGCCGTGCCAGAATCGATTCGTGACCGGGCAACGGACCTACGGCGGCATCTCCGCGGACGAACGTCGCACCCAGCGCCGCACCGCCCTGCTCGACGCCGCCCTCGACATCCTCGGCACCCAGGGCATCGACAAGCTCACCGTCTCCGCCCTGTGCACCGGTGCGGGCCTCAACGAGCGCTACTACTACGAGAACTTCGACAACCGCGACGCCGTGCTCTCGGCACTGTTCGACTCCATCGCCGAGGAGCTGGCCGGCGCCCTGCTCGCCGGACTGCACGCGGCCCCCGACGACCCGCGCGCCAAGGCGCACGCCGCCATCACCGCGGGCATCCACGTCCTCACCGACGATCCGCGCAAGGCCCGGGTGGCCCTGGTGGTCAGCTCCGCCACCCCCGAATTACGCACCCGCACAACGCACACCATCAAGGCGTTCGCGAATATCGTTGCGGCCGAGGGCATCGACTTCTACGGGCTCACCGAGGGCGACCCCGAGCCCGTGATCGGTTTCCGCGCCACCTACCTGGTCGGCGGCCTGGTCCAGACCCTCGCGGCCTGGCTCCAGGGCGATATCTTCATGACCCGCGACGAACTCATCGACGCCACCACCGACGTTTTCGTGCTGCTGGGCGAGGATCTGGCTCGGCGGATCCCCCGCTGAGCCACGCGCTGATCCATTCGGGAATCTCCGCGCGGGGAAAACATCTCCAGTTCGCGGCGCAATTGGCCGGCGGCGGGCTGCGGCATCCATCGATCTTCCTCGACTCCCACTCCCCTTGCGGCCCGAATCGTAGCCCACCGCAGGGGAATCCGAATCAGCGCACGATGGCGATCACGGCGGACGCACCCGCGTCGTCCTCGGTGGATTCGACATAGCAGTGGGCGTCGCCGACGGCGAAGGACACCTGCGATCCGGCCTTGTCCGGAATCGATTGCGTCCAGCGGATGGCACTGGTGTGTGCGTCGATCGCGCGTAGGGTGCGAGCGGCCAGCAGGTAGAAGGCCCCCGCGCTCGGGTATCCGGCGACATCGGCCGCGACGCCCTGATCGGCGATGCCGATACTCCACAGCTTGGCCGCCTCGCCGCCGGGAGTCATGGCATGCAGCCTCGTACCGTCACACAGGTAGTAGGCGTCGCCGGAACCGAAGACGGCGCCGGCCGTGTAGGGCAGAGCGGGCGTGGTCCACAGCGCCGCACCGGTTTTCGGATCCAGGCCGGAGACGATGTGGGCGCCGTCGGTCGCCAGCACGGCGCCCTGGACCAGACCGGAGGCGATGGTGCTGGCCGAGACCGCCGAGTCGCCCGCGCGGGACCAGATAGTCGCACCGGTCCCCAGGTCGATGGCGGCGAGATCGCCGCCGGTCCCTGGATTCTGGTTGTAGAGGAGCGAACCGCTGTCGGGCACCGACAGCGCCTCGGCGTCGCAGGGCACCCGCCACCGGGCGGCCTTGCTCTTCATGTCCACGGCCCACGCCTCGCGTCCGCCCTTGTCGTGATCGGAGGCGATCAGATAGAGCACCCCGTCCCGCACACCGAAGACTCCGGCGAGCACGACCCCCTCGGGTGCGTCGAAGGACCAATTCCGTTTCCCCGACGCCAGATCCACGGCCACGGCCCGGTCTCCGGCGGCATCGGGTTCGGCCCCGCAGACTACGAGAGCGTTGCTCCAGACGCAGGAGTGACGGCCGATTCCCGGTGTCGTGATCGGGAACCGCCACAACTCACGGCCGCTCTGGGCCTCGAGCCCCGTGAGCACGGCGGCGGTTTCCACCACCACCGTGCCGGCATCGTATCGCAGTCCTCGCACCGCGCCGTCGACCTGGTATTCCCAGGCGATGCTCCCGGACGCCGCGGTCCCCGCCACCCGCCGCGGCGCGGCGCACGCCGCCGCCACCCCGGCGAGGGCGAGAATCGCCCCGTCCCGCAACACTTTTCGACGACCGATCACAACCGAACCCCACTCGCTCGACACACTGTCAGCGACTATAGGGGGAACCGGCCTCGCCCGAATACAAAACCGCCCGGCCTTTTCCGATGGATCGGGTCCAGTGGATCGGGCCGGGCGGTCTGCGAATCCGGGCTAGCTCGCGGCGCCGGTCTTCGGGTCGAGCTGCAGGGCCGGCTGCGCGGCGGCCTTGAAGTCGAACATGGCGTCGAGGGTGCCGGCCTTCTCGTCGAACGAGTCGTCGCCGATGCGGCCGGTCTTCCAGTTGTCCTCGATGAACTTCAGCACCGAGGCCTGGTCGGTCACGCCGTGGTCGACGAAGTTGGCCTTCGAGTAAGGCGAGACCACCAGCAGCGGCACGCGCTGACCGTAGCCGCAACGGCCCTGGTACTTGGCCGGATTCGCCTTGGCGTCACCGCAGACGCCGGGGCCGCTGTAGCCGTCCTGTTCGGAGGCGGAGTTCATGACCAGCTTGGGGGCCGCGTGGTCGTACCAGCCGTCGGAGTCGTCGTAGGCGATGACGACCGCGGTGTCCTTCCACTCCGGCAGCTTCTGCAGGTGGTTCATGGTCTCCACCAGGAACTGCTGCTCGTCCAGCGGATCGGAGTAGGCGGCGTGGCCGTCCTGGTAGCCGGGGGCCTTCAGGTAGCTGACAGCGGGCATGTTGCCCTTGTCGGCGGCGGCCCAGAAGTCGGTCAGGTCGTACTGGTGATTGGCCTGATCGTCGTGGCCGATCTTGTCGACCGAGGTCGGCGGCAGGTGGTGCGGGTTGGCCGTCGACGCGAAGTACTGGAACGGCTCGTGGTGCGGGATGTAGTCGCCCTTGGTGTCCCAGCCCTTGTCACCGGTCTTGGCGCCGGTACCGCCCAGCGCCACACCGACATTGTGGGTGGCGCCGCAGACGGCCTTGCCGTCCTTGGTGGCGGTGGGCTTGAAGCCGCCCTGGAAGAAGCCCCAGCTGACGCCCTTCTTGGTGAGCAGGTCGCCGATGGTGGTGCCGCTCATCTGAACGGTGTCGCGGTTGGAGCAGTCGTCGCCGTAGGGCTGCGGGTCGCCCACCACGGTGCCCTGGCCGTTGCCGGCGTTCTCCAGCACGGTGTCGACCGGGAAGGGCTGGCCCGGCTTGGGCGGCTCCATCTTGGTGACGCCGTGGGTCTGGCCCGCGACCAGGTTCAGCGCGCCGACGGTGGACGGGCCGAAGGTGGAGGTCCAGGAGTTGTCGCTCATGGCGTAGTGCTGCGCGTAGTTCCACAGCGCGGTCACCGAATTGCCGTCGTAGTAGCCCATGACCAGGCCCTGCGGGCCGTAGGTCGGCGGCTTGCAGGCGCTGCCCTCGGACACGTTGGTGTGCTCGACGAACTGGTCCATCTTGCTGCCGTCGAGGGCGAGCTGCTCGTCCTTGTACTCGTGGTCCTGGTCGCAGGTGATCTGCTGGCTCGGACCGCCGAGGCGCACGGGCTGCGCCTTGTTGGGGTTCTTGGTGAGCAGATCCGGCGTGAGGCCGTCCACCTTCGGCGTGTTCGGCTGCGCGGTGAACGTGGTGCCGTCGGTGTTGGCCGCGTTCGGGTAGGTGCCGAAGTAGTGATCGAAGGAGACGTTCTCCTGGAAGATCACCACCACGTGCTTGATGGGCGTCGCGGTGTCGGCGTCCGGAGCCGCCTTGTCGGACGACGACGAACACGAGGTGGCGCCCAGCGCGAGCAGCGCGGCGAACGCGGCGGCGGCGGCGCGGCTTCGTCCACCGAAGCGTCGGCCATGGGCGACTGCCGGGCTTGGGCGACGGTTATGGGCGACTGCCAGGCTTGGGCGACGACGTGCCGAGGCAGGCATGGAACCTCCAGGTCGATCCGGATCGCGTCAGGCCGCGATCGCATAGCGGAACCATTGCAGCGTCCAGGACAGTTTTGTTCGACCGCAGGTTAACTGAAGGGGAAAGTCCGGTGAATCAAGAATTTTCGGTTTCGGGGTCCAGAGCCAGGGGTGTCACCGGCAGTCCGGGTGGGGTGGCGTCCTGCAGGACCACGCGGAAAGGGATGCCGCGGGCCGCCCAGATGGTCGCGCAGTCGGCCATGGCCTCGGCGAACCAGTCGCGTTCGTCGGGCTGCCGGTCGAGCATGAGCGCGGCATTGCGGATCACCACCACGTATCCCTGTGCGGCTCCGACGAATTCGTCGAGGTCGCGTAGGCACTCGTCGAAGGCGTCCTTGTTCTCCCCGAAGTAGTAGGGGAATTGGAAGGCGGCGGCGAACTCGTCGAAAACCTCGGTGACCGTACGCATCTTGCGGCCGCGCAGTTCCCGGGCGAGGTAGTCGTCCGGAATCCGGTAACGGACGCCGGAGAATTCGGCCGCGCCGATGGGCAGCACCCCGAGCACCGGAGCGGGGGCCCGGCGCTCGGCGACTTCAGCGGCGGGGGCGGAGAGGAACTGCGACAGCGGCATCGGCTCGGTCATTCAGCGTATCCTCGTGAAGGTTTTGTAGTGGTCCCCCGTGTAATACGCCGACCCGTCGCTGCCGGTGATGATGCGCTCGGCGTCGCGGGTCTGGCCGGGCTGCTTGGGATTCACATCCCACTCCTGATAGCTGATCGCCTTGCCGGAGGCGTCCTTGCGGGGCAGGCTGCCGTCCCGGTTGTTCCAGGTGTCGCCGCCGTGGGTGCCGGGCGCGTTGGCGGAGCCCGGCCAGCGACCGGCGTCGATTTCGACCAGGGTCTTGTACGCCTGATCGGGCACACCGGGCACCTTGGAAGGCGGGGCCGATTGATCGGCCATGCCGGGAGCCGGTGTGACGCCGCCCGGTTTGGCGGTCGTCTTGACCACCGACGTGACAACGGGTTTGGCGCTGCCGGTGTTGTGCGGATGGTCGGTGTTGATCCGGTTGGCGACGATGGCGGCGATCAGCGCGAGCACGGCCACGCCCAGCGTCAACCAGGCGCTCTGCTGCTTGGACAGCTTCTTCATCGGTACTGCACCGTCACCGGCGCGTGGTCGGACCAGCGTTCGGCATAGGTCGCGGCCCTCGCCACCACGGCCTGCTCGGCACGGGCTGCGATCTCCCCACGAGCCAGTCGATAGTCGATGGGCAACCGGATCGACTCGGTTCCGCAAACCAGAGAATCCCTGTTGACCGGGTAAGAAACCGTGCTGCCGACCCCTTTGAGCGCCTTACTGGTTGCTCGGCTATCCGTCATGACTGACGAATCTACGTCACCACCCGGCAGTTGGAGCACCGTCGGAACCGTGTGTGCTGGAGAGGAACGGACAGCGGCCGCGGCGACCACCGACCTGAATGTTTCGCCACTTGAATAGGTGGCCGCGCACTCGGATGTCCGCGGCAACCTCAGTGGGACCGCGTTTCGAGCGCTCGGCGGATCAGCCGCCGGGCTGGCTCACCGGTCACCGACTGGTTGACCAGAACGTCGAACGTCCGGTGATACACCCTGATCTCTCGCGGCTGAGTGATCGATAGCTCAGCCGTAATCCCTTCCACCAAAACCTTTTTGGAATCGAACATCACGAAGCCTGTTGTGGCGGTTTCGAACGGTGCAGTGCGGGGGACGATCCCCAACGTCACCCGGGGCATCCCCTGGACGGCCAGCAAGCGGTCCATCTGGCCGGCCATGACCTGATCATCACCAACCGTGGTGTACAACGCTTGCTCAGCGATGACGAAATGAAACAAGTGGTCTCGCTGATACAACACCTGCTGGCGCTCCATGCGCTTGGACACGCCTTGGTCCAGATCATTCGGTATCTGCTGGAACTCGATCAATTTCCGCAGGATGCCTGCGGCGTAGTCGGCAGTTTGCAGCAACCCAGGAACAAGCATCGGTTCATGCCAGCGGAGTATCCGAGCCTCCGACTCCCATTTGATAGACGCTTGCTGGCGTCGCCGGGTCCCGGTACTCAGCACCTTCCGCCACTCCAGGTAGGCCGTATCGATGTGCTGCCGGGTCGCAACCAGATCCGAGAGCTGATCCTCAGCACCGCACTCCCGGCAATACGCTTCCAGGTCCTCACGCGAAGGCTTGACCTTGCCGTACTCGATCTTGGAAACCTTGCTCGGGTCCCAATGGCTACGCCGGGCAAGCTCAGCACCGCTGATACCCGCATGAAAACGAATCTCCCGAAGCCGTGCCCCGAGAGATTCGCGCTGTTGGTGAATCGTTTCAGTCACTGGCGGTGGTACTCCGTGTACGGCGTACTCAGCGACCAGAACCGTTGTTTGAGTTGGTTGCAGTACTCGGCAATATGCGGATCTGTGGTAACCGCTCCCGACGAGCCTCCGCCCTGCCCGAACGCAGAGAAGATCACTAGCTCATCATCGATCAGCCAGAAGTCATCCGGGGGTACGTCCTCCCCCGCCAGATGCCGGGGCAGATACCGGATGTCTTCCCCGGCCCTGATGTTCAGCTCAGCAATCGCCAGCGCGAACCTCGTGTAGTCGGTGTGAGGTTCGGTGACGATGCGGACACGGGTAACCGCTACGCCACGGCCGGTCGTTTCCTGTACAAGCTCAGTCCACGACTGAAACCACGCGTAATCGTCGGGCTCCCCTGCAAGGAAACGCCTCAACGGTTCGTGCTCGTACGGTTCAGCGTAGGAGTCGAGTACCTCGAGGTGGAACGCTTCCCGTTTGCAGGACCGAAGCAGGTCCGGGAAACCCTCATCGGGTAGGAGCCGCACCGTAGAACGTCCTTTCACGCCTGGGAACCAGGATCACAGTCTCGTCATCGGCAATGTCCAACTGTCCCAACGTTTCTGCGTCCGCGACCAGGGCCCCTTGGAGGGTGAACGTTCCCCGGCCGGTGTCGGTCAAGGTCGCACCGATGAACGTATCCGGCTCCAAGAACCCGAGTAGCAGGTGAGGCAACTCGACGGTACCGACACGGTCGGTCTTCCACGCTTGGACCACATAACCGCGCTGGTCGTCCACCAGCAGGGAAGGGCATCCGTTGTTGGTGCTTCCGCCCTTGCCCAGAAAACGTAACGACATGATCAGTCCTCCCTGTTGATCCGTGCTTGTTGTTGCACGTAGCCATTCGATTGTTGCGCGGCAAGGCTGGCTGTGTAGTGGGGAAATCCAAATGTGCACGAATGAGCACGAGCATGGACCTGAACGCTTGCCGGTTCGTAGCGTCGGTATAGGCGTCCAGGGCCGGTGAGAGAGGCCCTGTCCTGGGCGCCTCACCAACCAGGCGACGACAGGGGCGGAGATGCCGGAAGACGGATTGCCTGAATCCCTAACGGAAGCAATCGAGATGGCGCGTTCCATGGCTGGGCCGGACAAAGCAGTGATCTACATCTTCCGGCCGTTGCTGACGACCAAGGCTGATCTGGACTGGGCGGAGTTCTACTGCCGTCAACGTGCACACAAACTAGGGCTCCGGGTGTGCTGGGTACTGGTGGCCGACAACTCGGACGCTGACCGAATGGGGATGCTGTACCGGCTCCTGCGCCGGATCGACTGTGCGGTGGTGATAACTCCAAACCTTGCGCATGTCGGCGGAAACCCAAGGCGTGTAACGGCTTTCGCTGAACTTCAGACCGTCGAACCTGCTGCGTGTCATCACTGGCGGACCAAGGTGCCACGCAGCGAGTTGGCCGAAGCGCTGGCGCTGGACAGCACCGGGGAGAGTGCTGGTTCTCCAGCGCCCGAAGGCCATTCCGATGCTCGGGAGCCACGAGAGGAGGTGAGGCGATAACCGATTGAACGCACTTCACGGGAAGACCCGGCCCCCGATTGCAACCGTTCCGGGGTCTTCAGGAGCCCCCAGCCACAGGAGAAGGCTGGGGGCTCTTCGTTGTCAACGAACGGCGACGCTTGCCGACTGGAACAAGACCGATCATGCTGCCGTGGAACTCCACGGCTACCGGCGCATGAACCGACCAGCGCTCTGCTGCTCGGAGAGCTTCTTCATCGGTACTGCACCGTCACCGGCGCGTGGTCGGACCAGCGTTCGGCGTAGGTCGCGGCCTTCTCCACCACGGCCTGCTTGGCACGGGCCGCGATCTCGCCGCGCGCCAGCTGGTAGTCGATGCGCCAGCCCGCGTCATTGTCGAAGGCGCGGCCGCGGTAGGAGTGCCAGCTGTAGGGGCCGGGCACGCCGGGATGCAGTTCGCGGACCACGTCCACGTAGCCGGCGGCCAGCATGGACGACACCCAGGCGCGTTCCTGCGGCAGGAAGCCCGCGTTCTTGACGTTGCCCTTCCAGTTCTTGATGTCGAGCTCGGTGTGCGCGACATTCCAGTCGCCCATGATCACGAACTCGCCCGGATGGGCCAGCATGCGCGCACCGATGGCGTCCAGGAAGCGGTACTTCTCGTCCTGCAGCGGGGTGTCGGCCTCGCCGGTGTGGACGTAGACGCTCGCGATGGTGAGATCGTTGAAGTCGGCCTCGACATAGCGGCCGAGCGTGGCGAATTCCTCGACGGGAGACCAGCTTCTGTCCCGGAACAGGCCGACGCCGACACGCACCGCGTCGGGCTGGTGCCGGGACAGGATCGCCACGCCCGCCCGCCCCTTCAGGCCCGGTTCGGCATGGCTGAGGAACCATCCGGCGTCCAGCGCGGGCGCCAGCGCGCTACGCGTTTGCTCATCGGTTGCCCGAGTCTCCTGCAGGCAGACGATGTCGGCCTCGGTCGCGGCCAGCCACTCGAGCAATCCCTTGCCCGCCGCGGCACGCACCCCGTTCACGTTGCACGTACTGATGATTTTCGCCACTTTACGACCGTACAATGCGGCTTACCGACTCTCTTCACGGACATCGAGGTCCAGGAAGGGGTGACGACGATGACGTCAGGCACCACCCGGCCCACCGCCCCGCCCGCGCCCATCCGCGCGCTCCACACCGGCTCCGGCGAACCACTGCTCCTGCTGCACGGATTCATGCTGTCCCCGCATTGCTGGGAGCAGGTGGCACAGCGCATGTCGAGCCATTGCGAAGTGTTCGCTCCGGCCTTCACCGGGCACTGGGGCGGTCCCGAGCTCGAGGGCTGGTACCTCGACGTCAGCGCCCTGGCCGACCGCGTGGAGGACCAGCTCGACGAGATGGGCTGGCGCACCTGCCATATAGCGGGCAATTCGCTCGGCGGCTGGGTCGGCTTCGAGCTGGCCCGCCGGGGCCGGGCCCGCACCCTCACCGCTATCGCGCCCGCGGGCGGCTGGCAAACCCCCTCCACGCTGCAACTTCGAGTCGGGCTGAAGTTCCTGTCGATGGTGCCTTTCGTGGAGATCGGCAAGCATCTGCCGACCGCCATCGCCTACAGCGGGCTCGTCCGGCAGGTGGTGGCGCTGTTGCTCACCAAGAACACCGAGGCGGCCTCGCGAGCGGGCATCGAGGCGGCCATCACCTCGGCCATGCACTGCAAGGCGATGCTGCCGATGCTGGTGAGCGGCCTGCGATTCCCGGCCCTCGAGCACCTGGCCACGCTGCGCACCCCGGTGCGGCTGCTCATGTGCGAGAACGACCGGATCATCCCGAATCGCCTGTACGCCCGCCGGTTCCTGGAGGAACTACCGGAATCGGCGGACCGCATCCTGGTCCACGACGTCGGCCACGTCCCCATGCTCGAGGCGCCCGACCGCATCGCGACGCTGATCGCCGAGCACGTCTACGCCAGCCGCACCCGCCTGCGGGCGGTCTGACGAGCCCCGAATCACCCACGTTCTCCGGCACGCTCGGCGTTACCTGGAACGGTGCACCGGAACTCGTTCAGTTACATAGGATTACGGCGAATCCACGTCGCCACGTTCGCGGCCCAAGCGCAGGTCGATGGAGCACTCGTTCTGGACCGAGCGGAGCCGAGGAGCGAAGCGGGGAAACGCACGGAGGAAGAACGAGACCTCCAGGGCCGCGAACCCGCCCCGGAGCGAAGCGGAGGGCAAATTCGATATCGACAGGGTGTGTGGAGAAATGACGCAACAACCGCAGGTGGACCAGTCCAAGCCCAGTATCGCCCGGGTGTACGACTATCTCCTGGGCGGCAAGGACAATTACGCGCCCGACCGGGAGGTCGGGGACTTCTTCATCAAGGATCTGCCGGGTTCGGTGGATATCGCGTACGCGAATCGGAATTGCCTCGTGCGCGCCATCGGCGAGATCTCGCGCGCCGGGATCAAGCAGTTCGTCGACATCGGCAGCGGCCTGCCCACCGCCGACAATGTGCACCAGGTGGCGCAGCGGCATCAGTCCGAGCCGCACGTGGTCTATGTCGACAACGACCCCATCGTGCTGGCGCACGGCCGCGCGATCCTGGAGACCGACGAGTTCACCACCGTTATCCAGGCCGATCTGCGTGATTCCGAGGGCATCCGCCACCATCCGGAAGTGGAGCGGCTCATCGACTTCTCGCAGCCGGTGGCCGTGATCTTCAGCGCCATCCTGCATCACCTCAACAATGACGAGAAGCCCGAGCAGGTGGTCCGCTACTGGGCCGACCAGATCTCTTCCGGCAGCATGCTCTACATCTCCCACTTCCGGTCCGGCTTCAACGAGCAGACGCGGGTCGCCGAGCAGAAGTTGCAGTCCACCTTCGGCCGCGGCCGCTGGCGCACCGACGAGGAGATCCTGGGCCTTTTCGGCGATCTCGAAATCCTGGAGCCGGGCCTGGTGCCCTGCTCCCTCTGGCGCCCCGAACCCACCGCCGAGGGCATGGCCCGCATCGGCGGCGACCACCACGATCTCAGCGTCTGGGAGCAGCTGATCTCCGCCGCCCTCTCCCGCAAGCCCTGAGCCCCGAAACCCCTTGCGCCGCCTGCTGATCGCAGCACGCGATCAGCGGGTGTTCAGTCGAACCACTCCGGATCGCCCGCGGCGATGAGTTCGCGCAGGACGGCCGGATCGGCGAGCGCGTCCCGCAGTAGCGCCCCGAGTGCCCGTAGCGCCGGCGCGTCCTGGCCGTACGCGACGAACGTGCCCGCCTCGGGGTCGAAGCTCACCCGTTCCCCCAGCCCGGGCTCGTGCGTCGCCACCGCCGACCGCGCCACTCCCGCCCAGTCGTAACCGTTTCCGTCGTAACCGAATTCGGCGAAGACGGGTTCGGTGGCGAGCATGTGGTTGTCGGACAGCATCAGGCAGTGGTGCCCGGGCTTGTGGTCGTATTCGAAGAACACCAGTGGAGCGAAACTCTCGCGATCGGTCACGCCCCGAACCCTAGCCACGACCCCCGACAAACCGATATTGAGTGAAACACCCTCATGTTGGACGTGTGACCAGTAAAGTCTGGACGGCCACCCGGCCGCGCGGCAAGGGGCCGCGTCCGAAGCACTGTGGGAGATTTCGCTGAGATGAGAACTGCGCGGGTTCTGTGTTCGGTCCTGTCTGCCCTGGCCATCGTGACCAGCGGGTCTGCCGTGGCCGGGGCGGCGCCGGCCGACAGCGGCTCGGGGTCGGGGAGTTCCAGCGGCTCGGGGTCGGGCAGCGCCAGCGGATCCGGGACCGGGAGCGCCGGCGGTGCGCCGACCAGCGTGCCGTCACTCGGCCCCGACTTCATGTGGGGCGTGGCCATGGCGGGATTCCAATCCGAAGGCCATGCGCCGGACAGCAACTGGAGCCGGTACGCGAATTCCGGCAAGGCGCACGACCCGTACGGCAATTCGGTCGACTTCTACGACCGTTACGCCGAGGACATCGATCTGGCGGCCGGGATGGGCCTGAAGGTGTACCGGCTCAGCATCGAATGGGCGCGGGTGCAGCCGCAGCCGAATGCCTGGGACGAGAACGGGTTCCGCTTCTACGACCAGGTCATCCAGAAGATCCGCGCGGCGGGGATGCGGCCCATGCTGACCCTCGACCACTGGGTGATCCCCGGGTGGGAGGCGGATCGCGGGGGCTGGAAGAACCAGGGCATGGTGTCGGACTGGCTCACCAATATGCGCAAGGTGGTCGACCGATATGCGCCCGACGACCCGATGTGGGTGACCATCAACGAGCCCATGGGCTATGTCGCACAGTCGATCAAGATCGGCGACATCGGCGTGCTCGACGCGCTGCCGATGTTCGACCGGCTGGTGCAGGCGCACACCGCGATCTACGACTACATCCACAGCCGCCAGCCCGGCGCGCGGGTGACCAGCAATATCGCGCAGTACCCGATCGTGCAGAACCTGACCGACCTGCTGTTCGCCGACCGTATCCGCGGCAAGCTCGACTTCATCGGCGTCGACTTCTATTACGGCGCCTCGCTGACGCACCTGCCGAGCACCGCGCTGCTGGGCGACGAACTGTGGAAGAACGCCATCGAGCCCGAGGGCATCTACTACGACCTGCGCACCTATACCGAGAAGTTCCCGGGCCTGCCGATCTACGTGGTGGAGAACGGACTTCCCACCGACAATGCCGCCCCGCGCAGCGACGGCTACGACCGCGCCGACCACCTGCGCGATACCGTCTATTGGCTGCAACGCGCCAAGGCGGACGGCATCGACGTGATCGGCTACAACTACTGGAGCCTCACCGACAACTACGAATGGGGCAGCTACTCACCGCGATTCGGCCTCTACACCGTCGACGCGAAGACCGACCCGACCCTCACCCGCCGCCCCACCGACGCCGTCGCCGCCTTCAAATCCATCACCGCCCAGGGCGGCGTCCCCGCCGACTACCGCCCCACCCGCAAACCTGCCCTGTGCTCGATCATCCTGCCCCTGGAGAGCTGCCTGCGCCCGGTCTCCGTCCCGTAGATCGCTACGTCGAACGGCGCCGTGCCGAACCCCGGCGTCCGGGGCCGCCGCCGGCGACTGGTGGCGGCCCCGGACTTCCCGCGCGCCTAGTAGGCGAGCAGTCCCTTGGCGACGTGGGTCACCTGGATCTCGTTGCTGCCCGCGTAGATCATCAGCGACTTGGCGTCGCGGGCCAGCTGTTCGACGTGGTACTCGGACATGTAGCCGTTGCCACCGAAGAGCTGGACGGCGTCCATGGCGACCTCGGTGGCGATCTCCGAGCAGTACAGCTTCATGGCCGAGGCCTCGGCCAGCGTCGGCGGCTTACCGGCGCGGGAGCGTTCCAGGGCGTGGAAGACCATGTTCTGCACATTGATTCGTGCGATCTCCATCCTGGCCAGTTTGAGCTGGACCAGCTGGAAGCGGCCGATCTCCTGCCCCCACAGCTTGCGCGTCTTGGCGTAATCCACACAGAGCCGGTGGCATTCGTTGACGATGCCCAGCGCCATGAAGGCCACGCCGATGCGCTCGGCGGTGAAACTCGAGCGGGCGCTCTCCCGTCCGTCGCCGCCCTCGTGCTGCTCGGTCTCGCCGAGCAGCCGGTCCCGGCTCAATCGCACATTGTCGAAGAACAATTCGCCGGCGGGTGAGGCGTGCAGGCCCATCTTCTTGAACGGTTTGCCCTGGGTGAAGCCCTCCATGCCCTTGTCGAGCACGAAGGTCAGCACCTTGCGGTCGCGTTTGGCCGCGATCGTCTTGGACTCCGGGGCGCCGTCGCCCTCGTCCAGCTTGGCGTAGACGATGACGGTGTCGGCGTAGGGACCGTTGGTGATGAAGGTCTTCTGCCCGTTGAGAATGTAGTCGTCACCGTCGCGGCGGACATGGGTCTTCATCCCGCCGAAGGCGTCCGACCCGGAGTCGGGCTCGGTGATCGCCCACGCCGCAACCTTTTTCATGGTCACGATGTCGTCGAGCCAGCGCTCCTTCTGGGCGAGGGTGCCGCGCGAGAGGATGGTCGTCGCACCGAGCCCGATGCTCACACCCAGAGCGGTGACCAACCCCATGCACACCCCGGACAACTCGCTGACGAGCACCGCCATCAGCGATTCCTGCCCGGAGAAGGGGCCGCCGTCGCCGCCGGGCTTCGCCTTCTTCTCCGGCAGCGACTCCCCGGCGGCCAGCGCCTCCTCCCGCTTGCGCTGCCTGGCAAGCAGTTTGGCGACCGTCTCCGAGCCCAGCGCGTCGATGCCGAACTCGGCGAACAGCTTCCGGATGATCGGATACGGCAGCATCTCGCCGCTGTCGAGGACGTCCAGGTGCGGGCGCACCTCCTTGTCGATGAAGCTTCGCACCGCGCCGCGGATCAGCTCATCGGTCTCGGACCATTCGAACATCGTTGTCCGCCTTCCTGTTTACGGCAGTCGCCCGGCGATATCGTCGATGGACCAGGGCCCCTCGGTCTCGATGGTCTTCACGTCGTGCCAGCCCGCCAGTTCGGAGATCGCGCCACCCTGCACCGCGAACACCTTGCCGGTGATCGGGCACTTCTCGGTGGCAAGATACGCCACCAGCGGCGAAATATTGGCCGGACTGAAGGCATCGAACTCGCCTTCTTCCAGTCCGGCCTGCTGCGCGGCCATCATCTCGCCCATGCCCGGCGTGGCCAGCGTGAGCCGGGTGCGAGCGATCGGCGCGATGGCGTTCACCCGCACCCCGTAGCGGGCCAGCTCATCGGCCGCCACCAGGGTGAGCGCGGCGATACCGGCCTTGGCCGCACCGTAATTCGCCTGCCCGGCATTGGGGACCGTGGTGCCCGACGCCGACGCGGTATTGATCACCGCCGCAACGGGCTGATTGCCCGCCTTTGACTGCTCCTTCCAGTACCCGGCCGCGTGCCGCAGCACCGCCGCATGCCCCTTGAGGTGCACGGCCAGCACCGCGTCCCACTGCGACTCGTTCATGCCCGCCACGAAGGCGTCGCGCAGGATGCCCGCGTTGTTCACCACGACATCCAGCCGCCCGAACTCCGACACCGCCTGCTCCACCAGGTTTTTCGCGCCCTGCCAGTCGGCCACGCTGTCGGTGTTGGCGATCGCCCGCCCCCCTGCGGCGACGATCTCGGCCGCGACCTCGTGCGCCGGGCCGGTGTCCGCGCCCTCACCGGCATTGCTGCCGCCGAGGTCGTTCACCACGACCGCCGCGCCCTCCCGCGCGAACAGCAGCGCGTGCTCCCGGCCGATCCCCCGGCCGGCTCCGGTGATGATGGCGACCCGTCCGTCGAGTGCACCCATGAATGTCTCCCTAAGAGTTGTCGGAAATTTCGGCGAGGCCGTCGCTGAGGACGATGTCGTCGCCGCGGACCGTGCGGAAGGCGTAGGTGGTGACCCCGTCGGCCGAGCCGACCTTCCAGATCTGCGTCTCCAGGTCGTCGTTCGGGAACACCATCTTGGCGAAGCGCACCGCATACCGTTGCAGCCGAGCCACATCCGAGCCCGCGACCTGGGTCAGCACCCCCCACGACGACATGGCCATGGTGCAGAGCCCGTGCGCGATGATGCCGGGCAGACCGGCGTCCCGGGCGAACTGATCGTCCAGATGCAACGGCACCGGATCACCGGAGGCCGGGGAGTACCGGTACGTCTGGTCGGCGTCCACGTGCGCGGCCACCGTGGCCAGCGGCTCCTGCTCCAGCAGTGCCGGATCGAACCGGTGCGCCGGGGCCTGATCGCCCACCCGCTTGCCCGCGTCGACATTGCGGAAGAAGGCGGTCAGATACTGCTCGTTGACCAGTTCCCCGGCCTCGGAACGGCATTCGATGAGGATGGTGATGGTCGAGCCGTTGTCCTTGCCCTCGAAACCGATGGCCTTGGCCCGGGACACCAGCTTGTCACCGGGCCGGATGGGCCGGTGGAAGTGGAAGTCCTGCTCCCCGTGCACCACCCGCCCGAAGATGTTCATCGGGGCCACCTCGATGACCGGCATCATCATGGCCTCGAAGACCGGCACGATGGCGAAGACCGGCGGGGCCGCATCGCCTTTCAGGTGCGCGGGAATGGGATCATTGGTGGCCGCGGCGTATTCGGCGATCCGCTCGCGCGTGACGTCGAACGCCTCCTCGTCGGACCAGGAGCCCAGCCCGGACCCGTTGAATTCGACAGCGGTGGAAGCCATCTCGGGTACCCGCTCGCCGTCAGGCCGCCGTGGCGAGCGCGTCGAGCGCGGCGAGAGTCTTGTCCAGCTGCGTGAGGCCATCCTTCTCCACCGCCTTGCCCAGCGCTCCCTTGATCAGCGCGCCCTCGAAATCACCGGACACCGAGAAGCGGCTGCCCGCGCCCTCGGGGGTGATGTCGAAGGCGAACTGCACCTTCACACCGGCCATGCCGGTGCCGCTGAGCACCAGCTTGTTCGGGGTCTCGACGCTCTCGACCACCCACTCGATCTTGTTGGCCATGCCGAGCATCATGATCTTGGCGGTCAGCTTCGCGCCCGGCGCCAGCACGGCCGGCGGCTCCTCCATCCAGCGCTCGTGGATGGAGAACCACCTGTCCCAGGTCTGTGGGTCGGAGACCACGGCCCACAGGCCGTCGGGGGTGGCGGTCAGGTCCTTGGAAGCTTCGATGTGTCCCACGGGATTACCTCTTCCTAGTCGGGATGGCGGGGGAGGATCAGCGGTCGGCGCGCTGGTAGGCGGTGACGACGGCCGCGCCGCCGAGCCCGATGTTGTGCTGCAGGGCGGCGGCGACATTGCCGACCTGCCGCTTGTCGGCGGCGCCGCGCAGTTGCCAGGTGAGCTCGCTGCACTGCGCCAAACCCGTTGCGCCCAAAGGGTGTCCCTTGGAGATGAGCCCGCCGGAGGGGTTCACCACCCACTTGCCGCCGTAGGTGGTCGCGCCGGAGTCGATGAGGTGCCCGGCCTCGCCCTCCTTCGCCAGGCCGAGCGCCTCGTACAGCAGCAGCTCGTTGGCGGAGAAGCAGTCGTGCAACTCGATGACCTGGAAGTCCTCGGGGCCGAGCCCGGCCTGCGCGTACACCTTCTCCGCCGCCCGGACATTCATGTCGTAGCCGATGAGGTTCTTGGCGCTGCCGTCGAAGGTGGACTGGAAGTCGGTGGTCATGGCCTGGCCGACGATCTCGACCGCCTGCCGCGACAGATCGTGGCGGTCCACGAATTCCTCCGAGGCCAGGACGACCGCGCCGGACCCGTCCGAGGTCGGCGAGCACTGCAGCTTGGTGAGCGGGTCGTAGATCATGCGCGAGCCCAGGATGTCGTCGAGCGTGTACTCGTCCTGGAACTGTGAATACGGGTTGTTCACAGAGTGCTTGTGGTTCTTGTATCCGATCTTGGCGAAGTGCTCGGCGGTGGTGCCGTACTTCTTCATGTGTTCGCGTCCGGCCGCGCCGAACATCCACGGCGCCACCGGAAAGAGCACCTCGGAGATCTCCGCGAGCGCCATGATGTGGCGCGCCATGGGCTGTTCGCGATCGTCCCAGGTGGAGCCGAGCGAGCCCGGCTGCATCTTCTCGAAGCCCAGCGCCAGCGTGCAGTCGGCCAGCCCGCCCCGGATCGCCTGTGCCGCAAGGTAGAGCGCGGTCGAGCCGGTGGAGCAGTTGTTGTTGACATTGACCACTGGAATGCCGGTCAGGCCCAGTTCATAGACGGCGCGCTGGCCGGAGGTGGATTCACCGTAGACGTAGCCGACATAGGCCTGCTCGATCTCGCGGTAGTCGATCCCGGCATCGGCGAGGGCCTTGGTCCCCGACTCCCGGGCCATGTCCGGGTAGTCCCAGTCACTGCCGTCCTCGTTCTTGCGCCGCCCCGGCTTCTCGAATTTCGTCATGCCGACGCCGACGACGTAGACCTTGTTCGTCATCGAACTCCTCACATAGGGGAACGAAAACAAACATACAAAGCTGTATGTAACTAGGCAAGGGGGCGGCGGTGTTCTCGGCATCGAGCACAAGATCGGCAGCTCCGGCCGGTATACCGGGACATACTGCCGATGCGGTGACCCCACCCGCGCAAACGGCGAAGGCCCCCGCCGCACACAGCGACGAGGGCCTTCGGGCCGAATCGATCAGCTATTCGTCGGCGACCCGGAAGTCGGGCATTCGCGCCTCGGCCGCCAGGCGCAACTGCGCCGAGGCCCGCAGCCAGCGCCGGTGCGCCCGCTCGGGATCGGGAGAAATGAAGTTGGTCACCAGGATTCCGCGCAGCGTGTCCATCGCGGTGTAGGCGAAATCGCGAACGTTCTTGCGGTCCAGCTCATTCGGCACCAACTGCGCGACGGCCAGCAGCACCGCGTTGTTCACGAACGGCTCGACCTTCTCCATCTCGACCGCGAGCACCCGATCCGTGCGGCTGGCCACCCACAATTCGATGGCCGCGATGAACAGCGGGCCCTGATGCAGCTCCCACATGGCCTCCAGGGCGGCGCCGATCGGATCGTCCCCGATGCGGACCCGCCGGATCTCCTTCATCGCCGCCTCGGTGCGCCGCTGCGCCAGATGACTGATCGCCGCTACCACCAGCTCGCTCTTGGAACCGAAATGGTGCACCTGGGCGCCCCGGGTCACGCCCGCGCGCTCGGCCACCCGCGGCGTCGTCGTCCCGGTGTAGCCGTACTCGACGAGGCAGTCGATGGTGGCGTCCAGCAGTCGCGTCCGGGTCTCGCTGCTGCGCTGTTCCTGGGTGCGGCGCGGGGGTTTCGAGACGGCGGAGCTGGTCATGGGAGGATCTTACACTTACATACACTCGTGTATGTTCGCGCCGCAGGTGCGGGCGGGGTCCGGCCCGCACCGTGACTGCGGGCGAGACTACGTCTCGGAGTTGTACAGACAGGCGTCGCAGAACCAGCCGGTGTCGGTCATGACGCTGAGTCCTTGATCCTGAATGTGAGGTTCACACCGGTGTGCCGTGCACATTTCGACGGCCCACCACGACCGTCACCGCGAAGAGTGCGGTGCCGGCGACCGCCAGGCCCGCGCCGATCGCCGCCGGGGCGGTATAACCGAGGCCCGCGGCGATCACCAGGCCGCCGAGCCATGCGCCGGCCGCGTTGGCGATGTTCAAGGCCGCGTGGTTGAGGGCGGCGGCGAGGGTCTGAGCGTCGTGGGCGACATCCATGAGGCGGGTCTGCAGCGCCGGGGCGAGGGCCGCGCCGGATGCGCCGACCAGGAACGCGCCGAGGGCCGCGGTATACGGGTTGTGCGCTGCCGCAACGTATCCGGCGAGGATCACCACCATGGCCAGCAGGGAGATGAACACCGCGCGGTCGACGCCGCGGTCGGCGAGCACGCCGCCGGCGATATTGCCCGCCACCATGCCGAGGCCGAAGAGCATGAGCACCAGCGGAACCAGACCCACCCGCAGGCCGGCGACATCGGTGAGGGTGGTGGTGATGTAGGTGTAGACCGCGAACATGCCACCGAAGCCCACCGCCCCGACCAGCAGCGTCAGCAACACCTGGGGGCGACGCAGGGCCGTCAGTTCGGTGCGGGGGTCGGTCATGCGAATGCCGTGCAGGTCCGGCACGAAGCGGGAGATGGCGGCGACGGTCGCGATGCCGATCACGGCGACCACGACGAAAGCGTTTCGCCAGCCGAGGTTCTGGCCCAGCCAGGTGGCCGCAGGAACGCCGACGACATTGGCGGCGCTCAGACCCAGCATAACTGCGGCAACTGCCTTGGCGCGCTGCCCCACCGGCGCCAGCGACGCGGCCGCCAGCGACGCCACCCCGAAGTACGCGCCGTGCGGCAGGCCCGAGACGAACCGCGCCACGGTCAGCGTCGCGAAGCTGGGTGCGATCACGCTGGCCGCATTGCCCAGCGCGAATGCCGCCATCAACGCCATCAGCAGCCGCTTGCGCGGGACCCGCGCGCAGAGCGCCGCGATGACCGGCGCGCCGATCACCACGCCCAGCGCGTAGGCCGAAACAATGTGTCCGGCAGTCGGTTCGGAGACCTTCATGGAGTCGGCGATATCGGGCAGCAAACCCATGGTGACGAATTCGGTGGTACCGATCCCGAACCCGCCCAGGGCCAGCGCCAGCATGGCGGGCACATGCCACCGCTCGCGTGGCCCGATGGGACGGTCCATCCCGTCGGGGTTCATCTCGTCGGGAGCGGATGCGGTGGTGGCTGCGGACACGGATTCGGGCACAACCAAGCGCAACACAGTGGCGAACCGTCCCGATACCGCCCGGTCTGGTGATTTCACTCACCGACCGGCCCGGATCCTGGGCCGGCCCACGCCACGCGACCGCCGGGACGCTGGTCCCGGCGGGCTGCCCGCGCGACCCCGGTCAGACCGTGACCGGTGCGGCGACCCGGCTGGGATCTTCCTCGCCGAGCGGCGGGATGACGGGAAAGTTGCTGCGGAACAAGCCATCCGGGTCGTACCGGTCCTTGATCTCCAGCAACCGCGCCAGGGTGACCGGATCGAAGACCGCGGCCGGGGTCTCACCGGAATCCAAGTAGGTGAACGGTTTCCGGCCACTCAGGTATGGACGCAGCGCATCCACCACGGCATCGCTGCGCTCGGCGACGGCCGCCTCGAAGTCCGGGGTCGGCGCGGGGCCGAGCAACGACAACAGGTACGGCTCGGCGATCCCGCCCGCGCAGCCGGCTTCGGCGCACGGCCGGGTCAGCGCGCCACCCAGGTGCCGGACCTGGACCAGCGCGAGCGGCCCCACTCCGCCCTGCGGCGCGGCGGCGGCCAGCAGCGCATCGCTCACCCGCGCGGAGAACTCGGCGAGCAGCTCACCGCGCACCCGGGCCGGGCTGGGGTCGGTCGGCTCCATACAGACACCGCCGACCTGCGCGGGATCCAGCGGCCGCCGGGTATCCAGCACCGCGCCCGGAATCTCGTCGAACAACCGCAGCGGACCGGTGACCGCGCCCAGCGCAACCACGTCCACGGCCACCATCGCCCGGCCGCGCAGCATCTCGGGGACCTCGGGGAACGGCGGGAATTGAATGAGAGTCAGCCAAAGGCTCAGTCCCTCTTCGGCTTCCGCAGTGGCCTGCCGGAAGGCCGCGACCACGGCCTCGGTCCGCTCGGCCGGCCACAATATGCGGCCGCCGAAAAGCTCGGTCGCGTCGAACAATTCGAATTCCATGCCGGTCACCAGCGCGAAATCGCCACCACCGCCGCGCAGAGCCCAGAACAGATCGGGCTCGGAGTCCGCCGTCACCCGGCGCTGATCACCGTCCGCGGTCACCACCTCCAGCGCTCGCACCGCGTGCGCGGCGTAGCCGCGGCTGCGCGCGAACCAGCCGACACCGCCGCCCAGCATGTACCCGGTCACCCCGACCACCGCGGAACTGCCGCAGGCTCCGGCCAATCCGTACGCGGCGGCCCGCTCCAGCACTGGCTGCCAGGCCACCCCCGCCTGCACCCGCGCCACCCGCGCCGCGGCGTCGATCTCGATCCCGTCCAACGCCCGGGTCGTCACCAGGACGGTCCCGTCCGCCGCCGAGGAGGGGCTGTGCCCGGTCGCCCGCGTGCTCAGCGGCAGCTCGGCCGCCGCCGCGAACCGCACCAGCGCCGCGGCGTCCGCCGGGTCCGCGACCTCCACCACCGCCGAAACTCGCTGCCGCACGGCGAGATTCCACGGGGTACTCGCCTGTTCGAAACCCTCGTCCCCGGGTACCAGCACCCGGCCCCGCACCACAGTGCGCAGCTCGCCACCGATCGCCGCCATCGCTCCTCCTTCGCCGCCGCGCGTACCGCAGCCGAACCCCGTCTGTCACAGGGATATTGACCGTCCGGTCGGGTGCGTCAACCCGTCGGCACGCGGCCATGCTGGCAAGGACCGTATGAACGTTTCGTGATCACGGCCGGGACAACCCCGAAAACAATTCGGGCACCCGCCCACCCACCGGTTCCGGTGGGGGCAGGTGCCCGTGTGGCGCGGTGGATGGTCCTGGCCGGGACTGTGGTCCCGGCCGCCATCTCCACCGCTTCGCGCTGTTCACGTTCGTCGGCGCGTTCTCTCCTCGGACGTCGAAACGTCCACCCGGAGTTGGGTTTTCTAGCGCAGCTCGCGAGCCAGGTTGGCGTCCAGCACGCCGAGGAACTCCTCGGTGGTCAGGTAGCCCTGGTCGCCGCCGACCAGCAGCGCGAGGTCCTTGGTCATCTGGCCGGACTCGACCGTCTTGATGACGACATCCTCGAGCGTCTGGGCGAAGCCGATCACCTCGGGGGTGTTGTCCAGCTTGCCGCGGTGGGCCAGGCCACGCGTCCACGCGAAGATCGAGGCGATCGGGTTGGTGGAGGTGGGCTTGCCCTGCTGGTGCTGACGGTAGTGCCGGGTCACGGTGCCGTGCGCCGCCTCGGCCTCACAGGTGCGGCCGTCCGGGGTGAGCAGCACGGAGGTCATCAGACCCAGCGAGCCGAAGCCCTGCGCCACGGTGTCGGACTGCACGTCGCCGTCGTAGTTCTTGCAGGCCCAGACGTAGCCGCCCTCCCACTTGAGCGCGGAGGCGACCATGTCGTCGATGAGGCGGTGCTCGTAGGTGAGACCGGCCGCGTCGAACTCGTCCTTGAACTCGGTCTCGTACACCTCCTGGAAGGTGTCCTTGAACATGCCGTCGTAGGCCTTGAGGATGGTGTTCTTGGTCGACATGTACACCGGGTAGTTCTGCTGCAGGCCGTAGTTCAGCGAGGCCCGCGCGAAGTCCCGGATCGAGTCCTTGAAGTTGTACATGCCCATGATCACGCCGCCGTCTTCCGGCATGCGGACGACCTCGTGCTGGATCGGCTCGGAGCCGTCCTCGGGCGTGAAGGTCAGGGTGACGGTGCCGGCCTGGTGCACCTTGAAATCGGTGGCGCGGTACTGGTCGCCGAAGGCGTGGCGGCCGATGATGATCGGCTTGGTCCAGCCCGGAACCAGACGCGGCACATTGGAGATGATGATCGGCGCGCGGAAGATGGTACCGCCGAGGATGTTGCGGATGGTGCCGTTCGGCGACCGCCACATCTTCTTCAGGCCGAACTCCGTGACGCGGGCCTCATCGGGGGTGATCGTCGCGCACTTCACACCCACGCCGTGCTTCTTGATGGCGTTGGCGGCGTCGATGGTCACCTGATCATCGGTCTTGTCGCGATACTCGATGCCGAGGTCGTAATACTCGAGGTTCACATCGAGATACGGGTTGATCAGTTTGTCCTTGATGAACTGCCAGATGATCCGGGTCATCTCGTCGCCATCGAGTTCGACGACGGTCCCTTCAACCTTGATCTTGGACATGGATCTTCGTGTCCTCCTAGGAAGGTGGTGCTCCCATTGCACGGCCGGTGAGCACCGCTTGTAGCGGACCCCAGCTGTTCAACAGACAACGTATACGCATGGCGCTCGGCACGGGACCTGTGGTGCCAAGTCCACGTACGCTGTGGCGTCAAGCAAGACAAGCGTACTGCTGCTATCGATCTCACCGCTCGGGTGGCCCCCGCTGTGCGGGATTCAGTGCGGTTACCGATTAGTAGCTTTTCGCGTGACTTTCCGCACTTTCCAGGATGCGAAAACCCGCGGCTCGCGGCAACCCCAAACCCGCGGACCGCGGGATATATGTTGTCGCGACCCGCGGGTGAACAGTCGGCCGGTCAGACGCCCACGTGCACGTGCTCGGCGCCTTCGAGCAGATTCTCCGGCTTGTCCCGCACCATGAACGCGATGATCGGAATTGTCACCAGGAAGAATCCGGCACCGATCAGGAACGCGATGTCATAGGAATGAATCGCGGCCCGGGCCACCACATGGTCGACGCCCGGATTGTTCCGCGCGAACCGCTCGGCCACCTGCACCGCGATCGTCGACAGCAGCGCGGTGCCGATCGCGCCGCCCACCTGCTGGGCGGCATTGAGCAGCGCGCTGGCGACACCGGAGTCACGCTCCTCGACCTGGTGCAGCGCCGTGGTCTGCATGGCCACGAACAGCCCGCCCATGCCGAGTGCGATCAGAATCACCGCCGGCAGCACGCCCCCGGCATAGCTGTCGCCGAAGCTCAGCCGCGACAGATACAGCAGCCCGGCCGTGCCCAGCACCGAACCGGTGATCATGAGCGGCCGCGGCCCGATCCGCGGCAGCAGCCCGCTCGCGACGCCCGCGGAGACGACGATGCCGATCGGGAAGGGCAGGAACGCCACCCCCGCCTTCAGCGCCGACCAGCCCAGCGTGATCTGGAAGTAGTAGCTCATGTTGATGAACATGGCGAACATGGCGATCGGCAGCAGCAGCGCCACGAGGAACGAGCCGCCCCGGTTGATCTCCCCCGGAATACGCAGTGGCAGAAGCGGATTCGAGGACCGACGCTCGATGGCGACGAAGGCGGTCAGCAGCGCGACACCTGCGATCAGCAGGGCCAGGGTGGTGCTCGCGGTCCAGCCGTCGGAGGCCGCACGGCTGAAGCCGTAGACCACCGAGACCAGGCCGAGTGTGGCGGTCACAGCGCCGGGCAGGTCGTAGCCGCCGGTCCGCGGCGCGGGCACGTCCCGGACCACGAAGGCGAGCGCGCCCAGGAAGGCGATCAGCGCGATCGGGGTGTTGACCAGCAGGCACCAGCGCCAGTTGGCGTATTCGGTGAGCGCGCCGCCCACGATCAGGCCGATGGCCGCGCCACCCGCGGACACACCCGCGAAGACACCGAACGCGCGAGCGCGCTCCCTGGCTTCGGTGAAGGTGACCGATACCAGTGACAGCGCGGCCGGCGCGAGCAAGGCGGCGAACGCGCCCTGCAGCCCGCGCCCGGCGAAGAGTTCCGCGCCGCTCTGCGCGAGCCCGGCCAGCGCCGACGCCCCGGCGAAGCCGACCAGGCCGATCAGGAACATGCGGCGGCGGCCCAGGTAGTCGGCGAGACGGCCGCCGAGCAGCAGCAGGCCGCCGAAGATCAGCGTGTAGGCGGTGAGCACCCACTGCCGGTCGCCGTCACTGATGCCCAGGTCACGCTGGGCGAACGGCATGGAGATGGTGACGATGGTGGCATCCAGCACCACCATCAACTGGGCGATGGCGAGTACGCCCAGGGCCCACCAGCGCGCAGGTCCGCGCTGGTCCGAGCTTTGTGATTCGTCTTCGAGTGTTGTTGTCGCGGCGGTCATGTCGTCTCCTCACGGATGGTCCGGGACACCCCCGACAATCTTGACCCCTGCGGCCAATTGGCGTCAAGAGAAATTTGTCGCACTGCGACAGTTGGCATAATGGGACAGGAGAAGCGCTCGAACGCTTACCATGGAGGCATGTCGGAGTTGTCAAGTCACCTCGGTGTGATCGCACGTCACCGGCCGGGTCTGCGTGAGCGGAAGAAGGAACAGACCCGGGCGCGGATCATCGACGTCGCCCTGCGGCTGTGCGACGAGCAGGGCTTCGACGCCACCACCGTGGAGCAGATCGCCGACGAGGCCGACGTCTCGCCGCGCACCGTGAACCGGTACTTCGACAGCAAGGAAGACATCGTCATCGCGCCCATCGCCGACTGGGCGCGGGCACACGCGGACGCGCTGCGCGAGCAGCCGAACACCGGCAACGAATTGAAAGCGCTGCTGGACAGCTTCCTGGCCATCGTGGACCGCGTCGTCGACCACGACGAACCGCTGCCCTTCCGCTGGTTCCAGCAGATGCAGCGCATCATCCGGTCCACCGCCGCGGTGCGGGCGTGCAGCATGGCCGCCACCGAGAACAAGACCGAGCAGACCGCGCAGGTGCTGGCCGAACGCCTCGGCACCACCGTCGAGGATCTGCGAGTCCGATTGCTGCTCGGCACCTTCCACGCCATCATGCGGGCCGGCACCGAGTCGGACCTCGATTCCGGCTTCGCCGACGAGCGTCTGATCGCGTCACCGCGTCGCATGGCGGAGGCCGTGGTCACCGCGTACCACGAATTCGTGCGCACCTGCGCGGGGCCCGCTGTGGCCAGCCCCACTTCCGAAACAGCGGCGTCCGCCCGCTAGAATCGCGCAACAGGTCAAGAGCATCAGCGATAAGGCCCCGGCTTGCTGATCGGCAACCCTCCAGCTGCGGTGGGGTGCTCCGGGTGCAGACCGGGCGTTCGAAGGCCGAACGCAAGCGCAACTAGGAGGTCCACCGAAATGTGTTGTTGTCGAAGCCCATTCGCCTCTCGATAACGTCAAACTTCCGCCATTCGGCGACCTTGTTTTTGGAGCAGAACACATGAGTGACTCGACCGCGCCCGCGGCCGTTGCGGCTGACGGCACCCTGGATCCGGCCGGCTGGTCCTTCGAGACCAAGCAGATTCACGCCGGACAGGCTCCCGATCCGGCCACCGGAGCCCGCGCCCTGCCCATCTACCAGACCACCTCCTACGCCTTCCGCGACACCGATCACGCCGCCGCGCTGTTCGGGCTCGCCGAGCCGGGCAATATCTACACCCGCATCATGAACCCCACCCAGGACGCGGTGGAGCAGCGCATCGCCGCGCTCGAGGGCGGTGTGGCCGCGCTGCTGCTGGCCTCCGGCCAGGCAGCGGAGACCTACGCGATCCTGAATCTGGCGCAGGCCGGCGACCACATCGTGGCCAGCCCGCACCTGTACGGCGGCACCTACAACCTGCTGCACTACTCGCTGCCCAAGCTGGGCATCGAGGTCAGCTTCGTCGAGGATCCGGACGATCTCGAGCAGTGGCGCACGGCCGTGCGGCCCAACACCAAGGCGTTCTACGGGGAGACGGTCGCCAATCCGAGCAGCTCGGTGCTCGACATCCCGGGCATCGCCGAGGTCGCGCACGCCGCGGGTGTGCCGCTGATCGTGGACAACACCGTCGCCACGCCGTACCTGATCCAGCCGCTGCGGCTGGGCGCGGACATCGTCGTGCACTCGGCCACCAAGTACCTGGGCGGGCACGGCTCCGCGGTCGCGGGCGTGATCGTGGACGGCGGCAACTTCGACTGGACCGTGCGGGACGCGGCGGGCGAGTCCCGCTTCCCGGGTTTCACCACCCCGGACCCCAGCTACCACGGCGCCGTGTTCGCCGATCTCGGCGCGCCGGCCTACGCGCTCAAGGCGCGGGTGCAGCTGCTGCGCGATCTGGGCGCGGCGGTGTCGCCGTTCAACGCCTTCCTCATCGCGCAGGGCATCGAGACGCTGAGCCTGCGCGTCGAGCGGCACGTGGCCAATGCCCAGGCCGTGGCCGAGTTCCTGGCCGGGCAGCCCGGCGTCGAGAAGGTCTACTACGCAGGGCTGCCCAGCTCCCCGTGGTTCGAGCGGGGCAAACAGTTGGCACCCAAGGGCGTCGGCGCCATCGTCTCCTTCGAGCTGGCCGGCGGCGTGGACGCCGGCAAGAAGTTCGTGGAGGCGCTGGTGCTGCACAGCCACGTCGCTAACATCGGGGACGTGCGCTCGCTCGTCATCCACCCGGCCTCCACCACGCATTCCCAGCTGACGCCCGCCGAGCAACTGGCTTCCGGTGTCACACCAGGTCTGGTGCGGTTGGCCGTGGGTATCGAGGGGATCGGCGACATCCTGGCGGATCTGCGCGCTGGACTGACGGCGGCGGCAAGTTGACCGTGAACATCGAATCGAGCACCTCCCGTCACGCGGCGGAGCTGCTGCTGCCGCCGCCCGACGGGACGCTCGGCAGCATCGCGATCGGGGATGCCGAGCTCGAGACCGGTGCCGTCATTCCCGATGTGACGCTGGCTGTGCAGCGGTGGGGCGAACTATCGCCGAACGCGGACAACGTGGTGCTCGTGGAGCACGCGCTGACCGGTGATTCGCACGTGGTGGGTCCGGCCGACGTGCACCACGGCCAGGCCGGCTGGTGGGACGGCATCGTGGGTCCCGGCGCGGCGGTGGACACCCGGGAGTGGTGCGTCATCGCCACCAATGTGCTCGGCGGCTGCAAGGGCAGCACCGGGCCGTCTTCGCTGGCGCCGGATGGAAAGCCCTGGGGCGCAAGGTTTCCCGAGATCTCCATCCGCGATCAGGTGGCCGCCGAGATCACGCTGTTCGACCTGCTCGGCATCGACCGCCTGGCCGCCGTGGTGGGCGGCTCCATGGGCGGCATGCGGGTGCTGGAATGGATGATCGCCCGGCCCGAGCGGGTCGGCGCGGCCCTGGTGCTGGCGGTCGGCCCGCGCGGCACCGCCGACCAGATCGGCACCCAGACCACCCAGATCGCGGCCATCACGGCCGATCCGAACTGGCAGGGCGGCAACTACCACGGCACCGGGCGCGCCCCGATGACCGGCATGGGCATCGCCCGGCGCATCGCTCACCTGACCTATCGCACCGAGTTCGAGCTCGACCACCGCTTCGGGAACCATGCCCAGGGTGATGAGGACCCGTGGGCGGGTGGGCGTTACGCGGTGCAGAGCTACCTGGAGTACCAGGCCGACAAGCTGGTCTCGCGGTTCGACCCGGCCACCTACGTGCTGCTCACCGAGGCCATGAACCGCCACGACGTGGGCCGTGGTCGCGGCGGTATCGCGGCGGCGCTGGGGTCCACACCGGTGCCGTGCGTGGTCGGCGGGGTGGACTCGGATCGGCTCTTCCCGCTGCACACCCTGCAGGAGCTGGCCGATCTGCTGCCGGGTTCCAAGGGGCTGGAGATCATCCGGTCCAGGGACGGCCACGACGGGTTCCTGACCGAGACCGAGGCGGTCGGCAAGCTCATGCTCGAGACGATGGATCTGGCCCGCGCCCAGCGCGGGTCCGACCGCTGAAACAACACTGCCCGTCCGCTGTAACCCCGCTGCCTCACCCGGAGGCGCGTTACCTCGCGTATCGTGTCCGTTTCACGCGAATTGCCATGACACGCTTCCGGTTTCGCGCACATGACACCTCCGTAACCGGCGGCCCGGAATGCGTGTGCGCAAGGCTCGGCACACGTAATGTATTCAGGCATGACCGCCGCATTCGATGACATGGATCTACGCGATCTCGTCGATCTGCTCTCCGAGGACGAGCAGCGTGAACTTCGCCCGGCCATACTCCGTGTCCTGCACAGACTCCCCGACCAGGAAGTGTTGCGCCGTGAACTCGGCCGCCGCATGACCTCGGTCTAGCAATCCCCCAGCGCCGCGGGTTCGCGGCCACCCTCCGATCGAATATTCAGTGCCGCGACTCCGGTCGCGGCCCCGACCTCGGCGCGGTCTAGGTGACGCCGAGGCTGCTGATGGTCGCGGCCAGCACGATGATCGCGCCGCCCAGCACCGTCAGCCAGGCGACGTCGAAACCCTTGCTGCGCACCGCGAGCAGGCCGGCCCGGTCGGTCGGCAGAATCAGCCGCAGTGCCGCCGCCAGCAGCGTCCCGCCGCCGAAGAAGAAGGTGCCGCGCCGCCAGCGGTCCCAGGCGAGGAAGACCACGGCCACCACCAGCACCAGCGCTACCAGCAGTATGGGCAGATTGTCCCGGACGAATCCCCCCGCACGACTGCTACGGCTCTCGGGTACGGCATGGGCTGGACTCACCGCACGAGCTTATCCGGCCCTCTGCGATGCTGGAGCCCGTGTTCCATCTCGTGTTCTTCGAACCTCGCATCCCTCCGAATACCGGCAATGCCATTCGGCTGGCGGCCGGCACCGGCTGCGAACTGCACCTGATCGAACCGCTCGGCTTCGACCTGTCCGAGCCGAAGCTGCGCCGGGCCGGATTGGACTACCACGACCTGGCCGTCGTCACCGTGCACAAGAGTCTCGCCGCCGCGTGGGATTCCATTCGGCCCGAGCGGGTTTTCGCCTTCACCGCGACGGCCACCACCCACAGCACCGATGTCGCCTATCGCTCGGGCGATGTGCTGCTCTTCGGGCCCGAGCCGACCGGGTTGCCCGAGGAGGTGCTCGCCGATCCCCACGTCACCGAGCAGCTGCGCATCCCGATGCTGCCGGGCCGTCGCTCGATGAATCTGTCCAATGCCGCGGCCGTCGCCGTGTACGAGGCCTGGCGGCAGCTGGGTTTTCCGGGCGCGGTGTGAGTTACCGGGCACGGTCTGAGTTACCGGGCGCGGTCCGAGTTTCCGGACGCGGGTCCGATTCAGTCGTCGATTTCGAAGCGCTTGAAGCGGGAAGTCGCGCCGCCGGTCAGGCGGACCGCGGATTTGGGGACGCCGTAGTGGGCGGCCAGCAGCTCGATGGCGGCCTTGTTGGCCTTGCCCTCCACCGCCGGGGCGCGCACGTACAGCTGCAGCGCCCCGTCGTCGAGGATCTCGACCAGGGGCCCCTTCTTGCTCCCCGGTTTGATGGTCGCCCGGACCACTGTGGCCATGCCGCACTCCTTCCCGAACCTGGTCCCATTGTCTCGGACGGGATTCGAGTTAACAGGTGGGGCCTGCGATACAGCACACAGGATCAGGGGCGGCGATCGAGGCCGGGACGTCGTAGGGTCGCAAGCGATGCCTGGCGAGCAAGGCGGGCGCCCGGGAAGGAAGTTCGGATGGTCAAGCGTTTGCTGTTACTACTGTCGGCCGTGGCCGGGGTGATCCTGCTGGCGACGGGAACGGCCATGGCCGGTCCTGTCGACGTGCACGACGACTCGAAGGTGCTCGATGTCGCCAAGGTGACGAATGCGGCACTGCAACTGTCGGATCCGGTGCAGATCTTCACCACCGAACAGCTCGCCAACGATCGCGCCGCATTCGATGCGAGGGCCCAGACCCACGTCAAGAATCCGACCGACGTGGTGCTGGCTATCAACACCAAGGCCAAGTGGCTGTCGATCCGCACCGGCGCGAACTCGCACATCCGCGACACCTCGTCGGCGGGAACGGCTTTCGGCAATGCCCTCGGCAGCGGCGATTACACGGGTGCGACCATCGCCGCGCTGGGCGCTCTGAAGACGGCCGCCGATCAGGGCGCGCCCACCAGTGCCAAGGCCGGCAACCCGGTTCCCGCGCACCCGCCCGCCGCCAAGCCCGCGAGCAAGAGCAGCAGCTGGGGCTGGCTGGGCCTGCTGTGCCCGATCCTGGTCATCGGCGGCATCATCGCGGCGGCCGTCGCGTTCTTCCGCCGTCGCCGCGGCACCCCGCCGCCGCCCGCCCCGTTCGGCGGCGGTGGTTTCGGCGGCGGCTACGCCCCCGGCGGGCCGGGCTACGGCGCCCCGCCCCCGCCGCCCTACGGCGGTGGCCGTCCCGGCATGAGCCCCGGTGCAGCGGCCGGTCTCGGCGCGGCCGGCGGCGCCCTGGGCGGCGGCCTGCTCGGCTACGAACTCGGCCGGATGGAAGGCGAACACGAGCGCGACCGCGGCCCGGAATACGGCCCGCCCCCGGAGTCCGGCGGCTACGGCGGTTACGACCCCGGCCCCCAGGAGTGGGGCGGAGGCGGCGGTGACTACGACTTCGGCGGCGGCGGCGACTTCGGCGGCGGCGATTCCGGAGGCGGCGACTTCTAGCCGTTCGCCGATCCAGGCGACAACCTTTGGCGCGCCCTGTATCTCACCCGGGTGCGGGGCGCGCCGCCCAACCGAAATATGGTGCCGGCGGCCGCCTTCAGCGGAAGTCGCGGGAACGGCCCTCGATGCGCAGGTCCATGCGCTGCAGATGGTCGGCGACAATGGTGACCGCGCCCTCGGCGTTCTGCACCCGCCCGCGGATGAGCAGGGCGGGCGCGGTGGTGGCCAGGCGCCGGTAGCGGGCCCAGAGGCCGACCGAGCAGACCACGTTCACCATGCCGGTCTCGTCCTCCAGATTGAGGAAGGTGACCCCGCCCGCGGTGGCCGGACGCTGCCGGTGGGTGACCGCGCCGCCGACGAGAACCCTTGTGCCGTCGCGAATGTCGAGCAGCTGCGCGGCGGGGATGACACCGAGCGCGTCGAGGCGCTCGCGCAGGAATTCGGTCGGATAGCTGCCGGGCGAGACGCCGGTGGCCCACACGTCGGCGGCGGCCAGTTCCAGCGCGCTCATTCCGGGCAGGGCGGGTGCGGTGGTGGCCGCGCCAGTGCCGGGCAGCCGGTCGGGTCGTTCCCCGGCGGCCGCGCCCGCCGCCCACAGCGCCTCGCGGCGGGTGCCGCCGAGACTGTTCAGCGCGCCCGCGGTGGCCAGCGCTTCGGCCTGCGGCACGCTCAGTTCCACGCGCCCGGTGAGGTCGAGAAATGTAGTGTAGAGCCCGATTTCGCGGGCGGCCACGATCTGTTCGGCCAGCTCGGTGCCGATGTGCCGGACCGCGGCCAGCCCCAGCCGGATCTCCAAGCCCTGTGCCTCCAGGGTCGCCTCGGCCAGGCTGTGGTTGATGTCGGGCCCGTGCACCACCACCCCGTGCCGTCGCGCGTCGGCTACCAGCGACTGCGGTGAGTAGAACCCCATCGGCTGGGCGCGCAGCAGTCCGGCGCAGAACGCGGCCGGGTGATGCAGTTTGAACCACGCCGAGTAGAAGACCAGTGAGGCGAAACTCTGCGAATGGCTTTCCGGGAAACCGAAATTCGCGAAGGCGTACACCTTCTCGTAGATGCGGTCGGCCACCTCGCCGGTGATGCCGTGCAGGTCCTTCATCCCCTGATAGAAGCGAGCCCGCAGCCGTTCCATCTTCTCCGGTGACCGTTTGGATCCCATGGCGCGGCGCAGCTGATCGGCCTCGGCGGCGGTGAATCCGGCGACGTCCACGGCCATCTGCATGAGCTGCTCCTGGAACAGCGGCACGCCGAGGGTGCGTTCCAGCGCGTTCTCCAGTGCCGGATGGTCGTATTCGGGCTTCTCCCTGCCATTGCGGCGACGGATGTAGGGGTGCACCGACCCGCCCTGGATCGGTCCCGGCCGGATGAGCGCCACCTCCACCACCAGGTCGTAGAAATTTCGCGGCTTCAGGCGCGGCAGGGTCGCCATCTGCGCGCGGGACTCCACCTGGAAGACGCCGACGGAGTCGGCGCGGCACAGCATGTCGTAGACGGCTTCCTCGCCCAGGTCCAGCCGGTGCAGTTCGATGGTGTGCCCCTTGTGCTCGGCCACCAGGTCGATCATGTAGTGCAGCGCCGACAGCATGCCCAGCCCGAGCAGGTCGAACTTGACCAGTCCCGCCGACGCGCAGTCGTCCTTGTCCCACTGCAGCACACTGCGATCGGCCATGCGCGCCCATTCGGTCGGGCACACGTCGGCGATGGGCCGGTCGCAGATCACCATGCCGCCGGAGTGGATGCCCAAATGTCTCGGCAGCCCCTCCAATTCACCGGCCAGCGCGAGCACGTCGTCGGGGATGTCGGTGTGCCGCTCTTCCGCCACGCCCGTCCAGCGGCTCACCTGTTTGCTCCAGGCGTCCTGCTGTCCGGTCGAAAAGCCCAGGGCGCGTGCGGCATCCCGCACGGCGGAGCGCCCGCGATAGGTGATCACATTGGCCACCTGTGCCGCGTACTCGCGCCCATATTTGGCGTAGACGTGCTGGATGGCCTCCTCGCGCCGATCCGATTCGATGTCCACGTCGATGTCCGGCGGCCCGTCCCGCTCCGGCGACAGGAACCGCTCGAACAGCAGCTTGTTGGCGACCGGGTCCACATTGGTGATGCCGATGGCGTAGCAGACCGCCGAATTGGCCGCGGAACCCCGGCCCTGGCAGAGGATGTCGTTGTCGCGGCAGAAGCTGACGATGTCGTGCACGACCAGGAAATAGCCCGGGAAGTTCAGGGTGGCGATCACGTCCAGTTCGTGTTCCAGCTGCCGGTAGGCGTCCGGGTTACCGGCACAAGGCCCGTAGCGGCGGCCCGCGCCGCGGAGGGTGAGCTCGCGCAGCCACGAGTTCTCGTCGTGGCCGTCCGGCACGTCGAAGGGCGGCAGTCGGGGCGCGATCAGCCGCAGGTCGAACGCGCAGTCCCGGCCCAGCGCAACGGCATTCGCCACCGCCTCGGGGCAGGCCGCGAACAGCCGCGCCATCTCGTCGCCGGAGCGCAGGTGCGCGCCGCCGGTGGGGGCCAGCCAGCCGGCCATGTCGTCGAGGCTGGAGCGGGCCCGGATGGCGGCCAGCGCCATGGCTCTGCGCCGGTGCGGCGGGGCCGCGAAATGCGCTCCGGTGGTGGCGAGTACGGGCAGCCCGACCCGGTCGGCGAGGGCGATGAGCCGGGCATTGCGCTCATCGTCCTCGGGGATGCCGTGGTGGGTGAGCTCCACGCTCACGTGCTCGCGTCCGAACCGTTCGATCAGATCGCGCAGCGCTGCCTCGGCCGCCGCGTCACCCTGCTGAAGTGCCTGTCGCACCGTCCCTTTCCGGCAGCCGGTGAGAATGTGCCAGTGCCCGCCCGCCGCGGCGGTGAGCCGTTCCAGGTCGTAGCGCAGGATGCCCTTCTCCCCCGCCGCCATGTGCGCGGCGGCCATCTCGCGCGACAGCCGCCGGTACCCCTCCTGTCCGCGCGCCAGCACCAGCAGGTGCGGTCCGGCCGGGTCGGGTGTGCCGGTGCGCGGCTCGGAATTCAGTGCGTCCGACTCGGATTCACGGCCGCGCCGGCGCCCGCGGGGCGCCAGGTGCGCACCGGCGCGAGCCGCGGTGCCGATGGACAGCTCGGCCCCGAAGATGGTGGGCATCCGCCATTCCCGTGCCGCCTCCGCGAACCGCACCACGCCGTAGAACCCGTCGTGGTCGGTCAGCGCGAGGGCCTCCAGGCCCAGTCGCACGGCTTCCTCCACGAGCTCCTCGGGCTGGCTGGCGCCGTCGAGGAAGCTGTAGGCCGAATGCGTGTGCAGCTCGGCGTACGGCACCGCCGATCGCGCGACCCGCCCGAGTTCCCCGGCCTCGTACTTCTCCCGCTTCCGTGACCAGGCCGGGCTGTCGCCGCCGTCGCCGTCGACCGGCTTGCGCGCCGGATCGGGCCGTCCGGACAGCACCCGTTCCATCTCGGCCCACGAAGGCGGGCCGTTGTGCCAGCCCATGACGCACCTCCTCCACAATCCGACCGGTCTCGATGTCGAACATACATTCGAAACCGATTGGTCTCTACAGCGGCACGCACCAAATCCCCGGAGGCCGATTCGGGGGTGGGCAACCGCACCGTGGCGCGGTAACTTACTTTGGAGTAAGTTCGAGGCAATTCAGCTGCAAGGAGCAGAAATGATGGCATCGCGAAGCGATTCGGTCAGGGGTGGCGACGGGGCGACGGGCGGGCCCGATACCTCGACCGACAACGGCACCGGTTACCTGGCCCGCCGGCGCGCCCGCCGCGATCTGGCCGGCAAGCATGTCGTCATCACCGGCGCATCCTCCGGCATCGGCCGCTCGGCCGCGCTCGCCGTTGCCGAGAAGGGTGCGGTCGTCATCCTGCTGGCCCGCCGCGCCGACGAGCTGTCCACCGTGGTGGACGAGATCACCGCCGCGGGCGGCGCCGCGTTCGGCTACCCGTGCGATGTCACCGATCAGGACTCGGTCGACCGGACCCTGCGGGCCGTGCTCGACACCCACGGACACGTCGACATGCTGGTCAACAATGCCGGCCGCTCCATCCGCCGCGCCGTACACCGCTCCACCGACCGCATACACGACTTCGAGCGCACCATGGCCGTCAACTACTTCGGCGCGGTGCGCATGACCCTGGGCCTGCTGCCCGGCATGCGGGAGCGCCACGACGGTCACATCGTGAACATCTCCAGCGCCGGCGTCCAGGTCGCCACCCCGCGCTTCGCCGCCTACCTGGCCAGCAAGGCCGCCCTGGACAAGTTCGCCGAGGTGACCGCGGCCGAAATGCTTTCCAGCAATATCACTTTCACCACCATCCACATGCCGCTGGTCCGCACCCCCATGATCACCCCGAGCGGCGATCAGGGCACCGGCACCCAGTCCCCGGAATGGGCGGCGGCGCTCATCGTGCGGGCCCTCACCGAGCGCCCCCGCCGCATCGACGTGCCGCTCGGCACCCTGGCCGAGTACGGCTCCATGTTCGCGCCCGGTATCAAGGAGCGGGTCCTGCACCGCTACTACCGCGCCATCCCCGACTCCCCCGCGGCCAAGGGCGAGTCGGTGCCCGAACCGAAGCCGGTCGACACGGACATCGTTGCCCCGCACCAGCGCCGCCGCACCGTCCCGCCCGCGGTCCGCGTCACCGGCACGGCCCTGCGCCGCGCGGCCCGGCTGGTCCCGGGCGCCCACTGGTGACCACCCGCCGACCCGGACCCGCCCTGCGCAGGGCCGCACCCGGTGGGTGTCACGCGGGAAAAGCGTTGCCCACCTGATGTTGTCGGCCTCGAGCAGCCGCGACACCCAGCGTTCCAGCCCGATGGCGAAGCCGCCGTGCGGCGGTATGCCGTGGCTCATGGCCTCCAGTACGCCGGATACCGGGCGGCGTCGTCGCCGCGCGGTGCGGACGGCCAGCCAGGCACGCCACGCTGCGGCGCGCCGAAGCCGGTGCGCCCCAAGGGTTGCCGACGGGATCGAAACTGGCAGGATCGCGGCATGACCGAGGTCCGGCAGCCGAATTCCCTGTTCTCACGACCCGAACTCTGGGCGGCGAGCTTTCTCGACGAGTACGCCTCCGATGTGCCCGGCGGGGACCGCGCCGGCCGCGAAGAGGAGTACGACGACTTCGAGGCGGAGTACGACCTCGGCGACGGTTACGTATTCCAGGTCGAGTCCGGCTCCTACGGTTCCTCGCTGACCCTGCGTCATCCCGACGCCACCCGCCCGGTCGAGCTGGGCTGGGACGATCTCGCGCACTGGCATCCGCATGCCCTGCGCTGGTCCGAGGTCGACCTGATCTGCCGTGCCACCGCACTGGCCGACCCCGACGCAGCCTACCCCGGCCCGTACCTGGCCCTGCTCGGCCGTTTCGCCCCGCTGTGCACCGACGCCGACGCCGCGATCGCCGTCCCGCTGCTGCGTGAGGCATTCGCCGCCCTGCCGGGCCTGGACCCCTATCAGCGGCGCGCGTATGCCGCGCACGGCGATATCCGGGCATTCGGCGCGGATTGGCTGCGGGACGACGAAACCGGTTGGTGGTACCTCGATTACGTCGAGCAGCCGGACAATCCCTATGGCGATGATCCGGACTACCCCACCGGCGACCTGTACTCGATGCGCGACCCGGACGATCCCGAATTCCCCTTCGCCGCACTGGCAACCGCTATCGACCGGGCACGCGCCCGCTGCGCGGCCGTCCGCGACCAGCCCTGGTCGAGACACCCCGAGGTCGAGGCGGCCGCCGAGACCTTCGCCGCCGATCCGACAGCGGCGCACCGGACAGCCCTGACCACCGCGCTGCACACCGCGGGTTGCACCGACCGGTCCGTCCTGTCGGCGCTGTCCCCCGGCGCGGGTGAACTCCGCGCCCTGGTCATGACCGAGCTCCTCCTCGGCCTCGACCCCCACACCCTGCTGCGCACCCGCTCCGACCACACGTCCCCTCCACCCCGCCGCTACCACGCCCACGCCTACCTGCCCGTTTCCTCCTCCGAAGCTCCTCGAAACGGCCCGGCATCACAGCTGAAGCCCTCCCTCAACGCCGCCCTCCGAGCCGCCGGACTGGGAACCACCAAGCACGGGCCCGCCCGCCTGGGCCGAAGGGACGGCAGCTGGGTCGACGACCTCCCCCTGACAGTGATCGACGATTGGCGCACGGCGATCGAAGTAATACGCGATGTCCTGCTCACGGCCAAGGCTCCGGCAGGCAGCAGCATCGAAATAACCCGGCACGGCGAAACCGTGGTGGTCACCCTCGACTGACCCCCCGCCCCGAATCACGGAGCGTGGCGCCGTCCGGGATCTGCTACTTGCGGCAGGTCGCCGATCTGCTTGCGCGAGAATCCAATTCGCCGATGTTGATCGTCAATGGCACCGACGATGTACACATCACCGCGTCCGACACCCCGACCTTCTCCGGCCGTCGCGACACCGAGGTTCATCTCATCCCCGGCACCGGCCACGTCGCCGCCGCCAAACTTCCCGAGGTTCTCCCCTCATGACCACCTGGCTCCGCAACCACCTCGCCTGAAGCCGCCGCGCGGGCCGGCGGTCACGGCGATCCGGTAACAGATGGCGTGGCGGGCCACACATCTCTTGACGCGTCTCGAGACTCGAGTTCTACTGTTCGAACAAACTTTCGATTATGTTAGGTAGCTGGGTCGGTGCTGGCTCGAGTTTTCGAGGATGAGTTCCCGTCGACTGGAGAGGTGGTCACATAGATGGGTGCGGCGGCGGAGGCCAGGCGGGCGCAGCTGACGGAGCTGCGGCGGCGGATGGCCGCGATACCCGCGCGCGGCACGGAGTCGTCGGCCCATGTGCCCGTATCCGAGGAGCCGCGGCGGGAGTCCTTGCCGGTGCCGGGCGCGCTCGAAAACCTCTTGCCCGATGGCGGATTGGCCAAGGGGTCGGTGGTCGTCTACAACGGCGCGGGGTCACTGATCTCGGGGCTGCTGGCCGCGGTGACGGGCTCCGGAGGGCATGCCGCGGTGGTCGGGCTGCCACGGCTGGGGTTGCTGGCCGCCGCGGAGATGGGGGCCCGGCTCGACCGGCTGGCGGTGGTCTCCGATCCAGGCCCGGACCCGCTCGAAGTTGCCTCCGTATTGCTGGATGGCCTGGACCTGGTGGTGCTCGGGCTGAACGGTCTCGCCGTCCCCATGTCCCGCGCCCGTATCCTCGCCGCCCGCGCCCGCAGCAAGAACTCCACCCTGATGGTGACCAACGGCTCCTGGTCCGGTTCCGCCCTGCACATCGACACCCGGGTCGCCGGATACAGCGGCCTGGGCCGCGGCTGCGGCCGCCTGCGCACCGTCCGCCTCGACGTCTCCGTCCGCGGCCGCTCCGCCCAATCCCGCTCCGGCCACCTGGCCCTCAGCCCCGCCGACGGTCGCGTCGAATGGGTCGCCACCCCCGGCCCCGCCCGGCCCGCCGCCGCTCCCGAACCACTGCGGCCGGCGCGTCATGCCGCGTCCTGACCGATCGCCGACCGCCGCCCGCCAGACGATAGAGCCTGCGGCGCAGCGGATTTCCCGTGTCTTCCGGTTGCCCCCGGGTGTGGGCGGGCGTCGTGTCGCGGGCTGACCGCCGCGCTTGTCGTCCGGCCGCCGACCGATGCGGTAGCGCCGCGAGAGTGGGCCGGTCGTGAAGGCGCGGCGGGTGCTCGTGGTGTGGTGCCTGGATTGGCCCGCGGTGGCGGCGGCCGCCGAGGCAGGCGCGGAGGCCACTCGCGCGGTGGCGGTGTTCGCGGTCAATCGGGTGGTGGCCTGTACGGCGGTGGCACGGGCGGAAGGGATCCGCCGGGGTCTGCGGAAGCGAGAGGCTCAGGGCCGCTGCCCGGATCTGCTGGTGGCACAGGATGATCCGGATCGCGACGCCCGTCTGTTCGAGCCCGTGGTGGCGGCCGTGGACGCGACCGTGCCGGGCGTGGAGGTGCTGCGCCCGGGCATGCTGGCGCTCTCTGCGCGGGGCGCGGCGCGGTTCTTCGGCTCCGAGGAGGCCGCCGCCGAGCGGCTGGTGGACGCCGTGGCGGCGGTCGGCGTGGAATGCCAGATCGGGATTGCCGACGAGCTGTCCACCGCGGTCTTCGCCGCCCGCCACGCCACCCTGGTCCCGCCCGGCCGGGGCGCGGAATTCCTTGCGCCCATGCCGGTTTCGGAGCTGGCGGTGGAACCGGTGCTGGCCGCGCCGCAGCGCGTCGAACTGGTGGATCTGCTGCACCGGCTGGGCCTGCGCCGCATCGGCGACTTCGCGGCCCTCACTCCCGCCGAGGTGGCGTCGCGGTTCGGCGCGGACGCGATCATCGCGCACCGCTGCGCCCGCGCGGTCCCGGAGCGCCCGCCCGCCGCCCGCCTGCCCGCCGCCGACCTGACCGTGGAGCATCGCTGCGATCCCCCGATCGAACGCGTCGACATGGCCGCATTCGCGGGCCGACTGCTCGCCACCGAGCTGCACACCAAGCTCTCCGCCGCCGCCGTGGCCTGCACCCGCCTGGTCATCCACGCCGAAACCGAAGCGGGCGAGGGGTTCTCCCGCATCTGGCGCTGCGCCGAACCGCTCACCCCGGACAGCACCGCCGACCGCATCCGCTGGCAGCTCGACGGCTGGCTCACCCGCCGCGCCCTCGATCGCGGCCGGACCCGCGTCGCGGCTCCCGGTTCGCCGGAGGCACACGACGACCGGGATACCGGCCCGAACGCAGCCATCACCCTCCTGCGTCTGGAACCCGTCGAGGTGGTGTCGGCCGGCGCCCTGCAACTCGGCCTGTGGGGTGGGGTCGGCGAGGACGAGGAGCGAGCGCGCCGCGCCCTGATCCGGGTGCAGAGTCTGCTGGGCGGTGACGCCGTGCGCATGGGTGTGCTCAGCGGCGGCCGCGGCCCAGGGGAGCGCATCACCATGGTCGCCCTCGGTGACGAGCCGGTGCCCGCGACCGATCCGGCCCAGCCCTGGCCCGGCCGGCTTCCCGAGCCCGCTCCGGCGCTGGTGCTCACCCATCATCCGGAGGTGCGCCTGGAGGCTGCCGACGGTTCCCCGATCTGGGTCACCGAGCGCGGCCTGTTCACCGCCGATCCCGCTCACCTGCACTGGGGCAGCAGCTCCTGGCGGCTGACCGGCTGGGCCGGACCCTGGCCGGTCGACGATCGCTGGTGGACACACCGTTTCGAGCACGGCTTCGCCGCCCGTGCCCAGGTGCAGCTGGACGCCGAGGACGCCACCCGCCTGCGCGCGCTGCTCCTGCTCGGCTACAACGGCGCCTGGCATGTGGAGGGGCTCTACGAGTAGGCGCCGCTCAAATGCCAAGCGGCAGGCGCAGATCCATCATGGTGGGCCAGAGCTCGGTCCATGGGTGCACGGGTCCTCGGCACACCGCGATGACGATATCGCTGTTCACGCCGGGGAATCCGTTCGGGATGTTCAGGTGCGCGCGGACCGTCACCTGGCCGAACTGCCGCCGCAGCGTGGGTTCGGCGCTGTCGAGGCCGACATAGAGGATGGCGTCGGTGTCCGACGGCGGCGGGCCGAAGTAGCCGAAGCCGCGGTTGGGACTGTAGACGGGCGGCAGGTCGTAGTCGCGGCCGAAGTTCTGGATCGCGGCCGCCTGCCAATAGTTCTGGGCGATGATCGCTTTCGGGCGTTCCGGCTCCGGGAGCTGCCGGTAGGCGTCGGCGACCTTCGCGGTCAGATCGGACCATCCCGAGTAGCCGAAAATGCTTGTCCGGACGGCGAAGTCGGCCTGGGTCCGGATGACGCTGTGCACGCGGGAGGGCGGCTGCGGCAGGGTGACCACGAGCGCGGCGATGATGGCCAGCGACAGCACCACGATCGGCGGCGCGACGACCCGCAGCAATCGGCCGCCGCGGTCGTTCACCGAGTAGGGCAGCGAGGCCGCGCCGATGCCGAACAGCACGGGCAGGAATCCCGCTGTGTAGTACGGGCGCCCGTGCCCGACGAGCACCACGAGCACCAGCAGCGCCGAGGCGACGAGCATGAACAGGTAGGGCCGCAGCCAGCGCTGCCGGGCCAGGCACCAGAAGGCCCAGCCGGCGAGCAGACCGCCCAGCAAACCAGTCAGTCCGATCATCTGCGGCATGCACGCAAGCGGCCCGCCGCCGGCCGCGTCCTGTTCGGCGCCGATCACCTTGCTCATGGCCAGCGCCGGCCAGCCGTGCGTGTTCTGCCACCACAGGCCGGGCAACGCGGACACCGCGAAGATCGCCGCGCCCTGCCACAGCGCGGGCCGCCACAGCAGCTGTCGCGGCCCCGCGACGAGCACGCCCGCGCCCAGGCACAGCAGGATCGTGGGGATGAACCATTTGACCTGCAGATCGATGGCGGCGACCAGGCCGAGCGCGATGAGCAGGCGGTCGTCGCGGGTGCGGATCCAGCGGATCAGCAACCAGATGACCGCGGCCTGCAGTGTGGCGTCGAAGGAGAAGGTGCTCAGCTGGACGGCCTGGGTCGCGGCGAGTGGCGAGATCCCGTAGGCGGCGGCCGCGAGCAGTTGCGCAGTGCGCGAGCCGCCCAGCTCGTAGGCGACCGCGGCGCTGATCATGACCGCGGCCGCGGTCATCAGGACCGCCGGCAATCGCAGCACGGGCGCCGAGCCGGGCGCCACGGCGTCGGCCAGGTGGGCCATCAGCGGTATGAGCACGCCTTGGTCGGCGTAGGTGATGCTGCGGTGCGCGCCCGCGGCGACGAAATACAGTTCGTCGCCGAAGAAGTCGTAGCGCAGCGTGGGGATGGCGAGAAAGGCCCCGCTGAGTGCGGCTAGTAGAAGGACCCACGCCGTAGCGAAGGTGGGCCGCGGCGGGCTCGGTTCCCGAAGATCCTGGAGATCGACCGCGGGGGCGGCAGCATTGAGAACCATATTTCCCCGACAGAAAAAGCTTTGGTGAATCGGCAATGACGCTACCGTCACGGTTGACCGATTATCGAGAATGTGAAAGTGATCTATTTCACATCCTGAACAACCGGGCATCCTGCCAGGATGTGCAGGGTTTCGCCATCATTCGTCATCGGAATGAATAGGCAACCGAATCGGTAATTCGATATGGCGCTGCGCACAAACTGGGTCCTCACCCGGACCCCGATCCGTACTCTGGACCATCGTGGAGTCAGCGGTCACCCGGGTCGAGTTCGAAGACGTCCGGCTCGCCTACCGGGATTCCGGCGCGACGGGCGGGCATCTCTACAGCGACATA
Organism: Nocardia sp. NPDC046763; assembly: GCF_040645495.1. Lineage (NCBI taxonomy): Bacteria > Bacillati > Actinomycetota > Actinomycetes > Mycobacteriales > Nocardiaceae > Nocardia > Nocardia sp. NPDC046763. The sequence goes on along the minus strand of NZ_JBEYYI010000004.1, from coordinate 334,036 downwards.
CCCGTGATGCTGGTACACGGCATGGGCGGGGACGGGCACACCTGGGATCGATTCGCCACACAGCTGCTGCGGCGCGGACGCCGGGTGATCATTCCCGACCTGCGCGGGCACGGACGCAGCGGGCACACCGCCTCCTACCGATTCCCGGAATTCGGGGCCGACCTGCTGCGGCTGTGCGATCGGCTCGAACTGGAAACGGTGGATCTGGTCGGGCACTCGCTCGGCGGATACGCCATCTCTTGGCTGGCGATGGAACGCCCGGAACTGGTGCGGCGCTTGGTGATCGAGGAACAGCCGCTGCCGCTGCGCTCCGGCGACGAGCAGATGCGGTTCACGCGCAGGCTGCCGTCGATCCCGGAACTGTGGCATGCCACCACCAGCGTCATCCGGCATCCGCGCGCGGTGCTGGCCTTCGATCGGTCCATGACCGGGGTGGCGCTCGAGCAGTTCCGCAAGCCGTATCCGGAGTGGTGGGAGGGGTTGTCCGACATCACCGCGCCCACGCTGTTCCTGCGCGGCGGGCCCGGCGGCATGGTGGACCCGGACAAGCTCGAACAGATGCGCGCGAGCCTGCCCGATTGCACGGTTCGCACCTTCGGTTGCGGGCACAGCATCCACCGCGACCGCTACCACCGGTTCGAGGCCGAAGTACTCCCCTTTCTGGGGCACTGAGCTGCCGGAATCTACAGTTGAACGGTGTCCGCATCCGAGCGTCCCACACCGTGCTTTCCCGACGAGCAGTCGTTCCGGGACTGGCTGTCGGCCGATCACGCGGCGCGGGCCCGGCATCCGGAGGCGGCGGCCTGCTTCGCGACGCTGCCCATGCGGTCGCGCATCGCGGTCGGCTACCACCTGGGCAGCGCGGTGCGGCCGGAGGCGCGAGCGCGGCGGCTGGAGCAGGTGATCCGGAAGCTGATCGACGGGAAGCCATTGTGACGGAGTTCGAGAGCATCGTGACGGGGTTCGAGGGATTGTCGTGTTCGGCTGCGACGCTGGAGGTTCCGCTACCCGGGAGCGCGACCCGCATCACCGGCTGGCTGTGTGTCGAGCAGCCCGGGGCGTGGGGACGCGATGTGATCGGCGACGAGGTGCTCGGGCCCGACATCACGCCGGAACTGGCGGCGCGCACCAAGGCGGCGCACGTCCGGCCGACCCTGATCCGGCGGCCCGGGCGCACGGAATTCACGGGTGTGCGAACCGTTCTGCTCGCCAGTTCACGGCCGGAAGGATCCTGGTGCGAGCGCCTCGAGATCAGTGACCTGCGCGAGCTGCTGGACCTGGACCTGCATCTGCTCAACGGCCCGGCCCCGGGAATCGGTGCGGCCGTGACGGATCCGCTGGTCCTGGTCTGCGCGCACGGCAAACGCGACCAGTGCTGCGCCCTGCTGGGCCGCCCCATCGCCGCGAGCCTGTCCGCCGCCCACCCCGACCGGGTGTGGGAGTGCTCCCACACCGGCGGCCACCGCTTCGCCCCCGCCGTTATCGTCCTCCCCACCGGGCTCACTTACGGCCGCCTGGACGAGGATTCGGCCCACGCCATGCTCGCCGCCGCCGACAAGGGCGAGGTCTCGCTCGCCGGTTTGCGCGGCCGCAGCTGCTACACCCCGGTCGAGCAGGTCGCGGAAGTCGCGGTCCGCCAGCGCATCGCGGACGCCACCTATACTCTGGCCGCTCCGCTCCTCGACGACACCGGCCTGACGACCACCGTCCCCGGGGACGCCGACCCGACCGCGGGTATCGACGACCTCGCCGTCGAACCGGCCCCGGATCACGCCGAACACTCCACCGACCCGGCCACTTTCGCCGGCGCGGCCCAGGTCAGCCATCGCGACGGCCGCCGCTGGCTGGTCACCACCCGCACCATCGCCTACCCGCCCCGCCAGGCCAGCTGCGGTGCGGCGCCGAAACCCGCCATCGCGATAGAGGCCGACGAGATAAGGCAATTGGCGTAACGGCCGACACTCCAATTGCCGGGTCGGAATTAGAGTTCGCTCGGTAGCGCGCCGTGTTTTCGTCCTGGTCGCGAATATCGCGAGTCATCGACTTACCGGTTGCGAAAAGAAACCCCCGAAAAATAGGGGCGGGTGTCATCGCGGCACATTGTGATAAGAGCGGATCGACGCGTCGCCGGAGACCGCCCCCGGCCGCCGTTTGGTGAGTTTCGTCCGGAAAGCCAGATACCAGCGAGAGCGTTCCCGGGCCGCGCAAGATTCTCTCCGAGCCCGGCCCGCAGGCGTCACGAAGCGAAACGTGCTGTGTCCGTATGGGTCTGGAATGATATGTCCAGATCTACACCCGGATACCAGCAAACCTCGGGTTTCGAAGCAGGCCAGTCAGGATGGTTTTCCGCTACCCTGCACCCGTGACCGAACGCGCCCGTCCCATTGTCGGCCCCGACTATCTGGTGGCCGGCCGCTACCGCCTGCAGTCGAAGCTGGGTGGTGGTGGCATGGGTGCCGTGTGGCTGGCGACCGATCGGCTGCTGCACCGCGATGTCGCCATCAAGCAGGTCCTCACCACGCAGGGGCTCAGCGAGGAGGAGGCGCAGGAGGTCCGCAGCCGGATCATGCACGAGGGCCGGGTGGCGGCCAAGCTGTCGCACGAGCACGCCATCGCCGTGTACGACGTGGTGCTGGAGGCCGGTGAGCCCTGGCTGGTGATGGAGTATCTGCCCTCACGCAGTGTGGCCAAAGCCCTTGCGCTGGTGGATCAGCTGTCCCCGATCGAGGTCGCGCAGATCGGCGCGCAGGTGGCGGACGCGCTGGCGACCGCGCACGCCGCCGGCATCGTGCACCGCGACATCAAACCGGGCAATATCCTGGTCGCCGACCGCGGCGACGAGGTCGGCAAGGTCAAGCTCAGCGACTTCGGCATCTCCAGCGGCGCCAACGACGCCACCGAGGAGATCAGTGACGTCATCACCGGCACCCCCGCCTACCTGCCGCCGGAGGTCGCACGCGGCGCCAGCCCCACCACCGCCAGCGACGTATTCTCGCTCGGCGCAACGCTGTACACCGCCATCGAGGGGCGGCCGCCCTACGGCTTCGACGAGGACAGCAATGTCATCGTGGAACGCGCCGCCATGGCCCAGATCACCCCGCCCGCCCGCAGCGGCCCGCTCACCGAGGTCCTGCTGCACATGATGGAGCCGGCCCCGCAGCGCCGCCCTACCATGACCGAGGCGCGCAACGAAATCCTCACCGCCGCCTTCGGTCCAGGCACCGCGCCCTACATCCTGGGCGCGCCGGTCCGCACCGAGGACGGGACGATTCCGGCCTGGGCGGCCCGCAATTCCGCCGCCGGGCTGCGCAGCCCGCACTCCAGCCCGCTCCCCCGCCCACAGCGGCAGGCGGCCGCGGCTGCGACTGCCCCGCAACCCAAGTCGAAGGGTTTCGACCTGAGCGCCCTGGGCCCGAACGCGGGCCCGCTCGCGGTGGCGATCGGCCTGCTCATCGGCCTGCTGATCATCATCGTCGTTCTCGTTGTGCTGTAGCCGCCTCCCCGCGACTGCCGCTCCGCCCCCCGCGCGGCGCACGGCTCAGGTGCCGTCGACAGTAGTGCACCCGTGCCGGCGGTCGAGTGCCGAACCAATTTCGGTCGTACCCGACGAGTTACCCTCGTCGCACGAAATCAGTTGTCGCCTTGGGTAATTTCAATCGATACGACGCCGGTGCGCCCAGCGGGTGAGGGCGTTCCGGTTCGACTGCTGGGTCTTGCGCAGCACGTTCGACGCGTGCGTCTCCACCGTCTTCACCGAGATGAACAGGGTCTCGGCGATCTCACGGTAGGTATAGCCGCGCGCCAGCAGGCGCAGCACCTCGAGCTCGCGCGGGGTCAGTGAGTCCAGTTCCGGATCCAGTGGCGGCTCCGGCACCGGCGACCTGCCGGTGAACGAGTCCAGCACGAAGCCGGCCAGCCGTGGCGAGAACACCGCGTCCCCACCGGAGACCCGGCGGATCCCGTCGGCCAGTTCCGGCCCCGAAATGGTCTTGGTGACATACCCGCGCGCGCCCGCCCGGATCACCGCGATCACGTCCTCGGCCGCGTCGGAGACGCTGAGCGCCAGGCACACCGGTCCCGGGTCGATGCCCTGCAGCACCGCCACCCCGCCGCCGTCGGGCATGTGCACGTCCAGCAGCACCACGTCCGGCGCGGTCGTCTTGATCCCGGCGATGGCCTCGGCCACCCCGCCCGCCTCGCCGACGACCTCCATATCGGATTCGCGGCTCAGTTCCGCCCGCACCCCGGACCGGAACACGGCATGGTCGTCGACCAGAAAGACCCGGACGCTCACCTGAAGACTCCTCACCTGACGCCGAACCGAACCCTGCCCCCATCGGTACCACACTCCGCGGCTCACAGCTGGGCGGCGTCTTCCGGGGTGTCGGTCTGCACCACCAGCCGCTCGTCGCCACCGTCCTTGCGCGGCATGAAGATTCGCACCTCGGTGCCGTTGCCGGGCGCGGACTTGATCTCCACGTGCCCGCCGCGGCGTTCGATGCGGGCGTGGATGGATTTGGCCACGCCCCGCCGGTCCTTCGACACCGCGTCCGGATCGAAGCCCTTGCCGCGGTCGCGCACGAAGACGCTCACCTGATGCGGTTCCACCTCGGCGTACAGGTCGATGGTCGGCACCCCGGCATGCTTGGCGGCATTGACCAGCGCCTCCCGGGAGGCCCCGAGCAGCGCGGTGAAATGCTCCTTGGGCAGTCCGATTCCGCTGTCGTCGAGGTCCATGGACACATCGCCCACGGTGACCGGGGTGACCTTCACCCCGTGCTGGTCCTCCACCTCGCCGGCGATGGTGCGCAGCGCGGCGGCCAGACTGGACTGCGCCGGCCCGGTGTCCTCGAACAGCCACTTGCGTAGCTCGCGTTCCTGGCTGCGGGCCAGCCGCACCACTTCCTGCGGGTCGCCGGCCTGCCGCTGGATCAGGGCCAGCGTCTGCAACACGGAATCGTGCAGGTGCGAGGCGATCTCCTCGCGTTCGTCATTGCGGATCCGCGCCGAGCGTTCGGCATTCAGCGCGCGCATCATGCGCAGCCACAGCGGCACGGTCAGCAGCCCGGCCCCGACCAGGGTCACCGCCACCGCCAGCAGCGCCGACCCCAGCGAACTGAGGTTGATCCGCCCCAGCACCACCACACCCAGCCCGACCACGATGAGGGTGGCCCCGCCGACGATGCGCGCCCAGGTGACCACCGACGGTTTGGCGGGCAGCCCGATGACGGATCTCGGCCCGTCCGCGTCGAATTCGCGCCACACCAGCGCCGCACCGACCGCTACCACGATGATCGGCCCCACCACATGCGCGGCCGTCCCGTTGAACACCCACGCGGTGGCCACCGCCAAAGCCATACCGAGCAGCGCCAATCCGATGGCCTGCCGCCGCTCCGACCCGGTCGGCGGAGCCGCATCGCCCCCGGCGGGCGTGAAGATCCACAGCATCCCGTAGGCGACGATCCCGGCCCCGGCCAGCGCGGACAGCAGCACGAAACCGATCCGCACCTGCAACACGTCGATCCCGAGGTGATCGGCGAGCCCGCCCGCGACCCCGCCCACGATGCGCCCGCCGGTACGCCGCACCAGCCTGGGCTGGGTCACGGGTGTGACCGCCCCGCGGGCAGGGTCGTACAGGGGCGCGGACGGATACATGCCTTCGATACTGGCACGGGCCGGTGACACCCGACATCAGGAAACACCCCGATTCGATCCCTGAGGCGCCGTTTTGTCCGGACCGGCCAGGAAAGCGCCGCTGACCTGGTCGGCGATCGGATGCAAGACCCGAGTCTGCGCCATCACCGCCCACCTCTGGACCCAGGACCTTTGACGCCGCTACCTCCCCCAGCTCCCCCACCACCCGCCCTGCCCCGCCCGCTGACAGAGTGGAATTTCTCCCCGGCCGGCTCGGTTGGCAGCAGGAGATCTGGAACAGGACAGGGGATATGAACGCATTCAACGAATCCGTGATCGAGGAGTTTCGGGCCAACGGCGGGAAGGTCGGCGGGACGTTCGAGGGCCGCACCAACATGGTGCTGATCACCACGACCGGCGCGAAATCCGGCCGGGCGATCACCAATCCACTCGTCTACGTCCCCGACAGTGAGCGCATCGTCCTCATCGCGTCCAACGGCGGCGGGGACAAACATCCCGCCTGGTACCACAACCTGCGGGCCAATCCCCGGCTCATGGTGGAGGTCGGTAATGAAACATACACGGGCAAGGCCGAATTCGTCACCGGCCCGGAAGCCGACGAGCTCTATGACCGCATGATCGAGCTCATGCCGGTGTTCGCCGAATACCGGGTCAAGACGACCCGGAAGATTCCCGTGATCGCGGTGTACCGCGAAACCGCCTGAGAGCAAATATGTGATCTAGGCCACTGCCTGTCACATACTGCCGACGCGGCCGGTCGAGAGAGTGAACCCGCAAACATCGGCAGGAAAGAGAAGACAATGGCTCTGCAGGTCACCACCATCATGCTGGCAGTGGACGACATGGAGCGGTCCAAGAAGTTCTACGTCGGAATCGGCGCGAAACTCGGTCAGGATTTCCCGAACTTCGCCTCGTTCGAACTCGACGGCGGTTCCGCCCTCGGCATCTACCCGGTGGCCCACGCCGCCGGCGACGCCGGAGTCTCCCCGGAGGGTAGCGGCTTCCGCGGCGTCTCCTTCCACCACATCGTCGACACCAGCGAAGAAGTCGACACGCTGATCGACACCGCCGTCTCCTCCGGCGGCGCAATCGTCAAGCCCGCCACCGCCGCCCAATGGGGTGGCTACTTCGGCTACATCGCCGACCCCGACAGCCACCTCTGGAAGATCGCCACCTCCGCATGACCGCGGCCTCGACAGTCAACGGCCCGAAATCGTATGGGCCGTTGACCTTTCGATGTCGAGGTATCCGCGAGATGCTGCGCCGGCTGTCCCGCACCGGGGCGGCCCGGCACAGCCGGGACCGTGCCGGGGTGGCAGGTTCCGACAGGGCTGACGCTGCACGCCGAAGAGGTGTTCGAGCAGGCCGAAGACGAGGTCGGGCTCGGCCACCACCAGGCCCGCACATGGCGGGCCTGGTGTGCCAATATCGCCCTGTCGAAGCTCGCCCCGGCCCGGTCTGCGGCCACGAAAACCCTTGCCGTGAAGGGTGGCTCGCCGACAGCGAAGACGAGGGCGAGGCCACCCACTCACCCGAATGCGGCAGTACTAGACGGTGCCGCCGTTGACGCGGATGTTCTGGGCGGTCACCCAGCCGCCCGCGTCGGAGGCGAGAAATGCGACCACGGCGGCGATTTCGTCGGGCCGTCCGAGCCTTCCGAAGGCGCTCAACGCTTCCAGGCCGGCGAGGAACTGTTCGCTCTTGCCGATCCGGTAGGTCTCGGTCTCCGTCGCGCCGGGGCTGACGGTGTTGATGCTGATGCCGCGCTTGCCGAAATCCTTGGACAGGATGTGGGTGAACTGTTCGACCGCGCCCTTGGTGGCGTCGTAGACCGCGTAGCCGGGCAACATCAATCCGGTCGTCGAACTCGAGATCGTGATGATGCGCCCGCCGTCGGCCAGGTGATCCCAGGCCAGCTGCAGACCGTGGAACACGCCCTTGACGTTCACCGCGAAGCTGCGATCGAACTCTTCGGAGGTGACCTGGTCGAACGGCTTGGTGATGGCCACCGCCGCATTGTTCACCAGGATGTCCCAGCGACCGAAGGTGGAAAGCAACTGCTCCACCATCGCCCGGTACTCGTCCGGGTTCGTCACATCCGCCGCGAGCTCGATCGCGCTGCCGCCGGCCGATTCGATCTCGGCGACAGCGGCTTTGGCGAGATCCGGGGTGTGCGGGTGATTGATCGCCACCTGCGCGCCCGCGGCCGCCAGGGCACGGGCGATGGCCGTGCCGATACCGGTGGCCGCCCCGGTCACGAGGGCCGTTCTGCCGGCCAGTGATTCAGACATGCGGTGTCCCTTACCTTCTACTCGAACCAGTAGTCGAGCCAGATCTCGGCGTTCTCACCGAGGTTGGCCTTGAAGCCGCCGGTGCCCCGCAAGCCGGCGAGCTTGCCGGTGCCCGACTCGGGTACCACGAACCACTCGCCGCTGACGATATTGTCGGCGACGCTGCCCTGGTCCTGCAGCAGGAAGGTGCCCGACCGGCCCGCGATGGTGCCGGTGACCCGCTCGATGCCGACGAAGCTGGCGGAGCCGTCCGCATTGGCGGACTGCAGGAACTCCACCACGCCCTCACCGGAGATGTCGCCGCTGAAGCTCTCCTCGACGTGGATCCGGGTCAGCACCGGGCCCTCGGCCGGCTCCTCGTAGGCCGTCGGCTCGTACTTGTGGACCGTGATCCGGCCGGTGGCGTGGGTGGTTTCGGGATTGCTCATCAATTTCTCCTTCGTTTCTCGGAATACGGATCAGCGGTATCCGTATTTCTGCCAATTCGACAGCACGCGCTGCTGAATCTCGGTGGGCCAACCGTTTTCGAAGCTGCCCTTCACCGGGCGCTTGCCCTCCGGGTAGAGGTCGGCGAGCAGGCAGTTGTAGACCACCTTGCCCGCCATGAAGGTGTGCTTCTCCTCGTCGTCGAGGTACACCGGCAGGTCGTCGCTGAGCTTGTGCGGGAAATGGAATTCACCGCGCTCCACGTCGGGGTGCGACCGGGTCGCGAACGCCCACACCACCTCGTTGACGTTGGTGATGTCGACATCGTCCTCGACCAGCAGGATCTTGGGTGCGTTGACCGATGCCTTGCCGGTGAACGCCACATCGGCGACCCGCTGTACCAATTCGGCCGAGGAGATCCCGAGGGTCTTGTGCCAGTCCTGGCGCACCGACAGGGTCAGCCAGTGCATCGCGGCCTCGGGGGTGTGCCAGGCCGAGGAGATCGGCAGCCCGGCCTGACGCAGTTGGTAGAGCAGTTCCGCTCCGTGCATGGTGGCGGTGCAGGTGTGATCTTCCTCGACCGGCGGGCCCGCGGCGACCACCGGCAGGATGGCACCGTCGCGATAGGTGATCGCGGTGACATCGAAACGCGCCTTCGGGGAGGCGACAGTGGCGTTGTAGCCCGGGAATTCGTTGAATGGGCCTTCCATGACGGTTTCGTCGATCGACACATAGCCCTCGATCACGATCTCCGCCGTCGCTGGCACCAGCAGATCGACCGTCTCGGCCGGCACCACCTCGATGCCCTCACCGAAATAGCCTCCGATGAAGTCGCACTCGGATACGCCCTCCGGCAACGGCATTCCACCCACGAACGGCAGTCCCGGCTCCACGCCCAGCGCCAGCACGATCGGCATCGGCTTGCCGATCTCGGCCCACTTCGAGCGGACGATGCCCAGATGCTGCACCGGAGCGATCAGGCAGGCCAGGCTCTTGCGGTCGTGGATCATCATGCGATTGACCGACCAGTTCGTCCACGACCCGTCCGGGGTGCGGGCGATATTGATGCCCCAGGTCTCGATGTAGCGACCGCCGTCGTTGCCGTGAATGCGCGGCGTCGGGAAGATCGTCAGGTCGACGTCGTCACCGAGCAGGACGTTCTGCTTGCACGGGGCGCCCTCCTTGGGCACCTCCACCGGCGGAATACCCGGCTTGCTGCGGGCAGCGACCAGCGCCTCCATCAGCTCCTGGCCCTTCGCCTCGGCGGGCAGCCCTAGCGCCATCGTGATGCGTGCCAACTGATGTTCGGCGCTGCTGAACGCGCCGGGGGCGCCCAGCACTCGGAACCCGGTGTCGCCGTATCCGGTGACATTGGTGAAAAGCGGTGCGGGAGCCCGCAGATCGTAGGAGCGTCGGGTGACCGCACCGATTTCCAGATCCCAATCGACCTCGTGATCGATGGTCTGCAGCTCGCCGATCTGCTCCAGCTCGGAGAGAAATTCGCGCAGGCTCTTCAGATGTTTCACGATGATTCCTTCGAGGAGGTGTCACTCGCCCCAGCGGGGCATATCCGGTAGATCGATGCCGAACAGATCCAGCGCCCGGCCGACAGTGTGGTCGACCAGTTCGTCGATGCTGTCGGGGCGCAGATAGAAGGCGGGCACCGGCGGCATCACGATGCCGCCGGATTCGGTGACCGCGGTCATCGCGCGCAGATGGCCCAGTGTCAGCGGGGTTTCGCGCACCATCAGCACCAGCCGGCGCCGTTCCTTGAGGGTCACGTCCGCCGCGCGGGTGAGCAGGTTGTCACCGTTGCTGTAGGCGATAGCCGACAGTGTTCGAATCGAGCACGGCGCCACCAGCATTCCCGCCGTCCGGAACGAGCCCGATGCGATGGCCGCCCCGATGTCGGCGGGACGATAGACCACGTCGGCCATGGCCGCGAGATCCTTTGCACTGAACCCGGTTTCGTAGGCCCTTGTCTGCTGCCCGGCGGGAGTCACCACCAGATGGGTCTGCACCCCGGCCTTGCGCGCAAGTTCCAGTGCCCGGATGCCATAGGCGATTCCGGTCGCTCCGCTGATTCCCACCACCAGCCGCCGCGGTTGCCCGGTCGTAGTCTCTGACACCGCCTCAGCGTTGCCGACCGGAGGTGACTCGCGGAAGGACCGTTCATGTCGGGAAGGGAACCGAATGCGTCATCCTCGGCCGGCCGCCGCCGCAGCGAAGCCGATCCGCCACCGATTTCGCCGACAGCGTGACCTGGGCGTCGGATTCCGGTCAGCGCTTACGATGATCAGGTGTTCGATTCGGTGCCCGCCTATAGCGCAGTATTGGCCCGATGCGTACTGAACACGGCGGGTGAAGGAGTCGATACGCGCATGCTGCTGCGTGACGCCGGCCTGCCGCAGTCGGTGCTGACCACCGAGCACGGCATGGTGTCCAGCGGCGCCTACCTGCGGCTGTGGGAGCATGCCGAATTCCGCCAGGACGCACCGGAAGTCGGGTTGCGGATCGCCGCGACGTACCGGATCGGCCGATTCGGCATCTTCGACTACCTGTTCAGCACGGCCGCCACCGTCGCCGAAGGGCTCGCCGCAGTGCGGCGCAGCGGCGCACTGATGGCCACCAATCACCACTACAGCTCGGCTCGGGATGCGAGCGACAGCGAGTACACCACGGTGCTGGAGATGACCGACGGCGATGGGCGCGGCGCCGATCTGACCATCCAGGCCGCCTACGCCAGTACGCTGGCTCGCATCCGGCATGCCGCCGGGGCGTCGATCACACCGGCTCGAATCACCCTGCGACAGAAGCCGCCTCGGGCCATGGGCGCGTTCGTCGACGCCTTCGGTACCGCGGCCATCGACTTCGACGCCCCGTTCGACAGTGTGACGCTGCGGGCCGGCGACCTGGCGTTGCCGCTGCGCACCGCCGATCCGGTACTCGCGGAAATCGTGCGTGGGCACGCGGAGTCGCTGTCTGCCCCGCTGCTCGACAAGCTCTCCTGGCCCGAGCATGTTCAGCGGGCGCTGCGGGAGATGCTCGGTGCGGACGATGTCTCACTGAACGCCGTCGCGCGATGCCTGACCGTGAGCCCGCGAACCCTGCAGCGCCATCTGGCCGAATCCGGCACAACCTGGCGGCGCGAACTGGACCTCGCCCGGCAGACGGTGGCGCGGCAGGCAGACGGGACCATCAGCAAATCGTCGCTGGCCCAGCGGCTCGGCTATTCCGATGTGCGCGCGCTGCGCCGCGCGGCTCGGCGCTGGGACTCCGGCGAGGTCGAGCAGCAGGCGAGCTGACAACCGGGCTTCCGATCCGCCTCCGCGGGTTCGATGCCCGCCCTGGGCGATTGGGACGTCACCGCAACGCCGCCGGGCGGCGCATGCTGCGAGACGCCCTCGAGCATGCCGCTGATCCCCACAGCCGACTCCCAGGAACCCCGCAGCGATCATGGAGATTCGCCGCAGATCATCGACAACGGCCCGCGCTGCGTGCCGTTGATTTGGGCAGGATCGCGGGGAGAACAATGCAGGGCGCACGGGTACTGACGGCTGTCGCGGCGGCCGTCGGATACGCAATGATCACAGCACACGCGAGCGCGGCCTACGCGCCGCACGAGAAAACCTATTCGACGGCAAGCGGATTCACATTCACCGTCGGACAGCGCGACCTCGACGCCCGGCCGATCGCGCCCTTGAACGGCATGCCGACCAATCGAGAAGTGTTCCTGGACAGCACTTCCTATGGCACCGTCCCCGCCGGAGGCACCGGACACCTGAAGACCGGGTACTACGTGGCCTGCCAGGCGGACATCGACGCCAAGCTGCACATCGACCCGGAACTCGACCTCAACCCCACCGTCACCGCCACTGCCGGACTCGACACCTCACTCGGCCCGCACGCCGGCGTCGACCTCAGCGTCGGGCCCACGGTCACCGGCGGCGTCGGCGTCGACATCTCCATCTCCCCCGGCAAGATCGCCGACGTGGTCGCCGGGGAGAAGGACCTGCCGGGCGACGGCGGCACCGGGACACTGCTGATCCAGGACTTCCACCTCATGGTCAGCGGCTGCGGCGGACCACTCACCATCCGGCCCTACACGCTCATCAGCGCCGACTCCGGACCCGACGGCGGCAGCGGCGCGGTATACGGCGACCCCATCACCCTGTAGGGCCCGGCACCGAACCCATCGCCGCCGGTAGGGCACGGCTCCGGGGCGAAGTTCAGGTACCCATTCAGGGTGATCCCCGATGCGCCCGGACAACGCCGAACAGCACGATGGAAGCCATGGCGAGAACGAGCGACTGGTCCAAGAGCGCCGGGCGTACCGGCTTCTCCGATCAACTTCACGATCTGTGGCAGACCCGGCCGATGCGCTTCCCGAAGGACGGACCGCTCGCGGGCGTGGCCGTCGGCTTCGGTCGCCGCTACAACGTGGACCCCGTCCTGGTGCGGGTGGCGTTCGTGGTGTCGGCGCTTTTCGGCGGCGCGGGCATCGTGCTCTACCTGCTCGGCTGGCTGCTGCTCCCGCAGGCGGGCGACCAGTCCTCGCCGGCGGAATCGCTGTTCGGCCGCGGCCAGTCCTCGCAGAACTCGTCCCGGACCATCGTGCTCATGGTGGCGTTGGGGATCGCCGTGAGCACGATGGGACCCGTCGGCGTCGGGCTCGGCGGGTCCGGTGTCATCAGCTTCGCGCTCATGCTGGCCGGCTGGTGGCTGCTCTACCAGCGCCAAACCCAGCCGCCCGCAGCCTATTTCGACCAGACGGCCGCCGACAGCCGCCTCAATACCGGCTACCCCGGCACCACCAACCCGTACTGGACCGGCTACCCGGGCGCCAACGCGGTCACCTTCCAAACCTACGGCCCATACACCACCCTCCCGGACCACTACGAGCCCGACCCCAACCAGCCGCCCGCGCCGGAATCCGCCGCCGCCCAGCCCATGTCGCAGCCCGGTACGGTGCAGCACCCCGCTCCGACCGGCGACGCCGACACGGCGGTACTCCGCGCCGATCCGCCCGACGCAGACACCGCCGTCCTGCACCCGGAATCGCTTACCCCGCAACACCTTCCGGACACCGCGGTCACCGAAGTCCTCGACACCCGCTACGCCCCAGCATCCTCCGTGGCCGACACCGTGGTGGTGCGGAAGTCCGGATCTCCCTCGGGCCCGGTCATTTCCGGAGAACCGACCGACGCCGCCCGGACCGGGACCGCGAATCAGGACGCATCCGCCGGGAGCAAGGCTGCCGCCGGTGCCGGCCCTGCGGGGACGACCGACTCGAGCCGGACCGGCGCGGGACAACGCGGCGATGCGACGGATTTCGGGCAGCCCGGCAGCGCAGGTCCTGCGGCACCGGTCGACATGAGCAAGCCGAGCCCTGCCATGTCTGCCCTCGACAGCCCCTCCGAACCGGCCGATGACGCCGGCGGCGGAAATCAGGCGCCCGCCATCCCCGAGACCGGCGAACCCCGTGTGCTGCACCCGATTCCGTCGGCCGCCGATCGCCCCCGGGCCGGATTCGGGCCCGCGCCGATCTCCCCCGACTTCGGGCCCACCCCGCCCGGCTGGGATCCGCTCGGCGTGGCCCCGCTGGCCTGGCAGCTCCCCGAGCCTGGCATGCCACTGCAGCAGACCGCGGTACAGGCGCCCCCGCGCCGCCCTCGCTCCCGGCTGACCGCGGTCACCATCGGCCTCGCGATCCTGGCCGCCGCCGCAGCGGGTTCCGTGGCCGCCTCGGGCGTGGACTGGATGACCCCGGCCCGGATCGGGGCCGCGGCCCTCGCGGTGATTGCGCTCGGACTGATCATCGGCGCGTTCCTGCGTCGCGGCCACGGCCTCATGGTGCTGCTCGCGCCGCTGGCCGGATTCGTCATCCTGGCCTCGCTGGTGGGTCCCATCGAATTCGATCAGGGCGCGATGGGCGACCACCGGTGGACCGCCGCAACGACTTCCGAGCTACTGCCCGAGTACCACGTCACCATGGGGTCGGGCACCCTCGACCTGAGCAGGCTGCAGCTGACCGAGGACCGTGACGTCGCCGTGAAGGTACGCATGGGCGACGCCCGCGTGGTGCTGCCGCCCAACCTCCGCGTCAATACGACATGCACTGTCCGCATGGGCGATTCGAATTGCCTGAGCGGAATGTCCGGCCCGGCAACGGGTCCCGTCCTGAACCTGACCGTCGATGTACAGATGGGAAATGCGGAGGTGAACCGTGGCTGAGAACCGGAACAAGAATCGTCGTCCCTCGTTCGGACTCCTGCTGGCCGGCCTGCTGGGCCTGGGCGTGAGCGTGTGGGCCTTCGTCGGCCCCCACTTCTGGCCCGTCTCCGGCGGCCTGTCCCTGGGCTGGATCGTGGTGATCGCCGCCATTGTCGTCGGCATCGTCCTGGTTCTCACCCCGAGAAAGAACCGCGACTGACCGACCGCGCTGCCCCTTCCCCTCGCCGGGGTAGCGCACCCCTTCGAGGAACTGCCCTCCGAGAAGGCCGAAGGCCCCGCACCTTTCCCGGTGCGGGGCCTTTCGTTGCCCAGACGACAACTGATTTCGCGCCGACGAGGGTACCTCGCCTACGCCCGACATCGGTTCGGCTCCCAATCGTCGGCACGGGTGCCCAACCGCCGACGGCGCTCAGCCGACCGCTAAAGGCTCGGGGAGGCGGGACAGGTTCTCACTCCCACTCGATCGTCCCCGGCGGCTTGCTCGTCACGTCGAGCACCACGCGGTTGACCTCCGCCACCTCATTGGTGATGCGGGTGGAGATGCGCTCCAGCACCTCGTAGGGCAGGCGGGTCCAGTCGGCGGTCATGGCGTCCTCGCTGGAGACCGGGCGCAGCACGATCGGATGGCCGTAGGTGCGGCCGTCGCCCTGCACGCCGACGCTGCGGACATCGGCCAGCAACACCACCGGGCATTGCCAGATCGACTTGTCCAGGCCGGCGGCCGTAAGCTCCTCGCGCGCGATGGCATCCGCCTGGCGCAGCAGCTCCAGCCGGTCGTGGGTCACCTCGCCGATGATGCGGATGGCCAGACCCGGACCCGGGAACGGCTGGCGCGCAACGATTTCCTCGGGCAGCCCCAGCTGGCGGCCGACCGCGCGCACCTCATCCTTGAACAGCAGCCGCAGCGGCTCGACGAGCGCGAACTCCAGATCGTCGGGCAGGCCGCCGACATTGTGGTGGCTCTTGATGTTCGCGGTGCCCGCACCGCCGCCGGACTCCACGACGTCCGGATACAGGGTGCCCTGGACCAGGAACTCGACCTTCGGCGCGGAGCGCCCATCGGACGCCGTCTCGCCTTCCGACCTCACCACCTCGGAGACCGCGTCCTCGAACGACCGGATGAACTCCCGGCCGATGATCTTGCGCTTCTCCTCCGGATCGGTGACGCCCTTCAGCTCACCCAGGAACTTCTCCACCGCGTCGACGGTGACCAGCTTGGCCCCGGTCGCGGCGACGAAATCACGCTGCACCTGCTCACGCTCACCCGCGCGCAGCAGACCGTGATCGACGAACACACAGGTGAGACGATCACCGATGGCGCGCTGCACCAGCGCCGCCGCGACCGCGGAGTCCACGCCGCCGGACAGACCGCAGATGGCGTGCCCGTCCCCGACCTGCTCCCGCACCTGGGCGATCAGCGCGTCGGCGATATTGGCGGGCGTCCACGCGCCCGGAATCTCAGCGATCTCGTGCAGGAACCGGCTCAGCACCTGCTGGCCGTGCGGCGAGTGCAGCACCTCCGGGTGGTACTGCACACCCGCCAGCTTGCGCGCCCGATCCTCGAACGCGGCGACCGGTGCGCCCGCGGAGGTCGCGGTCACCTCGAACCCGGCGGGGGCATCGGTGACGGCGTCGCCGTGGCTCATCCACACCGGCTGCCGGGTCGGCAGGCCGCCGTGCAGGATGCCGCCGTCCACGCTCAGCTCGGTGCGGCCGTACTCCCGAGTCCCGGTGTGCGCCACCGTTCCGCCGAGCGCCTGCGCCATGGCCTGGAACCCGTAGCAGATACCGAAGACCGGCAGCTCCAGATCGAACAGCCGCGCGTCCAACTGCGGCGCGCCCTCGGCGTACACGCTGCTCGGCCCGCCGGAGAGAATCACCGCGAGGGGGTTCTTCTCCGCGATCTCCTCCACGGTGATCGTGTGCGGAACCACCTCGGAATACACACTCGCTTCGCGCACCCGGCGCGCGATCAACTGCGCGTACTGCGCGCCGAAGTCGACGACAAGGACTGGTCGCTGGGTTTCTGCCACGGGCCACAGTCTAGTGAGCGATACAGGACACAGTTCCGCCTCCCCGCGCCTTTGGCGGACGGCCGGGTGCCGTCAGCCTTCGAGCACCCGCGCCAGCGTCGAGAGCCGAACCAATTTTGGGAGTACCCGACGAGTTACCCCGACCGGCACGAAACCAGTCGTCACCTTTCGATCGAGCCCCCGTGGACCTCCACCCCGGGCCGGGGTGCGCCGCGGCCTCGGATGCGGTAGCCCGCCCGGCCCGGAAGTGGTGGCATCGGGGACGGTATTCGCGTCGGGTGGGTCACCGATAGGGACTTCCGGCCCATCCCTGGCGATTCCGACCAGCCGGATCGCGAAATCGGCCGGGCCGCACCGTAGTCCCGGCGACGGCTCGGCGGTAGAGCCCTCCGTCCTTCGACGGGGAAGTCCGGCCCGGACGCCGGGGCCCGGCCGCACCCAGCGTCGCGGCGAGCAGGAAAGCTCGCCAGATTGTCACCGGTGCTGGCTATCCTCTACCTCGTGCCATTCGCCCGTGCGATCGATGCCGAGATCCACTACGAGGACAGCGGGGGCGAAGGTCCGGTAGTGCTGTTGGGGCACGAATTCCTCATGGACCGAACGATGTTCGCGTCGCAACAGGCGGCGCTGACACCCGAGTTCCGGATCGTGACCTGGGATGCGCGCGGGCACGGCCGCACCCGCGACGAGGGGCTGCCGTTCACGTACTGGACCTCCGCCCGGGACGCGCTGACCGTACTGGATCAACTCGGCGCGGAACGCGCCGTGGTGGGAGGGATTTCACAGGGCGGCTTCATCGCCCTGCGCACCGCGCTGCTGGCCCCCGGCCGCGTCGCCGCCCTCGTCCTGCTCTCTTGCGACGCACACGAACCCACCCCGACCGAACTCACCAACGCCCGTAGGTTCCTAGACAAATGGCATGAAGACGGCCCCCGCCCCGCCCTCGCCGACTACCTCGCCCGCTGGCTCATCGGCGACGACGACTGGTACCGCGCCGTCTGGGTGAAACGCTGGCTCGCCCGCGACCCCAATGCCACCGAGGTGGCCGCCGGCGCCCTGCTGGGCCGCGACTCGGTCCTGGACCGACTATCCGAAATCACCTGCCCCACTTTGGTCATCCACCCCACCCGCTCCGGCGTCCTCCGCTCCCACGCCCGCGAACTCGCCGACCGCCTCCCCAATGCCCACTACCTCGAAATCGAAGGCGCCCGCCAGACGGTGAACATGACCCACCCCGTGGCCGTCAACACTGCCGTCCGAGAATTCCTCCGCGGGTTGACTCCCCCGCCGCCCCGCGCTTTCAGCGCCCAGCTCGGGAGCCGTTGACTCGGTTCGCAAAGGTGACAACTGATTTCGGACCGATCCGGGTAACTCGTCGGGTACGTCCACAATCGTTTCGGCACCCGACCGCCGGCACGTGTGCACGACCATCGACAGCTCCCAAGCCGTGCGCTGAAGGCACGGGGAGTGACCGATCCAGAACTTCGTCAGCGGTCGAAGTCCGGTAGCGCGGACGTCGGATATGGTTCGCGCCCTTGCACATTCGGGTGAATGCGCAAGGGCGCTAGGCCGTGATTTGCGGTCAGGCGCGGACGTTCAAACCGACCTTTTGGAATTCCTTGAGGTCGCTGTAGCCGGTCTTCGCCATCGAACGACGCAGGCCGCCAACCAGATTCAGCGAACCGAACGGGTCGTTGGAGGGGCCGTTGAGGACCTGGTCCAGCGGGACGCGCTCCTCGTCGACGGCGTACGGCAGCACCGCGCCGCGCGGCACCGACGGGTGCGCGGCGGCCGACGGCCAGTACCAGCCGTTGCCCGGGGTCTCCCGGGCCATGGCCAGCGGCACGCCGAGCATGACCGCATCCGCGCCACAGGCGATGGCCTTGGCGATGTGGCCCGAGGTCAGCGTCTCGCCATCGGCGATGACGTGCACGTAGCGGCCACCGGTCTCGTCCAGGTAGTCGCGACGCGCGGCCGCGGCGTCGGCGATGGCGGTGGCCATCGGCACCCCGATGCCGAGCACCTCACCCGTGGTGGTGGCGCCCTGCATGGAGCCGTAGCCGACGATGACGCCCGCCGCGCCCGTGCGCATCAGGTGCAGCGCGGTGCGGTGATCGGACACGCCGCCCGCCACCACCGGCACATCCAGCTCGGCGATGAAGGTCTTCAGATTCAACGGCTCACCGTCGCCCACGTGCTCGGCCGAGATGATGGTGCCGTGCACCACCAGCAGGTCGATGCCCGCCTGCACCAGCGCCGGGGTCAGCGCCCGCGCGTTCTGCGGGCTCACCCGCACCGCGGTGGTGACACCGGCCGCGCGAACCTGCGCGACCGCGGCGGCCAGCAGATCGGGCTGCATCGGCGCGGCGTGCAGCTCCTGCAGCAGCGCCACCGCAGCCTCGGTGCCCTCCTTCTCGCCGACCTCGGTCAGCCGCTGGATCTTGGCGGCCACATCGGCGTGCCGGGCCCACAGGCCCTCACCGTTGATGACGCCCAGACCGCCGGCCCTACCCAGCTCGATAGCGAACTCCGGCGACACCAGCGCGTCGGTGGGATGCGCCAGGAACGGGATCTCGAAGCGGTAGGCGTCCAGCTGCCAGGACAGCGACACCTGCTTGGACGAGCGGGTCCGACGGGACGGAACGATGTCGATATCGTCCAGTTCATAGGTGCGCCGGGCGGTCCGGCCCATGCCGATCTCGACCATATCGCGCATCGTCAGTCCTCCTGTGTCTAATTTGCCCTCCGCTTCGCTCCGGGTGGGTTCGCGGCGCTGGAGGTCTCGTTCTTCCCTCCGTCCGCTCCTCCGCTTCGCTCCCGTGTCCGCTCCCAGCGCGGGGAGGCGGAGCGCAGTCCAGAACGAGACGCGCCGCGAACCTTGTGGGCGTTGGCATTTGCCGGTTATGTCCGGCTACGAACGGGTGGTGTAGTTGGGAGCTTCGACGGTCATGGTGATGTCGTGTGGGTGCGACTCCTTCAGACCCGCCGCCGTGATCTGCACGAACTGGGCGGCCTGCAGATCGGTGATGCTCTGCGAACCGGTGTAGCCCATGGCCGCGCGCAGACCGCCCACCAGCTGGTGGATGACCTGATCCAGCGGGCCGCGGAACGGCACCCGGCCCTCGATGCCCTCGGGCACCAGCTTCTTCTCCGACAGCACGTCGTCCTGGAAGTAGCGGTCCTTGGAGTACGACTTGGCCTCGCCGCGACCCTGCATGGCGCCCAGCGAACCCATGCCGCGGTAGCTCTTGAACTGCTTGCCGCCCACCAGGATCAGATCACCGGGCGACTCGGCGGTACCGGCCAGCAGCGAACCGAGCATGACGGTCGAGGCGCCTGCCGCAATGGCCTTGGCGATGTCGCCGGAGTACTGCACACCGCCGTCGGCGATGACCGGCACACCGTGCGGCTTGCACGCCGCCACGGCCTCGAGGATCGCGGTGATCTGCGGCGCGCCGACACCTGCGACCACGCGGGTGGTGCAGATGGAGCCGGGGCCCACACCCACCTTCACCGCGTCCACGCCCGCCTCGACCAGCGCCAGGGCGCCCGCGCGGGTGGCGACATTGCCGCCGACGATCTGCACCCGGTCGCCGACCTCGGCCTTGACCTTGGAGACCATCTGCAGCACGCCCGACTGGTGACCGTGCGCGGTGTCGACCACCAGCACATCCACGCCGACCTCGGCCAGGGTCATGGCCCGGGCCCAGGCGTCCTCACCGACACCGACCGCGGCACCGACCAGCAGGCGGCCGTCGCGGTCCTTTGTGGCGTTCGGGTACTGCTCGGTCTTGACGAAGTCCTTGACCGTGATCAGGCCGCGCAGCTTGCCGCTGCCGTCCACGATCGGGAGCTTCTCGATCTTGTGGCGGCGCAGCAGGCCCAGCGCGGCCTCGGCGGTGACGCCCTCCTGGGCAGTGATCAGCGGCGCCTTGGTCATCACCTCGACGACCTTGCGGTCCTGATCGACCTCGAACCGCATATCGCGGTTGGTGATGATGCCGACCAGCATGCCGCGCTCGTCAACCACCGGCAGACCGGAGATGCGGAAGCGAGCACACATGGCGTCGACCTCGGCCAGCGTGTCATCGGGACGGCAGGTCACCGGATCGGTCACCATGCCCGCCTCCGACCGCTTCACCGTCTCGGCCTGCGCGGCCTGCGCCTCCACCGACAGATTGCGATGCAGCACGCCCATACCGCCCGCGCGCGCCATGGCGATGGCCATACGCGCCTCGGTGACGGTGTCCATGGCCGAACTCACCAGCGGGGTGCGCAGCGAGATCTCACGCGTCAGCTTGCTCGAGGTGTCGACCGAGCTCGGAATCAGATCCGAGGCCGCGGGCAACAACAGCACATCGTCGAAGGTGAGGCCGAGCATGGCGATCTTGTCGGGATCGTCGCCGCCCGTATGGGGGCGGCCAGCGTTTCGTTCGCCCGTCACGGGACTGCTCATTCGGATCGACCCCTCCTGGACCTCGGCGACATCCACCGGACCGGGCACCGGTGGACGCATGGATGAATGGCAATGCCGGCGTTTGCTACCCGGCCTTTGGTCAACCATGGTATCGGCTCGACAATTCCACGCCGCACCCCGCCCGACCCCGCGTCAGTGGACCTGACAGCGCCGTATCGACGGCCACAACCGCTGCGGTTTGTCGGCTGTGCCATTAATGTGTCGGCTGCCACCACATCACGGCGCCTGCCCGGGACAACACTGGGCCCGCCGCAGGACAAGACAGTGCGCCGCGCCGGGAGAGGACTGTGCGCCGCACCACCAGCGAAGTGAGGGCAAATCCCCTTCAGCGCTGGCGCACATGGGGTGGTTCTGCGTACCGTGGGACTGTGCGTGACCATCTACCACCTGGCTTGCCGCCGGATCCGTTCGCCGGAGACCCCTCCGACCCGTCGGCCGCGCTCGATGCCATCGAGCCGGGGGAGCCGCTGGATCCTCACGAGCGCCTAGCGGTCGAAGAGGATCTCGCCGACCTCGCGGTCTACGAGGCGCTGCTGGCCCACCGTGGCATCCGCGGTCTCGTGGTCAGCTGCGAGGACTGCCGACAGGATCACTACCACGACTGGGACATGTTGCGCGCCAATCTCCTCCAGCTACTGGTGGACGGCACGGTGCGACCGCACGAGCCCGCTTACGACCCGACGCCCGAGGCCTACGTCACCTGGGACTACTGCCGCGGTTACGCGGACGCTTCCATGAACGAGGCACTGCACGGCGACGGATTCGACGGGTTCGACGTCTGATTCATCGAAAAGGGCCTGCATCCCAAGGATGCAGGCCCTTTTCGTATGTCCTGCGAAGTCCGCTCCGCCCCGCTGACGTGAAAACCCGATCGGCGCACGACGATCGGGTGAAGCGGGTGGTGTCTAGCGCGTCCCCGGCATCGGAACCGGCGGCAGCACGCCGCCGCCGGACGGCACGATGATCGTGGACGGGAGGATAGGCACGATGGCCGAGGGCTTTTCGACCGGCGGCTGTGGCGTCGGCTGCACGCCACCACCCGTCGTACCGCCACCGGTGGTGCCTCCGCCCGGAACCGCGACCGACGTCGAGTTCCCGCCACCACCGGTCGGCGGCACCACCGGCGGTTCGGATTCCTGCGGCAGAGACGGCAGGGTGGTCACCGGCGGAACGACCGGCACCGTCGAAACTCCGCCTCCGGTGCCCGGATTCGGGCTCGGCGCGGTTTCGGCCGCCCGCGAATCGATGGTCGTCGACGGATTGCCGTCCGGCCTGGTCGGCGGATTCACCGGCGGCACCGGCTCATTCGGCGTGGTCGTCACGACCGGCACCTTGGTGGTGCTGCTGGTCGGGGCGATCGACGCCAGCGAACTGGCCACCTCGGGCGCCTTCTGCTGCAGCACCGCATACAGCTGCTGCCAGCGGTCGGTCAGGTTGTCCTTCTTGCCGGAGTCGTTGACCTGGGAGGCATTGTCGGCGGCACGCTCCATCAGCGGCTTGGCCTCGTCGGCCTTGCCCTGCGCGATGAGCTGCTGCGCCTGCTGCAGATCACTGTCCGCCCGCGAGACGACCGTGGATTGCGCCTGTTCACTGAACACGACCTCCTTGACCCGCCAGAGCGGATCGCCGGGGCTCGCGTTGTAGGAGAACGCCGTCAGACCGCCGATGACAAGTGCCATGGCCGCCGCCGCACCCAGGATGGGCCGGACGAGCCGTAGTCGCCCGCGATTCGACGCGCCGATTCTGGCCTGTCGTGCGCCGATCTCCTGGTTGACCGCGGCGACAATGGCATCCAGGTCCGGTCCGGCCGGCAACGGCTCGGCCACGATCTCCGCGCGCCAGTCCGCCAGCAAGGCGGCGAGCTGATACTCCTCCGAAGTACCCGTCTGCACGGGGCCATCGCCGGAGATGGCGTCGATCAGTGCATCGTCGCGTCGCACCGCGGCAATGTCCACCGGCCCGGTATCACCGGACGCCTCGGCGTAGGGACCGCTGTTCTGCGATCCAGGTCGCGCCTTCCAGTCGCCCCGACCGCGCTCGCCATCCCTAGCCATACATTTCACCTGCCCTCGCCACTTGAGACTTGAGTTTCGCGAGTGCCCGGTGCTGGGCGACTCGTATAGCACCCGCCGTACTGCCCACGGCGACTGCAGTTTCTTCAGCCGACAGACCCATGACCAGGCGAAGGATCAGGATTTCTCGATGCTTTTCCGGCAAGGTCGCCAGCAGAGCGTTCATCTGCCGGCTCGTTTCGGATTCGAGAGCTCGCTGCTCCGGTCCCTGGTCGGTGGATATGACATCCGGTACTTCGGCCATGGCGTCCGCCTTGTTACGGGCGGAATTTCTGTGGGCGTCTGCGACCTTGTGCGAGGCGATGCCGTAGACGAAAGCCATGAACGGCCGACCCTGATCCTGGTACCGGGGGAGGGCGGTCATAACGGCCAGACAAACCTCCTGCGCGACGTCGTCAGCGGAGAGCTGGCCACGCTCGGCCGATCCGATGCGCGCACGGCAATACCGCACCACGAGGGGGCGGATGCTCACCAGTACCTGGGAAAGGGCCGCCCGGTCGCCCTGCGCTGCGGCAGCGACGACTGCGGGATCCAACTCCTCACCCGTGTTGTTCATCGTCAGAGCTGTTCCTGGCGTTTTCGAGAGTGGCACGGCGGCGGTAGAGCCGGTGCTTCCGCGGAGGGGCGGAACGGTCCAACAATAGCGGCTGGCGCATTCATGCCAGGCGTTACGGGGTCGTTCTCGGGGACGACTCAGGGAAGTCCCGGGGGGCACTCAGGGATGACCGAGAAGGCCGCTGGCCGAACGCAATCGCCCACCGCGAGCGTCCAGCAACCGCGCGCACTCGGCTGCCAGGATCGCGCCGTCACCTCCGGGTTCGACACCGGAGCGGAGCATGGCGCAGGCCCAGCGCAGCGGAAGCAGCTCATGTTCGGCGCAGGCGCGATCGACTTCGGTTGCGAGAGCCCGGGATCGGTCGAGGTCACCCGCGGCGGCGCTGGCGGCGGCCAGAAGTAGCCGGGATTTCACTCGATGCCGCAGCGAGGGCGAGTTTTCCGCGAGGGCGAGGGCGGCCTCGGCGTGTGCCAGGGCGGGATCGACCGGGGCCGGGCGACCGCCGGCCGTCAGGTCGGCCACGGGGGCGGAGATCAAACCGGAGCCGGGGGCCGACAGCGCCGTCTCGGCAGCCACCCAGTGCAGTCGGACACGCGGGCGCCACGCACTCGCGGCATCGGTCAGATGAACGTCGAGGTATTTGCGGCAACGATCCAGCAGCCGGGCGGCAAGCGCCGGGCGGAGGGTGCCGAGAGCATCGGCGGCGAGTCCGGTCAACGCATCGCAAACCGCTTCGGCGCGCCTGATTGCTTCGGCGCGCCTGATTTCCGCCGGGGTCGCGTCGGGGGCGGCCGCGTGCTGGATATCGCAGGCAACGGCAGGCAGGGCCAGGGCGGCCGCGCGGCCGTCGGCGACGGCGGCGTCGCCGTGCCAGCCGAGCTGGCGCAGCAACGAGGCCTCGGTGCTGTGCGTGAGCGACAGCAGCGCGGGGTCGGTGGTCGCGCGGCGGGCGCGGCCGAGCTCGGCGCGCGCGGCGGCGTAGCGTCCGATTCCACTGAGCGAGACTGCTCGCAACCAGTATCCGGCGGCGTCGGCGGCGGCCGGCAACCCGATGGCAGCGCGTTCTGGGTGGGCGCCGAAAGCGGCGTCGGCGAGTTCGGAGTTCACTTCGAGCACAGGCACAGCCGCACTGTAACCAGTGCCGGGGCAAGTGAGGGCAGCTGCCATACCACAGCCCTCCAGCTATCGATCAGCATTCGCAAGCGTCTTTGTGTTTCCACTCCGTAAATCTGTTCTCGCTATCGCCCAGCACGCCCGTAAGGAATTCGTATAGCGTTTCGCGCTATTAACCTGACGGCCGCGAATCGGCCATCTCTACCCTACTCAGCGCGAGATGTCCAATGGCTGAGATCACTCTGATCGAGAGTCTTGCATAGATCAGGTGACAGGTATCGACCCCCGAAAAGCCGCTGCTACCAGGCATTTCTACCAGTCGGATGGGCTATCACAGGTTGGTCACGGCACTGGGCAACCGATCAGTATCACCACAGGCAGGCGGTTTTGTAAATAGCGAAGATGTTAATTCTCTAATGTGCACGTATTCGGCTCGAGTCGAATGAAGCTATTGACTCGAATTCGTTGTCCGACCTAACGTACGTCATCGCCGTCGTTGGCGTCGTGTCGAATTGCGGAGCCGACGAAGTGCGATCGCCGGGCCACGGCGATGCGGCCACCTGTTTGCCACCAGCACCGCTCGACAATGCCGACGAGCTCGCACCATGAGGAGTTCACCATGCCTATGCCGACCCACCTCCCAGGCCCGAACGCCGATGTCTGGGATTGGCAGATGCGCGGATCCTGCCGCGGTCAGGACTCCGCGGTGTTCTTCCACCCGGATGGCGAACGCGGCCGCGCCCGGGCCCAGCGCGAGCTACGCGCCAAGGAGATCTGCAAGTCCTGCCCGGTGCTGCTGCAGTGCCGGTCGCACGCGCTGAAGGTCAGCGAGCCCTACGGCATCTGGGGCGGAATGTCCGAGACCGAGCGCGAGCTACACGCCCGCCGCAACCGTCGGCGCATCGTCGCCTGACGTACCGGTTCCGCGCTCCAGGCAAACTCGCGTGACTGGTGTTCACCTGCGCTGTCGCTGAGACCGACGACCGAGTGGGCTCGAGATGCCTCCCATCCGACAGCGATGGCGTGCCGAATGTCTAGCAAACACCCGGCACCGCTCCAGGGGTCGGCGACGTCGGCACGTCGCGTCGTGTCTCGAATGTCACGTATGCGACGTTTCGGTGCAACTGGAAAGCCACTCTGCCGCAGTCTCTTTGCCGATACCCCCACGCGAGAGGAGGTTATAGCGGCACGCTACCCTCGTGGCCGATGACACAGAACGGAGCGTTGTGACAGCGCGGCCGCCGGCCGCAGAGGGCAACTCGTTCCAGAGCTCGAGGGACGGAGGGGCGGAAACGCCCAGCGTGGACTCTGCGGTGACGGCGCGCGCAGCCGAAAGTCTCGAACTAGCCGCACTCCTCGAGCGTTGCGGGCAGTCGAATCAGCAGGCGTTCGCCGAGCTGTACGACCGCACCAGCGCGCGAGTGTTCGGCCTGGTCCTACGCGTGCTACATGATCCGGGCTACGCGGAGGAGACCACCCAGGAGGTCTACCTCCAGATCTGGCGCACGGCAGCCAACTTCGACCCGTCCAAGGGTTCGGCCGTCACCTGGTTGATGACGCTGGCCCATCGGCGCGCGGTCGACCGGGTTCGGGCCGAGCAGGCGCACGCCCTGCGCGAGGTCGCGTACGGCACCAGCACTCTCGGCAACGAGTTCGACGAGGTCACCGAGGAGGTCGGGCGTCGGCTGGAACAGCAGGCGGTGCTCGCCGGCCTGGCGACGTTGACGGAGACGCAACGGGAAGCCATCTCCCTCGCGTACTTCGGCGGACGCACGTACGCCGAGGTCGCAGCCCATCTGGGCGTAGGGTTGCCCACCGTTAAGTCCCGTATACGGGATGGATTGACACGACTCAAGAAAAGTTTGGGAGTGACGTGAGATGAAAGAAAGCCAGATCGATCTCGCGCACACTGTCGCGCTCGGATCGATCGGCGACGAAGATCAGCGCGCAGTGGCGGACCTTTTGGATACCGACGACGCCGTACTGCACGCCGCCTTCACCCAGGAAGTGCAGCAGACCCGAGAAGCCATCATGCTGGCCGCGTCCGCGGTGGCCGTACCGCCACCGCCCGCGCTCCGCGATCGCCTTCTCGCCGCAATAGCCACAGACCAGGCACCGCCGAACACGATTCACCGCTCCCACCACGGTCTCCACCACGGAAACGGCCGCTCCGCCAGTCCGATCCACGACTGAGAGCTCATTTCCCGAAGTAAGAGGTCCAGAACCCGTCACGCCCGCGAGGTCCTTTGCATGCCGCCGATTCAGGTCGCCTGACCGGTTTCGGCTGCATGCTTTGCCGTAAAGACCCGATTTGTATGCGACTCCTCAGCATCCTCATCCGCTCCTACCGCCGTGCCCTCGCGGGCGTGGCAGCTGTCACCCTGGTACTCGCGGGCCTCTACGTCGTCGCTGACCCGCACACGGGCGATCTCCGGGACCCATCCCCCGCCATCCCGCTCCCGCCCGTCTCCGTGCCACTGGGCCCGAATTGGCTGACGCCGTCACCGACAGACTCCTACCCCGGGCCCACGGTGACGATCTCCCCGGCGCGCTGACAGCCCGGACCCGAAAACCGCTGCGGGCCGGCATGCCCGGACCGAGAGCGCGCGACAGTCGGATTCGGTTCGGGCATTGGAACTTTCATGGAACGAGGCATTCGCCTCCGCGACGAAGAGGGCATGGCGGCCCGAAAACGACAGTGGCGCAATACAGTCCGGACGCGACCATGGCAGTCCGGGCGTCATCATGGCAGTGCGGGGCGTGGCACAGTCACGCCGACGGCCGGATTGCGCCGGACGATAGTGGGTGGCGCGGTTGGGATTCGGAGACGGCGAGGCCCCCGGACAGCGGGCTGTCCGGGGGCCTGAGCTGACGTCAGCCGGGCTGGGTCAGTGGGCGTGGCCGTGGTGGGCGTCGGCGGGCTCGTCGACCGGCTTGTCGACGATCGCGGACTCCGTGGTGAGGACCATGCGGGCCACCGAGGTGGCGTTCTCCACTGCGGAACGGGTGACCTTCACCGGGTCGATGACACCCTCGGCGACCAGGTCGCCGTAGGTGAGGGTGGCGGCGTTGAAGCCATTCTTGCCGTCGGACACCTTGGACACGACGACCGCGCCGTCGACGCCGGCGTTGCTGGCGATCCAGAACAGCGGCGACAGCAGGGCCTGACGCACGACCTCGACGCCGACGGCCTCGTCACCGGAGAGCGAGTCGCGCAGGGCGTTCAGTGTGGACGCGGCCTGCACCAGGGCGGTGCCACCGCCGGGGACGATGCCCTCGGCGACCGCGGCCTTGGCGGACGCGACGGCGTCCTCGACGCGGTACTTGCGCTCCTTGAGCTCGGTCTCGGTGGCCGCGCCGACCTTGATGACGGCGACGCCGCCGGCCAGCTTGGCCAGGCGCTCTTCCAGCTTCTCGCGGTCCCAGTCGGAGTCGGTGTTCTCGATCTCCTTGCGCAGCTGGGCAACTCGCCCGTCGATGTCGGTCTGCGAGCCGGCACCCTCGACGATGGTGGTGTCGTCCTTGGTGACCACGACGCGGCGGGCCTTGCCCAGCACGTCCAGGCCGGCCTCACGCAGGGTGATGCCCAGGTCCGGGTTGACCACGGTGCCGCCGGTGACGATGGCCAGGTCGTCCAGGAACGCCTTGCGGCGGTCACCGAAGAACGGGGCCTTCACGGCGACGACCTTGAGGGTCTTGCGAATCGCGTTGACCACCAGGGTGGACAGCGCCTCGCCGTCGACGTCCTCGGCGATGATGACGACCGGCTTGCCCGACTCGGCGATCTTCTCCAGCAGCGGCAGCAGGTCCGGCAGGGAGCTGATCTTCTCGCGGTTCAGCAGGATCCACACGTCCTCGTAGACCGCCTGCATGGTCTCCGGGTCGGTGACGAAGTACGGGGACAGGTAGCCCTTGTCGAACTGCACGCCCTCGGTGATGGCGACCTCGGTCTGCAGACCCGAGGACTCCTCGATGGTGACGACGCCGTCCTTGCCGACCTTGGTCAGCGCCTCGGCGACCAGCGCGCCGATCTCCTCGTCCCGCGAGGACACGGTGGCGACCTGCGCGATGGACTTCTCGCCGTTGACCGGGGTCGCGACAGCGTGCAGGGCGGCGGCGACCGCCTCGGCGGCCTTGTTCATGCCCTTGCCCAGGGTCATCGGGTTGGCGCCTGCGGCGATGTTCTTCAGGCCACCCTTGATGAGAGCCTGCGCCAGCACGGTGGCGGTGGTGGTGCCGTCGCCGGCGACGTCGTTGGTCTTGGTGGCGACGCTCTTGACCAGCTGCGCGCCCAGGTTCTCGAAGGGGTCCTCGAGGTCGATGTCGCGGGCGATGGTCACGCCGTCGTTGGTGACGGTCGGGCCACCGAACGCCTTGGCCAGCACCACGTGCCGGCCGCGCGGGCCCAGGGTGACCTTGACGGCGTCGGCGAGCTTGTCGACGCCGCGCTCCATCGCCCGGCGAGCCTTCTCGTCGAACTCGATCTGCTTTGCCATGTACCTACTCCTGAAATGAGTTGGGTCGGAACGCACTCCGCCCCGGGCCGGTTGCTGTATTGGCAGCTGCGACTCGGGGCGGTGTCTCTCGGTGCTCTGGGAAGCCCGGCCGCGGGGAGGCGGAGGCCCGAGCCCCGAGAGTTGGAGCGTTCCTACTTGGTGACGACGGCCAGCAGGTCGCGAGCCGACAGGATCAGGTACTCCGAGCCGTTGTACTTGATCTCGGTGCCGCCGTACTTGCTGTAGATGACGACGTCGCCTTCCTTGACGTCCAGCGGAATCCGCTTCTCGCCGTCCTCGTCCCAGCGACCCGGGCCCACGGCGATGACGGTGCCCTCCTGGGGCTTCTCCTTCGCCGTGTCGGGGATGACCAGGCCGGAGGCGGTCGTCGTCTCAGCCTCGTTGGCCTGGACGAGGATCTTGTCCTCGAGCGGCTTGATGTTCACGCTCGCCACGTTGAGCCCTCCACTTTCAGGGGATTCGTCGCGTCCGGGGCTGTTCCCCGGACTCACGGTTTCGGTCATGTGTGTGACCCTGTGCAATCAGCCCCGTCGTCGCGGGTGCCGGGACCCCTGCCCAGTAGTCATCAGCTGGCACCGGAGCACTGACAGTGCCAACTAGCACTCTATACATGCGAGTGCCAGCGCTCAAGGTAAGGGGCTGCCCTATTGACCACCGAGTGTTCGCGGTCCGCCTCGGCCCGGACTGCGCTCCGCCTCCCCGCGCCGGGAGCGGAAACGGGAGCGAACGACTCAATAGACCTACGCCCTGGAGGAGCGGAGGAGGAAAGGCCGAGGTACCGGCTCCATAGACCTGCGCCTTGGGCCGCGAACCCGCGCGGAGCGAAGCGGAGGGCAAATTGAACACGACTCGCCGACACGACGGCCCGGGAATCTGAGGTCTTCCAAAGAAATCCGAAAATCTGTAACGTTCGGATAACGGATTGTGACACCATTGACGTCGGCCACGCGACGAGACCGAATCGGTCCCGCCACGTGCACCGTCGAGAGTTTCACAACTGCTTCACCCCGCCGACCGCGTGGCAACGCTGCGCGCGGGCTCGAGAAGAGAGCAAGACCGCAAGTGATCAGTGGCAGGTCCGGATGCCCCATCGGGCAAGGGCCCGCCGCGATCCGAAGCTCGGAGACGTCCGCCACCCGTTGGGCGCGTCCGGAGTCCGTTCGAGATGGTCGCCTCCACCCGGACCATCCGCTCGAAGGGAGGTGAACATGCGAACATCCCTCGGTATCTCCGCCGGGAGCGAGGTGGTGTGCTCGGCGACGGTCGTCACCGCACCCAACGGCGCCCAGAACTTCGACTACCGGGTCGTGACGGCCGATACCGCCCACTCCGACCTCGGTGATCTGGTGGCGTCCTCGATCGAATTGATGACCACCCAGATTCCGCGCGACAGCGTGCATCCGGTCGGCGCCCATCCGGTCGCCCGCGGCAACGGCCACCGCGAGCCCGGCTCGGCCCCGCCCGGTGACATCGCGGTCGCCTACCGGGACCGGGAGCAGGCCCAGATCATCCGCTCGGCGATCGGCCGGCAGCGGCACGGCGTACAGCTCATCCCGGAGAGCACCGCGGCCCTGGCCTATCTGCGGCACACCGGCCTGCTGGACCGCTGGAACACGGTGGCGATCATCGACATCGGGGCAACCGGCACCACGGTCACCGTGGCCGACCACGCTGACGACACCGTGCTGCGCACCGAGCGCACCACCGCCATCAGCGGCAACGCCATCGACGAGCTGATCCTGCGGCACCTGCTGGACTGCCACCTGTCCCGCCGCGGCATCCGCCCCAACCGGGGCATTCTGCTCAACCGCAGCCGCGCCGCCAAGGAGCACCTGTCGGTGGTTCCGGCGGTCACCATCGACCACGTGGCCGGGCAGCCGCTCAAGCTGACCCGGGTGGACTTCGAGGAGATCGTCGCCGACCTGCTACGCGAGTTGGCGGTATTCGCGCGCGCCGTGTTCGCACGCGCCCCGAAGTTCCCGGAGGCGGTCGCCGTGATCGGCGGCGGCGCCAATGTGCCGATCATGGTGGTGGGGCTGGAGCGCCAGCTCGACGTGCCGGTCGTCACCGTGCCGGAGCCGGAGGCCGCGATCGCGAAAGGCGCGGCGCTGGTGGCGGATTCGACCACGCCGAGCAGCGCCTTCCCGGTGATCGGCCTAGGCTCGGACGCGTCGATCGGCACCTTCACCAAGGTGGCGGGCACGCTCGCCGGCGCGATCGTGGTGGTCGGTCTGATCGTCGGGTACGGGGTCAAGGAATTCGTCGTGCCCGAGCCGCAGAACACCCACTACTCGCCCTCCACGACCGGCCCGCAGCAGTCGGTCCCACAGACCACCCCGTCGACGGGTCCGTCGGGCAGCTCCACCACGACCACCCAGCGCCGCACCACGGCCGCCGTTCCGTTGCCCCTGACCGGTTCGGCCGGCGGAGCCCCCGTCGCGCCCAGCAGCACCGCCCAGCAGCCGCCGCTGCGCCCGGATCCCGACCTACCCCAGATCCCGTTCCCAGCGGATCTCTCCCGCCTGCTCGGCCCGCTGCTCGGCACCACTCTGCCGCCGGCCGAATCGGAGCCGCATATCTCGGTCACGCCCGCGCACGCCCACTGATTCGGGCTCCGCGAACGGCGGTGGCACACTCCCCCGCCTCCCCGAGACTTCAGCGGCCACTTGAAACCGTTGACGGTCGCGTACCCGTGCCGGCGGTTGGGTGCCGAACCGAGTTCGGACGTACCCGATGAGTTACCCCGAGCGTTACGAAATCAGTTGCCGCCTCGGCATTCGCCAGCCCGCTCACGACCTGTTGCAGGCGGCATTCACAGGTGGCTGGATTCACAGGTGGCTGGTGGAGACGGGGAGCCCAGGGTCGGTGGCGACGGTGAGTTCGGAAGGCTCTGCGCCACCGGCGATCACGTGGGCGCCGAGGGTGGCGATCATGACGCCGTTGTCGGTGCACAGGCGCGGCTTGGGGACGCGCAGGGTGATACCGGCTGCGGTGCAGCGTTCTTCGGCCATCGAGCGGATGCGGGAGTTGGCGGTCGCGCCGCCGCCCAGCACCAGGGTGTCGACGCCGGTGTCCTGGACCGCGCGCACCGCCTTCATGGTGAGCACATCCGCCACGGCCTCCTGGAAGGACGCGGCGATATCCGGGATGGGCAGCTCGCGGCCTTCCCGTTGCGCCGTTTCGACATAGCGGGCGACGGCGGTCTTCAGGCCGGAGAAGGAGAAGTCGTACCGCGGGTCGCGGGGGCCGGCCATGCCGCGCGGGAAGGCGATGGCGTTCGGATCGCCCTCGGTGGCAATGGAATCCAGCACCGGCCCGCCCGGGTAGCCGAGGCCGAGCAGGCGGGCCACCTTGTCGAAGGCCTCGCCCGCGGCGTCGTCGACCGTGCTGCCCAATTCGGTGATGGGGTGGGCGAGATCGGTGACCTGCAGCAGGTGGGTGTGCCCGCCGGACACGAGCAGCGCGACCGCCGGGGGCATGGGACCGTGTTCGAGGGTGTCCACGGCCACGTGCCCGCCCAGGTGGTTGAGCGCGTAGAACGGGATATCCCAGGCCGCCGCATAGGCTTTCGCCGCCGCGACGCCCACCAGCAGCGCGCCCGCGAGACCGGGGCCGATGGTGACGGCGAGGGCGTCCGGCTTGCTGATGCCGGCCGTGGCCAGCGCCCGGCGCATGGCGGGCACGATGGCCTCGAGGTGTGCGCGGGAGGCGATCTCGGGCACCACGCCGCCGAAGCGGGCGTGCTGGTCCACGCTGGAGGCGACCTCGTCGGCGAGCAGTTCGCAGCTGCCGTCGGGCCGTCGGCGCACGATGCCGACTCCCGTTTCGTCGCAGGAGCTTTCGATACCCATGACGATCATGACGAGACCTCGGCGTCGGTGGTGAATCCGTCCTGCGGGAAGCCGGCCATGGCGGGTCGCCGCATGGTGTACGCGTCGGCCCCGCTGGGCTGGTAGTAGTTCTTGCGCAACCCGATGATGTGGAAGCCGTGCTTCTCGTACAGCGTGATGGCGGGCGCGTTGTCGGTGCGGACCTCGAGGAACACCGGCCCGCCGCGGCGGCCGGCCTCCAGCAGCAGCGCCTCCAACAGCAAAGTGCCGATACCGCGCCGGTGCTCGGCGGGATCGACGCCGATGGTGTGGACCTCGGCCTCGGGATGTTCGGCGGTGCCGAGCAGTGCGATGCCCGCATAGCCGATCATGCGGCCGTCGGAGTCGCGCGCGGTGATGTAGCGGTTGTGCGGTCCGGCCAGCTCCGACAGGAACGAAACCTCGTGCCAGGGATCGTCCTCCGGGAACAGCACCTGCTCGAGTTCGGCACAGCGGGAGACGTCGGCAGGCCGCATCGGTTCGATGCGGATGGTCATCGGCCCACCTGCGCGTAACTCTTCTCGACGGCATCGGGGCGGCGCAGATACAGCGGCACCAGCGGCGCGGGCACGACGCCGGCCAGAATCTCGGCGGCGGCGCAACGCACCAGACCCGCCGGGGACGGCGTCTCGACCGGCAGCACCGGCAGATCGAAATAGTCGACGTGCGAAGCGGATCCGGCGATCACGGTGGCGGCGGCCTGATCCAGATCGGCGGGCTTGCTGACCTCGGGCCCCTCGGACCGCGTCAGCGTCCGGCCCCCGGCCGCGGTGCGGTAGCGCGCCCAGTAAACCTCGCGCCGGCGGGCGTCGGTGACGACCAGCAGCTCGATCGGGTCGGCGCTCTCGCGCAGATAGCTCTCGGTGTCGGCAGCGATGGCGTCCAGGCTGCACACCCCATACACCGGAACGCCCAGTGCGTCACCGAAGGCGGCCGCGGTGGCCATGCCGACGCGCAGTCCGGTGAACGGTCCTGGCCCGACACCGGCCACGACAGCGGCGATATCGGCACGGGAACGCCCGGATCCGGCAAGGCAGGCCAGGATCTGCGGGGTCAGCACCTCGTTGTGCGCGCGAGCGTCCACGGTCACCTTGGCGGTGATCGTGGTGATCTGCGGTGCGTTCGACCCGGGTTGCGCCGGTTCCAGTTCCACCAGTCCCGCTGTGACGGCGGGGGTCGCGGTGTCGACAGCCAATATCAGCATGATTGTCTTTACGATACTGGTCTAATTGCCTCCGCTTCGCTCCGGCGGGGTTCGCGGCCCTGGAGGTCTCGTTCTTCCCTCCCTCCGCTCCTCCAAGGCGCAGGTCTATGGAGCCGTTCGCTCCCGTGTCCGCTCCCAGCGCGGGGAGGCGGAGCGCAGTCCAGAACGAGACGGGCCGCGAACCTCATCGCAATGGCCTCGGGCTGTGACACTCGGCACAATCAAAACCGCGAAGTCATTTTCCCGACACCCACTCCCATTCGGCGGTGCGCACGTCGGACTCGGGTTCGCGGCGCAGCTGCACGCGCAGATGGCGATCGGCCAGGTGTTCGGCCACGCCCAGACCCCATTCGACCACCACCACGGCGTGGTCGAGATCGGTGTCCAGATCGAGGGCGTCGAGTTCGTCGAGGTCACCGCCGAGCCGGTAGGCGTCCACGTGCACGAGCGCCACCGCACCCGGGTGGGTTCCGGCGCGGTGCTGGCGGGCGATGATGAAACTCGGTGAGCTGACGCGTCCTTCGACACCCAGCCCGGCGGCGATGCCGCGGGTGAGCGCGGTCTTACCCGCGCCCAGCGGGCCGTCGAGGATGACCAGATCCCCGGCCTGCAGCTGTTCGGCGAGCTCGCGGCCCAGCGCCTCGGTGTCCTCGACGGTGGCGAGCATGCGGTGATCGGTCACCGGTCACCGCCGACGTGGGTACGGACCACGCGGCCGCGGGGGTAGCAGACGATCTCGTAGTTGATGGTGCCGAGCGTGTCGGCCCACTCCTGGGCGTGCGGGTGACCGGGCTCACCACCGAACAGCACCGCGGTGTCGCCCGCCCGGACCCCGGCTTCGTTCTCGCCCAGGTCCACCACGATCTGGTCCATGCACACCCGGCCGATCTGCGGGTAGCGGACGCCGCCCAGCGCCACCGAGAATCGGCCGCCCAGCAGGCGTGGCACGCCATCGGCGTAGCCGGCCGGAACGAGGGCGACCGTGGTGTCGCGGTCGGCGATCCACTCGTGGCCGTAGGACACGCCCTCCCCCGCCGCGACCCGCTTCACCCGGAGCACCCTGGCGCGGAAGGTCATGGCCGGGCGCAGGTCGAAATCGGATAGCTCCGGGATCGGCGACAGGCCGTACACGGCGATGCCGGGGCGCACCATGTCGAAGGCGAGGTCCGGACGGGTCAGTGCGGCAGCGGAATTCGCCAGGTGCGCCAGTTCCGGCTGCAGGCCGTGCTCCTTGGCGGTGGCGATGAATTCCAGGAACCGTTCGCGCTGCATGTCATTGACCGGATGCTGCGGCTCGTCGGCGAGCGCGAGGTGGGAGAAGATGGCGCGGAAGCGCACCGTCTCCTCGGCGACCAGCCGCCCGAGCAGGTCGAGCACCTCGGGGAATTCGGCGGTGGGGATGCCGTTGCGGTTGAGCCCGGTGTCCACCTTCAGACTCACGGTGGCGGTCCGGCCGAGCTGCCGCGCCGCCTGTGCTACACCCTCGAGCTGCGTGAGCGCGGAGACGCCGATTTCGATATCGGCGGCGATGGCACTCGCGTAGTCGGCGTCGGAGGTGTTGAGCCAGCACAGGATCGGTGCGGTGATCCCCGCGGCCCGCAGCTCCACCGCCTCGCCCACCGTGGTGGTGCCGAGTTCCCGCGCGCCCGCCGCCAGGGCCGCCTGCGCCACCTCGACCGCACCGTGGTTGTACCCGTCCGCCTTGATCACGACCATGACCGCGGCGTCTCCGGCGTGCTCGGCCAGGATTCGCACATTGTGGGCAATGGCATCCAGGTCGACGACGATCTCCACCTGCGGGTCGGGCTTCTTCACGCCCTCGATACTGCCACGCTCCGCTGCCGCTCCGAACCTTCAGCGGGCGGCTGAGAGCCGTTGACCGTCGCGCACCCGTGCCGGCGGTTGGGTACCGAACCGATTTCGGACGTACCCGGCAAGTTACCCGGCCCTTACGAGATCAGTTGTCACCTTCGCAGCGGCGATCGCCGCCGCCACGTCAGCGGCGATCGCCGCCGCCGCGGCGGACAACGACCCATCGCTTGCCGGGAGCAGCGGAAGCCGGACTGCCGAGGAGGGGATGCGGCCCTGGGCGGCCAGAACCGCCTTCACCACAACGGGATTGGGTTCGGTGAACAGGGCGGCGGCCAGCGGAGCCAGGCGGTTGCCGAGTTCGCGGCCGGATGCCAGTTCGCCCTTGCGCCAGGCGGCGATCAGGTCGGCGTAGGCGGCGGGGGCGACATTGGCGCAGGCGAGAATCGCGCCCGACGCACCCAGGGCGAGCAGTGGGGCGGCATACAGATCGTCGCCCGCGAGCACGGATGTGTGGTCGGGCAGGCGGGACATGAAGGCGATCGTGGTGTCGTCGATGCCGCCCGCGGTGTATTTGAAGCCCGCGACATTCGGCAGTTCGGCCAGGCGGAGCAGGGTGTCGGCACCGAGGGTCAGGGCCGTGCGGTATGGGATGTGGTAGATGAGCAGCGGCACGGGGCTGGCGGCGGCGAGGGTCCGGAAGTGTTCCACCACACCGGCTTCCGAGGGCCGCGTGTAATAGGGAACGACCGCGAGGGCGGCGGTGGCGCGCGGGTCCAGTGCGGTGAGGGAGCGGGCGGAGTCGATGGTCGCGTTGGAGCCCGCGCCGATGATGAGGGCGGCGGCGCGCTCGCGGCAGACGTTGGCGCAGATGTCGATGACCCGGGCCTGCTCGTCCGCGGTCAGGGTGGCGGGTTCTCCGGTGGTGCCGAGCGCGACCAGGCCCGCCGCGCCCGCGTCGAGGACCTCGTGGGCGAGGGCTTCCAGGGCGTCGGCGGCCAGGTCGCCATCGGCGGTGAAGGGTGTGACCAAGGGCACGTACAGGCCGGTGAATGTCATGTGACCAGCGTGATCGATACCGGGCTTCAGGTCTATTTCACGTTTCTTCGCCCGAGCATAAGATCAGCTGATGCTGGATGTACGCCGTCTGCGCCTGCTCCGCGAGCTCGCGCACCGCCAGACCATCGCCGCGGTCGCCGAAGCCCTGACCTACACGCCGTCGGCGGTGTCCCAGCAGCTCACCGCGCTGGAACGGGAGGCCGGGGTGCCGCTGCTGGAACGCACCGGGCGCAGCGTCACCCTGACGCCGGCCGCGCTGCGGCTGGTCGAGCACACCGAGACCATTCTGGCCGTGCTGGAACAGGCCACCGCCGAACTCGCCTCGGCCCGAACCGAACTCACCGGCACCCTGCGCATCGGCGCATTCCCGACCGCCGTACACGCCATCCTCTCCCCCGCGCTGGTGTCGCTGAGCCGAGACCATCCGCGGCTGGAACTGCTTGTCACCGAACTGGATCCGGCCGCCGCCCCTGCCGCCCTCCGGGCCGGGACCCTGGATATCGCGCTGCTGCAGGAGTACGACTACGTTCCCCTCGCACCCGAACCCGGCCTCGACACCGAGCCGCTGTTCGAGGAAACCATCCACCTGGCCGCCCGCGAACCCGGACCGCTTGCCGCACAGGCCGATTCGCCGTGGATCGCGGGCACGCCAGGGACCCTCTGCTATGAGATGACCGTCCGAGCCTGTCTCGCCGCCGGATTCACCCCGCGTATCCGCCACCACGCCGACGACTTCGGCACCGTGCTGGCGCTCGTCGCCGCGGGCCAGGGCGTGGCACTCGTCCCGGATCTGGGCGCGCTCTCGACACCCCCGGGCGTCACCCTCACCGCGCTGCCGACCCGCCGCCGCACCCACCTCGCCTACCGCAGCGGCACCGGTGCCCATCCGATCGTCACGGCCGCGCGTACCGCACTCCGCGCGGCCGCTACCAGTACTCGCGAGTGAAATCCTCCGGATAGAACAGCGCGGCGCCGACGAGCAGGACGAGCTGGAACCGGATCAGCCACACCCCGGGCGCATGCGCGGCCGCCAGGGATCAGGAGGCGAGCTCCCGGAGCGTGCCGATGGCCGCGCGGACGTGGGAGAGCAAGGGGGAAGCCGAGATCGGGGCCCCGGCGGAAGTAGCGGCGTGGGCGGCGAGGTTGGCGGCGAGAGAGTGGGCGCGGGCGGCGGCCGCGGCTGCCCAGGACGGGTCCAGCCCACGGGCCAGCAAGGCGGCGATGATGCCGGAGAGGACGTCACCGGAACCGGCCGTGGCGGCCCAGGAGCCACCGGCCTCATTGACGAAGACCGGGACGCCGGGGCCCGCGACGAGGGTGGCGCGACCCTTCAAAAGCACTGTGACCTGCCAGGATTCGGCGAGTTTGCGTACCGCCGCGACGCGGTCGGAGCCGGGTTCGGAGCCGGTCAGGCGGGCGAATTCGCCGGCGTGGGGCGTCACGACGGTCGGGGCGGCGCGGCCGGTCACCAGACCGGGGTCGGCGGCGAGCAGGGTGAGGCCGTCGGCGTCCACCACCACGGGCAGGTCGGTGGCCAGGATCTCGGCCAGCCGGTCGCGGGCGGCGGAGTCGGTGCCCGCGCCCGGGCCGAAGACCCAGGACTGGACCCGTCCGGTCGCGGAAATGGTCTCGGCGGCAATCACTTCCGGGAAGTGGGCGAGGACCTGTTCCGCGCCGGTGCCCGCGTAGCGCACCATGCCCGAGGTGGCGGCGACCGCGCCGCCCGTGCACAGCACGGCCGCGCCCGGATAGGTGCCGCTGCCCGCGCAGACGCCGGTGACGCCCTGTGTGTACTTGTCGTCCGAGGGACCGGGGACCGGCCAGCCTGCGCCGACCGCCCGCGGTTCCAGCGCGATCAGATTCGCCTCGGGCAGTCGTAATCCGATGGGCACCAGCTCGATTCGGCCGCAGTGCGGTGCGGCGAGCGCGTGCACCGGCTTGCAGGCGCCGAAGGTGACGGTGACGTCCGCGCGGACGGCCGGACCGGTCACGGCTCCGGTGTCGCAATCGACGCCGGAGGGGAGGTCGGCGGCGATGATCGGACAGCGCACGCCCGCAACCAGTTCGGCCGCCACCGGGCGCAACGGGCCACGACCGGAGATGCCGACAATCCCGTCCACCACCAGATCCGGCGCACCGAGCAGCTGACCGACCCGGTAGGGCACGGCGGTGCTGGTGTAGACGTGTTGCAGCAGCCCGAGCCGGCGCGGATCCGTTTCCCGCAGTTCCTCCACGGTGGCGGAGACGGCGAGAATCCGCCCGCCCGCCCGACGCAAGGCCGCCAGGCCGGCCGCGTGGGCGCGCTCCGGTACCAGCAGGATCGCCCGCACCGCGACCCCGCGCCGCCGCAGGAACGAGCCCGCCCACAGCGCGTCGCCGCCATTGTCGCCCGACCCGACCAGCAGGGTCACCGCACGACCGGCCACACCCCCGGTACGTTCCCGCAGTTCCCGCGCCACCACGTCGGCGAGGCCGAAGGCGGCCCGCCGCATGGGCATTCCCTCGGGAACCCTGGTGAACAGCTCGGCCTCCGCGGTCCGGACCTCGTCGGCCGTGTAGTACCCGCGCACCGCCGGTGCGGTCATGGTCGCCTCCCGGATGTGATTGCCTGCGTTGAAGGAGACTACGCCTGGCGAATCGCGGCGCAGGTCAGCGCGGTGCCCGCGCATGGCGCGCTATCGCCGGGTACTAACCTGGCTGGCATGTCGATCCGTCGCCAGTCGTCTTCGCGTGTCCTGCTTCTCGTCGCCGTCGTCGCCGTCGTGGCCGGAGCGCTGATGGCCGGTGGCTGCTCGTCGGAAAGCTCGAAGAGCGGGGCCACCTCGACAACGGCTGCTCCGGCCGCTTCCGCGACGGTCACCTCGACCGGTCCGGCGGTTGCCGCCGCGGTGACCGTCGACGTGAAGGACATGAAGTTCTCCCCGGCCGACATCACCGTCAAGGCTGGGGACACCGTGACCTGGAAGTTCGACGACCGCGCCCCGCACGCCGTGCAGGGCATCGGCGATGTCGCACTCGGCATCAACAGCCCGATCATCCACAAGGGCGAGTGGAGCCACACCTTCACCACGCCCGGCACCTACCGCTATCTGTGCCCGCTGCACCCGGACATGAAGGGCACGGTCACCGTCCAGTAGCCGCGCGGCTATTCGACCGTGACGGACTTGGCCAGGTTGCGCGGCTTGTCGACGTCGTAGCCGCGGGCCTGCGCCACCTCGGCGGCGAAGATCTGCAGCGGAACCGTCGACAGCAGCGGCTGGTACAGCGTTGGGGCCGACGGGATTTCGATCAGGTGGTCGGCGAACGGGCGCACGGTGTCATCGCCCTCCTCGGCGATGACGATGGTGCGCGCGCCGCGAGCCTGGATCTCCCGGATATTGCTGAGCAGCTTGGAGTGCAGCACCGCGCGGCCCTTCGGGGAGGGCATGACCACGAAGACCGGCAGCCCGTCCTCGATGAGGGCGATCGGGCCGTGCTTGAGCTCGCCCGCCGCGAAACCCTCGGCGTGCATGTACGCCAGTTCCTTGAGCTTCAGCGCGCCCTCCAGGGCGACCGGGTAGCCGACGTGGCGGCCCAGGAACAACACGGTCGGCACATGCGCGAACCGGCGGGCGATCTCCCGCACGCGGTCGGCCGACTCCAGCACCTGGGCAACGAGTTTCGGCATGGACTCCAGTTCGGCGAACTCGCGCGCCACCTCGTCCGGATACTTGGTGCCGCGCGCCTGCGCCAACGCCAGGCCGACCAGATAGTTGGCGGTGATCTGGGCCAGGAACGCCTTGGTCGAGGCCACGCCGATCTCCGGGCCGGTGCGGGTGTAGAGCACGGCATCGGATTCGCGCGGGATCTGCGCGCCATTGGTATTGCAGATGGCCAGGACTCGCGCCTTCTGCTCCTTCGCGTGACGCACGGCCTCCAGCGTGTCGGCGGTCTCGCCGGACTGCGAGATGGCGACCACCAGGGTGGAACGGTCCAGAACCGGGTCACGGTAACGGAATTCGCTGGCCAGCTCGACCTCCACGGGCAGCCGGGTCCAGTGCTCGATGGCGTACTTGGCCAGCAGGCCCGCGTGATACGAACTGCCGCAGGCGACCACGAAGACCTTGTCGAACTCGCGCAGCTCCTGATCGGCCAGCCGCTGCTCGTCGAGAATGATCCGGCCGCCCGCGTAGTGGCCGATCAGGGTGTCGGCGACGCCGGCGGGCTGCTCCTGGATCTCCTTGAGCATGAAGTAGTCGTGGCCGCCCTTCTCGGCGGCGGCCAGATCCCAGTCGATGGTGAACGGACGGAACCGGACGCCGTCGGTCGCGCCGGTGAAATCGGTGACCCGGTAGCCGTCGGCGGTGATGACCACGGCCTGGTCCTGGCCGAGTTCGACTGCCTCCCGGGTGTGTTCGATGAAAGCGGTCACATCGGACGCGATGAACATCTCGCCCTGGCCGACACCTACCACCAGCGGGGTGGAACGGCGGGCGGCCACTATGGTGCCCGGGTGGTCGGCGTGCGAGAAGACCAGGGTGAACGCGCCCTCGAGACGGCACACCACCGCGAGCGCGGAGGCGACGAAATCACCCGCGGTGTCCCCGGCCGCGTAGGCGCGGGCCACCAGGTGCACCGCCACCTCGGTGTCGGTGTCGCTGCTCAGCTCGACGCCCGCAGCCTCCAGTTCGCGGCGCAGCGGGGCGAAGTTCTCGATGATGCCGTTGTGCACCACCGCGACCCGGCCCGTGCCATCGCGATGCGGGTGGGCGTTGCGATCGGTCGGCGCGCCGTGCGTGGCCCAGCGGGTGTGGCCCATGCCCGTCGATCCGGCGAAACGGTCCCGCCCCGTCTCGGCGAGCTCCGCCTCCAGATTGGCCAGGCGCCCGGCCTTGCGCTCCACCGCGAGACCGCCCGAGCCGTTCAGGATCGCCACTCCCGCAGAGTCGTAACCTCGATATTCCATGCGGCGCAACGCATCGACCACCACGCCGAGCGCATCCCGGTACCCCACATACCCCACGATTCCGCACATGGCCCCCTAGCCTAACGGGGTAGGCGCGCCGGACGAAGCTGTGTCCAATCTGCCCTCCGCTTCGCTCCCCCCTCCAAGCGCGGGTATGCGGAGCGCAGTCCAGAATCGAGACGGCCGCGAGCCTTTGGGTGGGGTCAAAGCAT
This sequence comes from Nocardia sp. NPDC046763, assembly GCF_040645495.1. Classification (NCBI taxonomy): domain Bacteria; kingdom Bacillati; phylum Actinomycetota; class Actinomycetes; order Mycobacteriales; family Nocardiaceae; genus Nocardia; species Nocardia sp. NPDC046763. The sequence continues at coordinate 291,564 of NZ_JBEYYI010000004.1, read as the reverse complement.
CTCGTCGGAATTCCAGCTAAGTTCTACACCGTGTCGGCGTCTGTGAAATCGCTCCTGAGCACTCTGACCCTGCGTGGCCCGCACGAGGTGCTGCGCGGGAATCTCGGCATCGCCGGGCTGCCCGGCGTGGTGTACACACCGGGGAAGGGACTCAATCTGCCCGCGGTGGCGTTCGGGCACGGGTGGCTGACCGGAGTCGGCAACTACCGCAGGCTGCTGGAGCATCTGGCCTCCTGGGGCTATGTCGCCGCGGCGCCCGATACCGAGCGCGGACCCATCCCCTCGCACCTGAACCTCGCGACGGATCTGCTGACCACCCTCGACATCTGCGCCGGGGTGCGGCTGGGCGCGGGCAATGTCAGCGTCGATCCGAAGCGGCTGACCCTGGCCGGACACGGCATGGGCGCGGGCGCGGCCGTCATCGCCGCCTCCCAGCGCGACGTCGCCGCCGTCGCGGCGCTGTACCCGTCCCCCACCGCGCCCTCCGCCGAGGCCCTGGCCCCCAAGATCGACGCCCCGGCCCTGATCCTGGCCGGCGCCACCGATATCGACTCGGTCAGCTCCGATGCCATCCCGCTGGCCGCCGCCTGGGGCGACGGCGCGATCCTGCGTTCGCTCGACAAGGCCGGGCACAACGGCATGATCGAGGGCCGCCGCGCCCTGGCCGCCCTCGGCGCCGGCAAACACGAACCCAGAACCGAACGCCTCACCCGAGCCCTCCTCGTCGGCTACCTCAACTACACCGTCCTCGGCGACAAGAAGTACAAGCCCTTCGCCGACCCGGAAGCCGCCCTGCCCCACACCCAGCTCGTGGACCCCAACGCCATCGAGGAAGAGCCCGAGCAGCCCCAGAAACTCCCTGTCCTCCAACTCATCCAAGCCCTGCGCAAGTAACCCGCTCCTCGCACGGATATCCCGCAACCCCCTTGACCATGTGGACGCTGTGGCCCATGACGATCGCCGGACGCAGGCCCGAATGGCAGGCCCCGTCACGGAGTTAGCGGTCTGCGGCGCATCGCACCTCGCCGCTCCGGAACGTAATCTGTTCGGCGGCAACGTCATTCACGGTTGACCGGCGTGGAGTGGTGTGAGTCGAGGACGGGTGGGGTCCAGTCCCATAGGGGAGCAGACTTACGGGCAGCGACGGCAGCGCCGGCCATCTGAGTGAGCCGGGTCATGAGCCCATACGTGAGCGGGTTGGTGGACAGACTGATTTTCGGGTCCTGGCGAGCCAGGCGTTGTACCCGTTGGCTACGGGGTCGGCGGAGTCGGTCGTAATGCGCCAGGGCGGTGGGGATGTCGGTATCGCCCGAGAGCTGCGCAGCGAGCACCGTCGCGTCTTCGAATGCCTGGCAGGCGCCCTGGGCGAGGAATGGAGTCATGGCATGGGCGGCATCGCCGAGCAGCACCACCCGATTGCGGGTGTAGGTGTCCAGCGGATCCAGGTCGTAAATATCGTGCCGTAGTACCGATTCCGGTGGTGTCGCATCCAGCAGGGCGGGTATCGGGTCGTGCCAATCGCCGATCCGGTGGCGGATCTCGGCGAGATCGTCGTCGTATCGGGTGTCGGGCCGGTCCTGGCGGACCGTGAGGAACCAGAACACGCGCTGTCCGGGCAATGGGTGGGCGCCGAATCGCGCACCACGACCCCAGGTCTGGAATCCGTCGACCGGCCACACCGACCCCGGTGTGGAGACGCCGCGCCAGCACAGGACACGCTGGAAGACCGGCCCGGAAGCATTCGGGAAGACCGATCGGCGGACCACACTGTGAATCCCGTCGGCTCCGACGACCATGTCGGCCGTGACCTGCCCTTGACCATCCGGCGTGCGGTAGGAGACGACGCCCCCGCTGTCGGATTGCTCGATACCGGTGACTTCGGCTGCGGCGCGCACACATTCGGCAGGAAGGTGCGCAAGCAGTGCGTCGTGCAGATCGGCGCGATGGTTGGCCAGCAGCGCCGTGTCGCGTCCCGGGCGGAATCGCATGAGATAGCTACCGGCGGGTGTGCGCAATGTCGCTCCCGCCTGCGTCGGCACCGACACGGCGCGCAACTCGTCGCCGACGCCCAGCGCGTCCGCCGCTCGCACGGCATTGGGTGCGAACGACCAGCCGGCCCCGATCTCGTGAAGATCGGGGCGTCGTTCCAGCACGGTGACCGACCACCCTGCCCGCCGCAGCCCGATCGCGGCGGCGAGTCCGCCGATACCGCCGCCGGCCACTATCGCCGTCCGCTCATAGCGAGTCGATGAGGTCGTCACTTTTCGTCCTTTCGGAATGGAAGAGGTTCCTCGGTGAGACGCTTGGTCATCCAGTCGTAGACCTCATATGCGGTCCGCAGTCGCCGGACACGGGTGGTGTCGGTCCCCGCCAATTCCATTCCGGCGGCGGCGACATCGCGGAATGCCGCCAGGCTGGCCACGCGCCGCCGAACCACGGTTTCCCAGGCGTCGTCGTCCATCCGGTAATAGTTGGTGCGCTCGCCGGGTTTCGTGCGTCGCCGTATGAAACCGGCGTCGGTCAGTACCCGCATATTGGTCGCAAGCGACGCCCGGCTCGCACCGACCGCCGCCGCAATCTGCTCAGCCGACTGCTCCGCCGGATCGCAGATCATCAACCACCCCAGGATCCGACCCGCGATGGGCGGCACCCCGTACTCCGCGGTGCAGAACATCGCCACCTGCTCGACCCACTCCAACACCCGTTCACGCTCGGAATCCGACCTACTCATCCCACCGTCCTCTCATGTTCTTCTAGCTATTTCAGTATATACTGAATCTTCCAGAAGAAGATAGTGCTGCGTACACGGGAGGCGATACAGGTTCGAACTGCGGAAACGCATTGCCCCAGAGGTCGTCTCGCAAACGCTGGTCCGTGGACATCGCCGCTCACGGGCTCGCATCAGATGCGACTCCTCGCGTCGGATGCGAGTGGCTGGGGGCGACTCCGCGTCTCGTGCTCAGTGACTACGCCGAACTTCGTTGAAACTTCGGCGACTACTACCGGGACCCCATTACGGCGCGAGAGGTTCGGTGGTCTCAGGGATTTCGAGACCTTCCTCCGGGATCTCCATCGGCGCACCCGGCTCCGCCGACCAGGGCGTCGCGGCGGTGAGTGGCGCGTCGGACCCGGGTTGACCCGTAGCTGTTGACGGCACGGGGTTATCGAGCGGGTGCGCGGGCACGGGCGGTGGGTCTGTCGGCGCGGGCGAGGTCGACGGCACGCAACCGCCCGCAGCCTGGTCCGGGGTGCAATCGGGGGTGGACGGCTGGGTGCAGTCCGGCAGGACATCGTCCTCGGCGGCGTGTGGCGGGGCCGGAACCTCCGGCGGCGCAGCCTGATCCGGGGTGTGATCGGGGCAGGGGTTCGGTGGAGCGATCGGCGGGTCGGGAACTGTGCAGGTACGGGGTACGCAGTTCGGGTGGAGAGGTTGGTCCGGGGTGGGTCCAACCTCGCTGGGGTCTATGGGCTGGGTGTTTTTCGGCGTACCCGGCGTTCCGCCGCCGCTCCCTGTAGCGGGTGGGTCCGGGGTCGTGTTGGCATCACCGGTGGGAGCGGTGGGGGTGTGGGCCGGATCGTCGGTGGCGAGGACGGGGATGCCGTTCTGATCGAAAGACAGCGTGTAGGTGTGGGTTCGGCCGGATTCGTCGGTCGCAGTGAGGATCAGGTCACCGGAAGGCGTGCGGTCGAGGACGAAATGCTTTTCGGCCAGGTCGAATTCGAGTCGATCGCGCGGGAGTGCTTGGCCCTCCGGGTGATCCGTGTCGGGCTTGGGCTCGTTTGCAGCCTCGGATTCACCGGGCGATGGCGACGTCTGGCCGGCCAGGGAGCCGAGCTTCTCCACGGCGGCGGAAATACCCTGTTGGAGGCCGGTTTCGAGTTGGGAGAGGGCGTCTTTCAGAGTCCTGCTGAACTGGCCGGATCGCGGCTGGGCCTGCTCCGGGAATGCTCCGGTTCCGGCGTCCGTCGATCCCAGGGCGCCACCGGACTCCGCACCACCGGGATCCGCGACGCCGGCCGGTTGCGTCTCGGCGGCCGGTGCGTTGGAACCCGCTCGGCCGGGCAAGGATTCCGGCGGGACGGCCGTCGGCTGGGCTCGATCCGGAGACTGCGGCTGGGTCGGGTCGGATGTGGTTGCCCCACCAGAAGGGGGCGGGTATCCAGGCGGGACGACCGGCTGCGGCAGCTGAGGGTGCGATGTCGGCGGCGTTGCCGCTGGGTACGACTGGGGCGCTGGAAGAGGCTGGGGCGTAGGAATACTCGGGGCCGGGCTCTCCTCGGGCTCGGGCAGCAGCGCCTGGGCGGGTTGCGGGTAGGGATGGTCGATGACCTGGGCCAGGGCCGTGATGATGGTGCGGTAGTGGGATTCGAAGGTCTCGTTGGTGGTGGCGCAGGCAGCGGTGAAGGCCGCGAGTTTGTGATCGACGTCGGCGCGGAACGTACCGGTGAGCCAGGGGTCGATGGGGTCGAGAGCTTCGATATCGTCCGGGGTCTTGCCGTCGATGGCGAGGCGGCCTTCGCCGTCCGGGGTGGGTTCGAGCAGGGCGAGGGTGTGTTCGGCCTTGGTGAGGACTGATTCGCGGAGCGGGTCCAGGGCGGCGGCGATGGTGGTAGAGGCGGTGCGAATGGTGTCGAGATCGTCGCGGGCCTGGCGCAGTTGGGAATTCACGATGGTGAGCGCCTCGGTGCCGGTGGCGCCGGTCCAGGCGGTGGGCAGGGTTTGCGCGACAGCCTGATGCGACGACCAACGCGACTCGGCGTCCGTGAGCACTCTGTCCAGTTCGGTTCGGGCGGTATCGAATTCGATGAGATCCGCGCCTCGCTGCTCGTCGTAGCGGGCATAGAGGTCGGCGTGGCCGAGCCCCTCCGGCGCGCCGAATACCTTGGTGTACAGGGGCAGAAAGTGTTCCCAGTACTGGAGTCCGGGCGCACCGTAATCGAGAATCTGGTCGACGCTCTTGCCGGCGGGGTCGAAGCTCATCGGCCCACCCTCGTGAGCGCGGTCGCGTGTTCACGGTCCAGGCGCGTGTATTCGGTGGCGGCGCGGTCGAATACCTCGGCGGAGGCGGAGGCGGCCGCGCCCCAGTAGCGCAGGCAGGCGGCCGCGCGCTCGAAGCCCTGGCGCACGGCTATGCCCTGCGCGGAATAGTTGCGCCCGGCTTCGTCCCTGCCGATACCGAAGGCGTGATCGCCGACCGTACGGGCATGCCGCCCAAGGGCCGCCGCATTGTCGCGCAAGGTGGTGGCCCCGTCGCGCAGGGCCGCGATGCGCACGCCGAAATCGCCCGATTCACTCATTGGTCCCCCTCGAATCGCGATGCCGTGAAAACCCCCGCCGCCCCGGCTATGTGCCGCCGAGGTGTCCTACGTCCATGCGCACCCACTCGGTGGTGCCGTCCGGATTGTGGTGGAACTCCCAGGCCGAGAAGTCCCCGCCGCTGTCCACCACGGTCACATGATCGGCGTAGCCGTCGTGATCCAGATCCGTCCACACCTGCATGGCGTGATCGGTGTTGGTGGTCACGGTGTCCAGCAGGCCGTCACCGTCGAGATCCTGCGTGGGGTGCGATAACTCGACCGCGCCGAGCCCGCCGAGTTCCGTGTGCGCGTCGAGATCAGGCAGCTCCAGTCCGGGCAGATCACCCGATGTGACCATGGTGTGCACTCCTTCGCTGTGACGTGGCTCTCATCCTGTCACTTTGCCGAGGCACCCGCATCACCCTCGATCACGAATGTGGACAACTCGCGGCCTGTGGACAACTCACTGCTTCGGGATCACGATCCACAGCGCGATGTAGATGAGGAACTGCGGGCCGGGCAGCAGACAGGACAGCACGAACAGGGCGCGGATGAGGTTCGCGTTCCAGCCGAAGTACTGGGCGAGGCCGCCGCACACGCCGCCGATCCACTTGTCGGTGCCGGAGCGGGTCAGGCGCTTGGGGGCCGGAGTCGGAAACTGTGTCGTCATGTCTCCCACTGTGCCCAGCTCGATCTCGGCGCACATCGGTCGCTCGCCCCGATACGACCCTGAACTTTCCGAGGGCCGGAGTCAGGGTGCCACCCCGAACACGGCAGAATCGCCCTGGTGAGCACCACTCTGCATGCGCGCGGCCTGGCCGCCGGACACGGTGAGCGGATCCTGTTCTCCGACCTGGACCTGATCCTCGCCCCGGGCGATGTGATCGGGCTGGTCGGGGTGAACGGGGCCGGGAAGTCCACCCTGCTGCGCATGCTCGCCGACGGTCACACCCCCGAGGGCGAGATCGTGCTGAGCCCGCCCGACGCCACCGTCGGTTACCTGGCCCAGGAACCCGAGCGCCTGGCCGGCGAGACCGTGCTCGAATTCCTACGCCGCCGTACCGGTGTGGCCGCCGCCCAGCAGCTCATGGATGCCGCCGCCGAACGCCTCGCCGACGGCGGCGACGACGAGTACTCCCCCGCCCTGGAGCGCTGGCTCGCCCTCGGCGGTGCGGACCTCGAGCAGCGCGCCGACGAGGTGGCCGCCGATCTCGGCCTGGCCGAGAGCCTCCCGCACGGCCTGGACACCCCCATGACCGTGCTCTCCGGCGGTCAGGCCGCGCGTGCCGGGTTGGCCTCGGTCCTGTTGTCGCGCTTCGACATCCTGCTGCTCGACGAGCCGACCAATGATCTGGATCTCGACGGCCTGGCCCGGCTCGAGCAGTTCGTGACCGGCGTCCGCGAGCCCCTCATGGTGATCAGCCACGACCGGGAGTTCCTGGCGCGCACCGTGAATCGCATCGTGGAACTCGATCTGGCCCAGCAGCAGGTCGGCGTCTACGACGGCAGTTACGAGTCCTATCTGGAGGAGCGGGCGATCGCGCGCCGACACGCGCGCGAGGCCTACGACGAGTACGCCGACACCAGGTCCGGTCTGGAAGCGCGCGCCACCATGCAGCGCAACTGGATGGAACACGGTGTCCGCAATGCCCGGCGCAAATCGAAGGCGGACTCAGACAAGATGGGCCGCAAGGCCCGCGCGGAATCCACCGAGAAGCAGGCCGCCAAGGTCAAGCAAACCGTCAAACGCATCGAACGCCTGGACACGGTGGAGGAACCGCGCAAGGAGTGGGAGCTGCGCATGTCCATCGCCGCCGCCCCGCGCAGCGGCTCGGTGGTGGCGACCGTGTCGGGCGCGACCGTGAGCCGTGGCGACTTCACCCTCGGACCGGTGACGGTGCAGGTGGATTGGGGCGACCGCATCGTGCTGACGGGCGCCAACGGTTCCGGCAAGTCCACGCTGCTGTCCCTGCTGCTCGGAAAGACGAAGCCGGACAGCGGATCCTCCGCCCTCGGCTCGGGTGTCGCCATCGGTGAGGTCGATCAGGCGCGCGGCCTCTTCCGCGGAACCGCCACCCTGGCCGACACTTTCAGCGCCCAGGTGCCCGACTGGAACGAGTCCGACGTCCGCACCCTGCTCGCCAAGTTCGGCCTGCGCGGCCCACATGTGCTGCGCTCCAACGACACTCTCTCCCCGGGCGAGCGCACCCGCGCCGCACTGGCCCTGCTCCAGGCCCGCGGCGTGAACCTGCTCGTCCTGGACGAGCCCACCAACCATCTGGACCTGCCCGCCATCGAGCAGCTGGAACAGGCCGTCGAATCCTTCGAGGGCACAGTCCTCCTGGTCACTCACGACCGTCGCATGCTCGACAACGTCCGGGCCACCCGCCGCTGGCACATGGATGGCGGGCAGCTCACCGAAACGCTCTGACCCCGTTCTCCCGGCGTGCGATTCGGCATGCCGGGACGACAGGGGCTACTCAGACGGCGGCGACCAGCTTGGCGAGATTGTCGGCCAGGTGCTGCGCCTGGGTGGGGTCGGTCGCCTCCACCATGACGCGGACCAGCTGTTCGGTTCCGCTGGGGCGCAGCAGGATTCGGCCGGTGTCGCCCAGCAGGCGCTCGGCTTCGGCGACGGCTTCCAGCACCGACGGCGCGGTCGCGACCGCCGCCTTGTCGGAGACCGGGACGTTCACCAGCACCTGCGGGACGGTCTGCACGATGCTCGCCAACTCCGCCAGGCCCCGGCCGGTTTCGGCCATCCGAGCCATCAGCTTCAGGCCGGTCAGGACGCCGTCGCCGGTGGTGCCGAAGCGGGGGAAGACCACGTGGCCGGACTGCTCACCGCCCAGGGTGTAGCCGCCCGCACGCAGATCCTCCAGGACGTAACGGTCGCCGACGGCGGTGGTGCGCATGGTGATTCCGGCCTCGCGCATGGCGATGTGCAGGCCGAGATTGCTCATGACGGTGGCGACCAGCGTGTTCTGTACCAGGTCGCCGGAGTCCCGCATGGCCAGGGCGAGGATGGCCATGATGGCGTCGCCGTCGACCACGGCGCCGGTGGCGTCCACGGCCAGGCAGCGGTCGGCGTCGCCGTCGTGAGCGAGGCCCAGATCCGCGCCGTGCTCGCGGACAGCGCGCTGGACCTGCTCCAGATGCGTGGAGCCACAGCCGTCATTGATGTTCAGGCCGTCGGGTTCGGCATTGATGGCGATGACCGTCGCGCCCGCCTCGCGGTAGGCGGTGGGCCCGACCTCGGAGGCCGCGCCGTTCGCACAGTCCACCACCACGGCGAGCCCGCGCAGATCGCGGCCGGTGGCCTGGACCAGGTGCTCGACGTAGCGCTCGTGGGTGCCTTCCAGGCTGAAGCGGTCGTGCACGTCGTAGACGTGCCCGCCGAGTCCGGGCCGGCCGAGCACCCGCCCGATCGCGGCCCCGGTGGGGCGAGTGAAGGCGCCCTCGGCGACGAGCGCCTCGATGCGGTCCTCGATGGTGTCGTCCAGCTTGTGCCCACCCGCGGCGAAGATCTTGATGCCGTTGTCCGGCATGGGGTTGTGCGAGGCGGAGATCATGACGCCCAGGCAGGCGTCGTACAGGCCGGTCAGGTAGGCGACGGCGGGCGTCGGCAGCACGCCGACCGACAGCACGTCGACACCGGCGGCGGTGAGTCCCGCGGTGACGGCGGCCTCCAGCATCTCGCCGCTGGCGCGGGGGTCGCGGCCGACGACGGCCAGCGCGCGCTTCTTCCCCCGACTCAGAACCTGAGCGGCGGCGGCAGAAACCTGCAGCGCCAGTTCCGGACTCAAAGAATCGTTGGCGAGCCCGCGCACCCCATCGGTGCCGAACAAACGTCCCATTACCTCAACACCCCTGCCGGTTCGGTCGATACAGCACGAGAGCAGGCGCCCAGCCAGTCCGAAAACTGTTGCGGGGAGCCTGCTCTCGTACAGGTTGCCGTGTAGACCGTACCGTGCCCGGCCCCCGGAAGGACCGGGCACGGTAGAGCCCGACGGCGCAATATCAGCGCTTCGAGTACTGAGGCGCCTTGCGGGCCTTCTTGAGGCCGTACTTCTTACGCTCGGTGGCACGCGGGTCACGGGTCAGGAAGCCGGCACGCTTCAGGGCGGGACGGTCCTCCGGGGTGACCTCGATGAGGGCACGCGCGATGGCGAGGCGCAGGGCGCCGGCCTGACCGGACGGGCCGCCGCCGACCAGGCGGGCGTGCACGTCGAAGGTCTCGGTGCGCTCGACGGTGACCAGCGGGGACTTCACCAGCTGCTGGTGCACCTTGTTCGGGAAGTAATCCTCGATGGTGCGGCCATTCAGCACGAAGTTGCCGGAACCCGGCACCAGGCGCACGCGGACCACGGCCTCCTTGCGGCGGCCGACAGTCTGAACCGGACGGTCGATGACGACCGGGGCAACGAAGGTCTCGGTGTACTCGGCCTCGGCCTCGTAGCCACCCTCGTCGACGACCTCCACGGCGGTGTCCTCGACGACGTAGTCGTCGTTGAATTCCTCAGGAGCGGTCACTGGGCCACCTGCTTGATCTCGAAGGGGATGGGCTGCTGGGCGGCGTGCGGGTGGTTCGGGCCCGCGTAGACCTTCAGCTTGCGAATGATCTGGTTGCCCAGCTTGTTCTTCGGGATCATGCCCTTGACGGCACGCTCGACCAGACGGTCGGGGCGGGTGTCCAGGATCTGGCCCACGGTACGACCCTTCAGACCACCGGGGTGGCCGGAGTGGGTGTAGAGGACCTTGTCCTCGCGCTTGTTGCCGGAGACGGCGACCTTGTCCGCGTTGATGATGATGACGAAGTCGCCACCATCCACGTTCGGGGCGTAGGTCGGCTTGGTCTTGCCGCGCAGCAGGTTGGCAGCCTGCACGGAAAGACGGCCGAGCACTACGTCAGTGGCGTCGATGACGTACCACTTGCGGGTCACGTCACCGCCCTTGGGGCTGTACGTAGGCACAGTGCATCCCTGTCTGTCGTAGGTTTTGCCAGCCAAGCGTGAGGTCGAGCTGATTCCCGGCGGCCGGTGGAGACCCGGGGCTCGCGCGACAACCGGTTGCCCGGCCGTACCGCACGCCAACGAGCCACCTTACCAGCGGGGGTGGCCGTCTCCCGAATCGGTCCCGGAGGGCAGGGAACACCCAACGAAGAGTGATCCATCTCACAGCATAAGCGGAATGACTTCCTCCGTTACGGGCATTGTAAGGAGGACGGGAACCATCGCGACGGTTGGTGCAGCCGTCCTGCCAATGGAGGCCGCCATGGCGATCAGCATCCAGCCGACCCATTCGCACGCAGCGGCGATGCCCCACCCGCATGCGGCCGCCATGCGCCGGATCCTGCTGACCGTGGTGACCGGCAGCCTGGTCTTCCTGATCCCCTGGATCGCGTACCTCTCGGTCAGCCTGCCCTCCGAACGGCAGGTCAGCCAGTGGGACATCGCGTGGGTGGGCTTCGATTTCGCGCTGGTCGGCGCGATCGGCATGACCGCCTGGCACGCCTGGCGGCGCCGGCAGGTCTTCATTCCATGGGCGATGATCACCGGGACGCTGCTGATCTGCGATGCCTGGTTCGACATCGTGCTCGACTGGAACAGCCCGGATCTGTGGTTCGCCGTGCTCTCCGCCGGTATCGGCGAACTGCCGCTGGCCGCGCTGCTGTTCTACGCGGCCCGGCGGCTGCTGCGACTCACCATCGAACGCGCCTGGGCGCTGACCGGTCACACCGGACCCGCGCCCCGGGTCTCCCGGGTCGAGCTGCTGACCGCCACCAGCTGGCTGCGGCTCGACGATCTCGCGGCGGACGGATCAGATGTGCAGGGGCGGTCCCGGATCGGCGCCGCGCGCGGGGCCGGGAATGGTGTAGCGCAGCGTGTCGATGCCGAAGCGTAGGCACTCCTGATCCCTGGGATCACCGACGGTGGCGATGCCCGCGTGCGGGAGGCCGGACACGAACGGGGTCAGGGCACAGGATTCGTTGACCGGGCGCACGGTCCCGCCGGCGACCCGAATCACGGTGTCGGAGGGCGTGGTTGACGCGGCCGGGTCGGACCGCTGGTCGGAGTGCGCGCCCAGGAGCGACAGCGCCGCCGCGCCGACGATGATCGGAGCGCCGAAGGGCTTGCGCATCTTGTTCCACAGTTTGCCCTTGCGCTGTTTGCGCTCGTCCTCGGAGCCGGATTCCGAATCCGACTGCCCAGCCGCATCTTCCGGCATTTGCGGATTCGCCCCATGCGCCCCCGTCGACATCGGTCCACCGTACATCCCGCCGGACTGACCAGGAGCGTTTCCACCGGATCCAGCAAAACTTCCGCGACCCGAACCGGACGTATCTCCCTCCGGCCCATAGGGACCGACCGGGTAGCCGCCCGTGTTGTACCCACCCTGTTGCCCATAGCCGCCCGAGCCGTATCCGCCCTGACCGTACTGCCCGGCGGCACCCTGCTGCGGGGCGTACTGGCCACTCGCATTCGGCTGCGCACCGCCCGGCCCGTAGCCGCCCTGGGCAGCCGCCTCGGAACCCGGGGCATTCGCCGAACCGTAGCCCGCACCGGCCGGGTAGCCGGAGGCCCCTGCGCCCGAACCGGATTGACCGGAACCGTAGGAACCACCGGGTCCGTACTGGCCGGCGGGCTGCCCACCGGACTGGCCGTAGCCCGGTTGCCCGGCCGCCTGGCCGTAGCCGCCGGCCGGGCCGTAACCACCGGAACCGTACGATCCGGCGGGCGCACCACCCGAACCCTGTTGCGCGCCTGCACCCGAGCCGGGCCCGGCATCGGCGGCGGGCGTGCCCGGCTGACCGAATCCCTGCTGACCAGCCCCGACGCCACCCTGGCCCATGACCGTGGTCAGCTGATCATCGGCCGGCGACCCGGGCGGCCGCATGAACCGGCCGCCCACGCCCTCCAGCCCGGGCGGCAGCGTGCCGCGGCCACCGGCCACCGGCTGCGGCCCGGTGCTCGGGTTCTCGGTGCCACGCGGAACCCCTTGGCCCGCATCGCCACTCGGCGACTGCCCGGCCGCCGGAACCTCGTGCCGCCCGTGACCGCCCGCCGCCTGCGCGGTGCCGGCCGCCGCCTGCGCGGTCAGCCGCGCGGCCTCCTCGGCCGTCATCCGCTGGGTCAGGCCGCCGGGTCCGGTCGCGGGGCCTGCGCCACCGCTCTGAGATGCGGCCTCCTGCGCGGTGATTCGCCGGGTGAGTCCTTCCGCGGCGGGATCGGCCACGGCCTGTGGGCCAGTCCCGGCTGCCCGCTTCGCCTTGGCGCCGGCGATGATGGCCGCGGCCTCCTCGGCAGTGAGGCGAACGGTCGCGCCCGCCGGGTCGTCACCCGAGCGATCGGGCGCGGCGGCGGGATCGACGGTGGGCTGCGGGCCGGTGCCGCGCGCGGAATCCGTTCGATTCGGGGCGGATTCGGGTGCGGGCGGTGAATCCATGTGCCGGGGAATCAATTCCGGCTGGTGGGCCAGCGGCTCGGGCTGACGCTGCAGTGGCTGCCCGGCGGCCGGGCCGCCGGTGACATGACGCGGACCCTGTTCGATCGGGCGCGCATCGGCGCCCGCCGGCTGCGGCACAGCGGCAGCGGGCCGGTCGTAGGCCGGGTCGCCCTCGCTGTCGGCGACCAGCAGATGGGTCGCGCCCAGGACCAGGGCGTGCATCGGGTGATCGGCGACCTGGAAACGGTGGCCCAGATGGTTCTGGAAGGCCAGGCGCAGTGCGTCGTTGAAACACACATTGCCGGTGAGCAGCACCGTCGAGGTGTCGGCATTGATGGCGCGGGCCGCGGCCATCACCTCGATGACCACATTGTCGGCGGCGTGGGCCTCGTGCAGGGCCTCGGCGGTGATGGCGACGCTGACCGACTCGGTGGGCTGATCGTCATTGCCGTGTACTGCGACGACCAGGCATTCGCGGCCGTCGGAGTAGACGCCGACCGCGCCGACCGCCGGACCGCGACCGGGCGCGCGCACCAGGCCCAGGGCGCGTACATAGCCGGAGAGCGCGACCGATTCGGGCAACGGCTCGGCGGGCACGCCGAGTTGCTCGACCAGGCGCACGAATTCGTCGACCTTGGGGTCGGGCCATTCATCGGGGAAGGGCAGCGCGAGCACATCCGGCGCACCGCCCAGGTGCTCGACGATGGCCGCGAGCGGATTGTGCATGCGGGCCCGGAAGACCAGCTCGGCCGGCCAGGTCGCCCCGGCCACCACGATCTGCGGGTGCCCGATGATGTCGCGCACATCGGAGATGGCGATGCCGACGTCGGGACGCCGGTCCACGCCGGCGGTGTGCAGCCGGCCGGACGAATCCGCCAGCAGGTATGCGGGCGGTGTGTATGTGCTTTCGACCTGGACCGGGCGAATGGGCGAACCGCCGCCACCGGCGGCCACCGACACCACGTCCCAGCCGAGATGCACTGCCCCAACTCGAGCCGTCACAGTCATCAGTCTGCCTGCTCGCCCCGACGCATGCGCGACCGAATCCACACTTCGCACCCCGGACCGTGCGAATGGCCGATCACGCTGCCGACTTCTTCAAGCGCAGGCGCGACCAGGTGAACAGGGCGAGCAGCACGGCGATTACGGCGAGCACGGAGACATCCAGTGCCCACGCGCCGACGGTGTGCTTCCAGAAGTGGTCCTGCTGCGCCGCCGCCGAGGCCGACAGGTTGGGCAGATCGACCGTGGACGCCCCCGCGGAATAGCCCCAGCGCGAGGGGAACAGCCAGGAAAGCTGGTCCAGCACAACGCGGCCCGTCACCGGGATCATGCCGCCCGCCATCACCAGCTGCGCCATGATGATCACCACCAGCAGCGGCATCACCTGCTCGTTGGACTTGGCCAGCGCGGACAGCGCCAGCCCCAGCACCACACAGGTCACCGCGGTCAGGGCGACATCGAGGTAGAGCTCCGCGGGGCCGTAGGGAATCACCGCGCCCTTGCTCGGCGGCTTCTTCACAGCCAGCACGATGCCGATCATCACGGCCGACTGCAGCAGTGCCGCAAGGCTGAAGACGACGACCTTCGACATCAGGTATGCGCCGGAACGCAATCCGACCGCGCGCTCCCGGTAGTAGATGGCCCGCTCGCCGACCAGGTCACGCACCGTGAGCGTGGCGCCCATGAAGCAGGCGCCCAGGATGAGCACCACCAGCAGCTGCTGGGCCTCGCCATTGTTGGCGCGCACGAAACTGCCGTCGGGCGCCTGCACGAAGCCGACGGACTCGAATCCGCTCTTGCCCTGCACAACCAGGGACAGGCCGCCCAGTACGAACGGCAGGATCGCGAGGAACGCCAGATAGCCGCGGTCGGCGAAGATGAGCCGCAGCTGCCGCCGCGACAGCGTCGAGAACTGTTTGAGCGGACTCGATTTCGGCGCCTTCGCCCGTTCCACGGGTTTGACCGGCGCGGGCGGCTCCGCGAAGGCTTGGCGGGAGCGGAAATTCGCGAAGGCCCCGTCCGGATCGGCGGCGACGCGGCCGAAGATCTCGGCCCAGTCGCTGGTGCCCATGACGTGCCCGACGCTGCCCGGGTGCCCGCAGAAGGCGGTCTTGCCGCCGGGCGCGAGCAACAGCACCTGATCGCACATGTCCAGGCAGGCCACCGAGTGCGTGACCACGATGACGGTGCGCCCGGCATCGGCCAGTTCCCGCAGCATGGTCATGACCTGCCGGTCCAGCGCCGGGTCCAGGCCCGAGGTGGGCTCGTCCAGGATGAGCAGCGAGGGACCGGTGAGCAGCTCCATGGCCACCGAGGCGCGTTTGCGCTGACCGCCGGACAGCCGGTCCACGCGGGTGTCGGCGTGCTGGGTGAGCGAAAGTTCCTTCAGCACATCGGCGATCACCTGCTGGCGATCGGCCTTGCTGGTGTCCGGGGGCAGGCGCAGCTGGGCGGCGAAGTTGAGCGCCTGCTTGACCGTCAGCTGCCGGTGCAGCACGTCGTCCTGCGGCACCATGCCGATCCGGGAGCGCAGAGCTTCGTACTCGGCGTGCAGGTTGCGGCCCTCGAAGGTGACCACGCCCGCGGACGGATGCGTCGTTCCCGCAATGAGTTTCGACAGGGTCGACTTGCCCGCGCCGGAGGGGCCGATCATCGCGGTCAGCGAGCCGCGCCCGGCCTGCATGTTCACGTCGATGAGCAGCTGCTTGTTGCCCTCGACTGTGAACGAGACGCCGTGCACGTGCAGGCCCTGCTCGGTGACCGGCCGCTGGCGATGGACCAGCGTGCCCTCCTGCACGACGAAGTCGACGTTACCGATGGTGACGATGTCGCGTTCCCGCAGCAGCGCCCGCTGTTCGCGGCGGCCGTTGACGAAGGTGCCGTTGGCCGAGCCCAGGTCCTCGATCGCCAGGCCCTGCCGGTCCGGCACCAGGCGGGCGTGCCGGCGCGAGGCCATCGGGTCGTTGACCACGATCTGGTTGTCGCTGGTGCGGCCGATGTTGAGGCCGTCGCGCGGAATCCGGTCGGCGCGCGCGATGGCCGCGGTGGAGGCGCGGGCGCGGATCGGCGGCAGCGCGGAGGTGTCCGCCTTGGTGGTCATGTTGATGTTGTCACCGGCGGCCGGGGGCGGCGTATTCACCGGCGGGCGCGGCACGTTCGGCGTCGCCGAGGTGACGGGAGGCGGAGTCTGCCGCTGCTGCAGGGGATTCGGCTGCTGGTGCGGTGCCGGGTGCGGCAGCTGATGCTGCGGCCCGGACGCCGGCCGGTTCACCGGCGGCCGCTGCGCGAGATTCGGGTTGGGCTGGGCCGGGTTGGGCTGGGCCGGGTTGGGCCAGGGCTGTTGCGGATTGGGCCGCTGCTGTACCGGCGGGCGCTGCGCGTAGAGCGGCACCGGCGGCTGCTGAGCCTGCTGCGGCTGACCCGCCTGCGGCATCGGCCGCGACGGTGGCCGATTCGGCGGCGGCATCATGCCCGGGCGCTGCTGCGGCTGCGGCGTGCCACCGCCCCGGCTGGTCTGCGGCAGCAGGTGCAGCAGCGGCCCGGTGATGGCATCGCCGAGCCGCACCTGGGTGGGCCGGTTGATGACCAATGGCGTGGTCAGGCGGCGGGCGTCCACGAAGACGCCATTGGTGCTGCCGTTGTCGCTGAGCATCCACGACCCGGCCTCGTAGCTGAGGGTCGCGTGCAGCCGGGACACGAGCGGGCTGTCGACGAACAGCGTCACCTCCGGCGCCCTGCCCATGGTGATCTGCTGGGTCGCGTCGAAGACCCGCTCGGTTCCCTCATGACGCACAGTGATCTGCTGCGCCCCCGGTGAAGACATGGCTGGATAATAAGCGAAGCCCCCGGAGTCCGGCGTTGCGCTTATCGGCCGCCCGCCCGATAACGGGACGAAGATCGAATCGGCCTGTGAGGGAGTGCACGTGGCGAGACGCCAGGGGGAGGCGGTGCGCACGCGCCGGTCCGGGGGGATGCGCCGCATGGTCGTGGTGGCGGGGGTGCTGATGCTCGCGGTCGCACTTGTGTCCGGATGTACACGAACTGTTCACGGTCGCGCGGTTTCCATCTACGACGACCCGTTCAAGGTGGCCGGTCTGCCCACCACCAGCGGCCCCAGCGGTCCGCGCGCGGGCGCCCCGGATTCGACGCTGACCGCGCAGGATTCCGACGGCGGCCAGATCGACCGGCTGGTTCTCAACGCGCTCGACGATATCCAGACCTATTGGCAGGGCGAGTTCCCGCTCGAGTTCGCCGGCGTCTTCACCCCGGTCGGCAAGTTCATCTCGTGGAGCGCCAAGACGCCGCGCTCGCAGGCCGGGCAGTTCTGCGGGGAGTCCAGCTACCGGCTCGTCAATGCCGCCTACTGCCGCCTGGACGGATCCGTCGGCTGGGATCGCGGAGTGCTGCTGCCCGCGGTGGCCGACGAGTTCGGAAAGATGTCGGTGGTGATGGTGCTGGCCCACGAGTACGGGCACGCCATCCAGGAGATGGCCAAGCTCGTCGGCCGCCGCACCCCGACCATCGTCAAGGAGCAGCAGGCGGACTGCTTCGCGGGGGCGTTCATCCGGAATGTGGCCGAGGGGAAGGCCAAGCACTTCACCATCAACACCTCCGACGGATTGAACGCGGTGCTGGCCGCCACGGTGGCCTTCCGCGACGAGAATCCGGACGATCCGCAAAGCGTGCACGGTTCGGCGTTCCAGCGGGTGACGGCGGTGCAGATCGGCTTCACCGAAGGGCCCAAGGGCTGCAAGGCGATCGATCAGAACGAGATCGACCGTCGCAGTGTCAATCTGCCGCAGGGCAACGGCGATGCCACACAGGCCGAACCCGAGGTGAACCAGGCCGATCTGGAGGACCTGGCCAAGGCGATGGCCTCGATCCTGCCCATCCCGGACGAACCGAAATACAACTATCAGACCGCGAAACTGAACTGCCGCAACGCCGCCGACACCGCACCGGTCACCTATTGTCCGGCCACCAATCTGATCGGCACCGACGTGCCCGCGCTGCACGACCGCGGTGTCTCCAACGCCGACGATCAGGATGGCCTGCCCGCCAATGTGACCGGCAGTTACACCGCCTATATCGTCTTCATCTCCCGGTACGCCCTGGCCGTGCAGCACGCGGCTGGGCAGGCGCTCACCGGCGCCAAGACCGGCCTGCGGGCGGCCTGCCTGTCGGGTGTGATCACCGCGAAACTGGCCGACCCGAGCCGAAACAAGTCGCAGGGAACTATCACACTCACCTCGGGCGATATCGACGAGGCGGTCTCCGGTCTGCTCTCCGACGGCCTGGCCGCCAGCGACACCGATGGCAAGACGGTGCCCAGCGGCTTCTCCCGGGTCGACGCCTTCCGCGCCGGTGTCCTCGGCACCCAGGACACCTGCTACTCCCGCTACACATAGCGCCTCGCAGTCCCGCCTCTCCGCGCCTGCCGCTCCGCCTCTTCGCGCGGCGGACGGCCGGGTGCCGTGAAGTCGTGCACCCGTGCCGGCGGTTGGGAGCCGAACCGATTCTGGGCGTGCCCGGTGAGTTACCCGGACGGTGCGAAATCAGTTGTCACGCCGGGTTACCCGAAGGGCGGAGGCGCTACCGGCTCGAGCCGCAGCACCCGGTTGCCGAGCATGACTTCGGTGCCGGCGGTCAGGGTGAAAGGCTGGTTCGGTTGTAGCCGAATCCAATCCCGGTAG
This sequence comes from Nocardia sp. NPDC046763, assembly GCF_040645495.1. Classification (NCBI taxonomy): domain Bacteria; kingdom Bacillati; phylum Actinomycetota; class Actinomycetes; order Mycobacteriales; family Nocardiaceae; genus Nocardia; species Nocardia sp. NPDC046763. The sequence goes on along the minus strand of NZ_JBEYYI010000004.1, from coordinate 273,124 downwards.
CCCTGCGGGCGGACCCGGGTGCCGTTGGTGGAGCCGTGGTCGACGATCGTGATGTCCCAGTTCACCAGGCGGATCTCGGCGTGGACGCGGGACATGCCGCCGGAATTGTCGTCGATTCGCAAGGGCAGCAGGCCCGCTCGCACCGGATCGGAGTGCTCGGGGTCGCGGCCGACCACGGCGTCGACGGCCACCATGTAGGTCATGCCGTCATCGAGCACCAGCATGCCCAGCGGCGGCCGGATCACCTCGGCGGGCTGCTGGGTCTGATCCACGGGCATGCCGCACACGGTGCAGAAGGCCGCCCGCGGATCGCTGGGATGGGCACGCGCGCATTTGAATCCGAGCACCTTCACGGTGAGCGCGGTGGCCTTGGCGGTGGCCTCCAGGCGACGCTGCAGATCCGGGTCGGGTTTGGGCGCGGGGTTGGTGCCGTTCGCCTCCCGGGCGCCGCCCATCTCGGTCGGCGCATGGTGCAGGTCGATGCCCTCGGTGTCCGGATCCACCGGGGCGGGTTCCGGATCCAGGCTCTCCGGAATGCGATTGGAGGTGCGGGTCGGAATCAGGTCGGGGTCCAGGGGAATCGCTTCCGGCTCCCGCTCCCGCTCCGCGTCGAACGCCGCGGTCGGCGGCGGCGGTTCCACGACCCGCTGCCGCGCCCCGGCCGGGCGCCCGGGCCGTCGCGACGCCACCGGCTCGCCCTCGAACCACACCACCGCGCCCGCCGCCGGTGCGAGTCCCTCGATGAGCGAACCGATTCCGCGCCCGGGTAGCTCCGGCGGCCGGTTCCCATCGATGAACAGGGCGGCGGCCCGCGCGGGCGGCTCGGCCACCCGGTCCACGGTGAAGGCGGCGTCGCTGCCGCGGTAGTACTCGACCACGGACCCGGCCAGCAGCGCCGTCACCGATCCGTGCAGGAAGATCGCCAGGCCACCGGTGTCGGCGGCGGTCAGGATGCCGAATTCGATGGGCGCACCGGGCGAGATGCGCTCGGCGTCCTTCATCAGCCAGCGGGTGGCGTGCCGCGCGACCAGTCGGCCCGGCCCGTCCGGGGCCTGATCCGTCGCGTCCGCGACCAGCTCGCCCAGCGCCCGCGCCACCACCACGGCCCGCGATCCCGGCGTGAGCGCCCCCGGCTCCCGATGCGCCACCAGGATGACCGCACCCGCCACCCGGCTCACCACATGGCCGCCCGCGACCACCTCGACCTGCCGATCCATCAAGGGAACCGGCTCCCGGGGAGCATGCGGCAGGCGTTGTTCGACACAGCACCAGGTTACGTCCCGGCCCTGGACCACATAGCCGCCCCATCCTTCAGCCCATTCGACTGACGAGTCTTCGTATGCCAAAGTGACCACTGATCTCGTACCGATTGGGGTAACTCCCGGGGTACGTCCAAAATTCGTTCGGCACCCGGCCGTCGGCACGGGTGCAGTACGGCTCTCAGCCGCCCGCCGCGCGGAGAGGCGGAGCGGCAGTCGCGGAGAGGCGGCACAGTGCTGAGTCCCGGCACCATCGTCGGCGGGTATCGGATCGTCCGCGTGCTCGGATCCGGCGGTATGGGCACGGTCTACCTGGCCAAGCATCCCGAACTGCCGCGCATGGACGCGCTCAAGGTGCTCTCCTCCGATCTGACCGCCAACGAGGAGTTCCGCGGCCGCTTCGAACGCGAGGCGAATGTGGTTGCGGGCATGGACCACCCGAATATCGTCACGGTCCACAATCGCGGCGAGGAGAACGGCCAGCTGTGGATCGCCATGCAGTATGTCGAGGGCATCGACGCCTCGGCCGAGCTCAAGCGTGATCCGGCCGCGGTGCCGCCGCTGCGCGCGCTGTCCATCGTCACCCAGATCGGCCGCGGCCTGGACTACGCGCACCGCCGCGGCCTGCTGCACCGGGATGTGAAGCCCGCCAACTTCCTGCTCTCCAGCGTCGACGGCGAGGACGAGCGCGCCCTGCTCGCCGACTTCGGCGTCGCCAAGTCCACCGAGGACACCACCGAGCTCACCCAGACCGGCAGCTTCGTGGCCACCATCGCCTACGCGCCGCCGGAACAGCTGTCCGGCCGGCCGCTGGACCACCGCGCCGACATCTACAGCCTCGGCTGCTCCTTCTTCAAGCTGCTGACCGGCCGGAACCCTTATCCCGCAACGCAACCGGCGCTGGTCATGATGGGCCACCTGCATGAGCCGCCGCCGCGCGCCACCGACGTCAACCCGCACCTGCCCGCGACGCTGGACGAGGTCTTCGCGCGTGCCATGGCGAAGAACCCGGCCGAGCGCTTCAACTCCTGCCGCGAGTTCACCGAGGCCGCCACGGCCGCACTGGTGCCCGGCTACAACCCGGTCTCCACCACCACCTCGCCGACCTATCCGATCCAGGTCGCGCCGCAGAGCATGCTGCTACCTGGCGGCGAAACCACGGGCGGTGTACCACTTTCCGCGTCCGAGCCGACCGCGACGGGGCAGGCCCCGCGCAACCGCAACCGGCTCTACATCGGGATCGGCGCGGCGGTGGTGGCGGTCGCGCTGGCCGTGGGCATCGGGATCGTTGCCACAGGCGGCGGCGAGACCAACTCCGCCGCAACGACCTCCAGCGCCGGCCCCGCCGCAACCACCGCGGTGGATCCCAATCTGAGCCCGGTGGACAAGGCGCGCAAGGACAATCCCGCCTTCGCGGGCAAGACCGTCACCATGGTCGACGTGACCGGTGCGCAGTTCAACACCAAATACAGCATCTATCTGGCAGGCACCCCGCAGGCGAAGTTCCTGGAGAGCCTCGGCTTCGTCTATAACAACGAGTACCAGCCCAAGGGCGGTGAATCCTCTCCCCGCCCCTCCGAGGGCTACGGATCGCTGACCGTGTCCGACGATTCCTACATCATCGCGGTGCGCAGCGACGAAAAGGCCGGTGGCGGTGGGCTGCTCGGCCTGCCGAACGAGATCACCAGCTCGCGCGCCGTCGTCGTTCCGCTCGACGATCCGGCCGCAGTGGCCGCGCTGCGCGGCTGGACCCCGGATTCGTCGCAGACCCTGGTCGACAAGCTGGTTCCGGTGCTGCACAACAGGATCAAGTAGGGTAGCGACCGATCGTTCGTTTGTCGGGGGGAACCATGCGCAAGCTCGCACGCGCCGTCGTGTCCGTAGCTGTCGCCGCGACGATGGCGAGCACCGCCGCCTGCGGCTCCGACACCGCGCCCGGCCCGGTCGAGCCCGCCGAGGCCACAATCGACCTGTCCAAGCTGGACACCGGCAATCTGCCCACCCAGCCCAAGCACTACGACAAGGCGGCCGATCCCGACCTGGCGCGCGCCGTACAGGCCGAACGGCTGGCCAACTACATTCCCCTGCCGTCCGAGGTGAATCCTCAGGTCAGGTACCCGGCAGCCGCGGTGAACGGCGCCATCCGCCCGTTCATAGATTTCGGTTCGGGTGCGATGAAACTGCGCACCAACGCCAAAGCCGATGCTCTGAAGGCCGCGGCCCCGGGTTTCATATCGGGCTTCGTCACCACCGGCGACTCCGACAAACAGGGTGCGCTGGCCTACGAGTACTCGAACGTCGTGCTGATGTTCACCGATGACGCCGCGGCGAGCGCCGCCGCCAAGGCCCTCGGCCAGACCGACTTCGACGCCGTCCCGGGCAGTCAGCGCCTGCGGATCGACAAGTATCCGGACGCGTTCGTCTACCTCGATACCCAATACAACTTCAATGCCACCGTCCGATCCTGGTATGCCACAGGTAGATTCGTCCTCTTCACCTACATCTGGGACGACGTGATGGCCGAGACCGGCGTGAGCGATCCGGCCAAGCTCACCGCCCGGGCGCAGCTCGGCCTCGATGCCATCCCGCCCGCCCTCGCCAAGGTCCCGGTCATCCCCCAGGACCAGCTGACCGAACAGCCCGTCGATATGGACGGAGTCCTCGGGCGCACGCTGCCGACCGTGTACGACGATCAATCCGAGCGCGGCATTCCCGGCGTCTACGACCAGCACGGCGGACTGCAACTGTTCCCCGGCGACGACAACGCGGCACTGTTCGACAAGGCGGGTGTCGACCGGGTGGCGTTCAACGGCGGCACCGTCTTCCGCGCCCGTGACGCCGTAGGCGCCGACGCGATCGTCGCCGCGCGCAGCGAGACCTCACGCACGTTCCGGCCCGCCGAGTCTCCGGCGAACCTGCCGAATGCCCAGTGCCGCAAGTACACCGGTCCCGAGAAGTTCGCGATCTCCTACTACTGCTACGTCAGGCACGGTCGCTTCGCCGCCGAGGTCTCGACGAATCAGCTCCTCGATGCCCAGCAGCGCATCTCGGCGCAGTACGCCCTGCTGGTCAACGCGGATCACTGAGGGAGAACGGAAACCATGCTCTCGCACAAACTTCGAGTGACTGCCCTGCTCGCGCTGACGGCCGCCGCCGTGGCGGGGTGTGGCACGACCGTGCAAGGCAGCGCCCGCCCCGGGGAAATCGACGTCCGCACACTGGATGTCGGCAAGTACTCCACCGATCCGCTGGAATTGCGCTACGAGTACTCCCCCGACATGGCCAAGGGTTTCGAACTGGCCGAGCAGCGACTGGCGGACCACGTCGTCAACGCGGCAGACGTGGATCCGGAATTCAAGTACAGCACCGGCGTTCAGCCCTTCAAGGATTCGGACGAGGCCACTGCCGTATTGGCCAAGGTCACCGCGCCGATCCTCGACGCCGGCAAGATGATGTTCGGTGTCGCGGTGGGGCACAGCGTGAAGCAGCCGGACAAGTACGGCAAGACGCCCGACGACAGCGCGTTCACCACGGTGACGGTGATGCAATTCCCCGATGCCGCGGCGGCATCGAAGGCCGCCACGGACTTGGAGAATGCCGATTTCGGGGTGGCGGCCGATGCGAATCAGCACGTGTCACTATCGAAATACCCTGACGCCCACAGCCATTGGCGCCCGGGCGTGGCCAGCATCGGATCGGCCCTGGCGCACGGCAGCTATGTTGTGGACACCTATCTCGGGGTGAAGGATCCGGACCTGCCGAAGTTGACAGCCCTCGCCGAAAAAGTCTACGACGCGCAACTGCCGCTGCTGGATTCACTGCCGCCCCTGGACCGCGAGGGCGTCCTGCGGCTGCCCTTCGACGCGGACGGAATGCTGCGGCGGACCCTCTCCACACAGGTCTATTTCGCGCCCGACTTCACCAACCAGGCGGTCGCCGAACCGCGGGGATTCCTGAATCGGGTGCGTGACCAGGATTTCTGGGGGCGGCTGATCGCCGACAGCGGCATGGATCGATTCGCCACCTCCGGTGCGTCGTACGACGGCGTCAGCATGCTCTTCCGCGCGCGGGACGCCCAGGCCGCCGAGCGTTTGTCCGCCGCCATTCTCGGGCACGGCTATTCAGGCGTCGCGGATGCGCCCGCCGGGGTGCCGAACGCGAAATGCGGTGAGACCAGCGACCAGAACCGGAACAGTGGCGCCAAGCGCTTTCGGTGCATGGTCAGCTACCGCCGCTACACGGGTGCGGTCGAGTCGAATCAGCTCGCCGACGCCCATCAGCGGGCGGCCGCGCAGTACGCCTTACTGGCGAACAGCACCTGGTAGTCGGTTTGGTGGCGAACAGCCGAGCGAGGGCGGAACCGGCGGGTCGTGACCTACGTCCAATAGCACTGAGAGGTCGTTCGCCCGCAAATCGAGAGGAGACACCGTGGCCGGTGCATTCGAAGCCAGCAATGAGCTCATTCAGGCCAAGGCCCAGGAGTTCCAGCAGACCCACGACATGCTGATGCACGCCATCACCGATCTGAAGCGCGACGAGGACAGCATGGTCGCCGGTTCGAACTGGAGGGGCGGCGCGGCTGACGCCTTCAATGCGTTCATGCAGCGGTACTACTTCCAGGCCGACAAGCTCAACGACAAGCTGATGCACACCGCCGAGACCCTGATCAAGGTCGGCTCCAACTACGAAGAGCACGACAAGAATTACGAATCCAAGGTCGACGCGCAGATCGCTGGCCTGGACCTCCCGGCCGTCTAGCCGATTCGGCCTCCCCCTCTATTCCTAATAGTGGCAAAGGAATTCACCATGGCAGCAGTAGACGGCCAGATCATCTCCGCCCACTTCGAAGGCGTCGCCGACGGCGCGAATTCGATCATCCGCCGCGCGGAGGTCATCCGCGACGAACTCGAGGCCTTCCACCGCAGTGTGGAGGAGTTCGTGCAGAACAGCTGGAAGGGTGACGCCAACGACGCGTTCGCCGACCTCCAGCGCACGTGGAACCAACACGTCCTCCAGCTCAACACCACCCTCAGCGGCGCAGCCACCCTCGTCCGCACCGGCAACGCCGAACTCCAGGCCAAGGACACCGCCTTGGCCGGCCTGTTCTGACCCGCCTTCTGGTTTCCGGGTTGTGGGCAGGGCAGTCGGCCCGCGCAGCGGGCTGACTGCCGGGTTCCACCGCGCGCCATCCGAACGCATTGTCACGCCGGGGTAAGGGCTTGTCTCCCAGGACCTTCGGCCGATTGGTTGTCATGGCGATCGGAACTATCGAACCAAAGACGTTCTACCACTCGGGTGAGTGCAGACAAGTCGCCCTCCAACCTACGGAAGAGCAGGTACGAACCCAATGAGCCGAGCACCGCACCCACACTCAACCACCGAATCGGACCGATAACAGCCACCGCATCGGTCGAATCGACAAAGGTCAACCCGAAGAACACGCTCAGGAGGGGGATCGAAAGCGCGATCGCGAGGTAGACCGGGCAACGGCGGGAGAGGGCGCGGAGTTGGTGCACGTCGGCGGCCGTGATGTCGCTGCGCAGCAACAGCGGCGGATAAACACATCTGACCAGGTAGAAGGTCAAGAACAGGAAGGTGTAGCTGACGGCCACCAGACCGCCGAGGATGTTCGCGAAAACGAGATGCGCGATCAATGATGGCCGCAGTGTTGAAAGCCCGGCGACGGCGACGGTCGCGACAACGGCTCCGAGTGCCCAACCGCCCAGAGTCATGAGGGCGACTCGGTCGCCGAGCCGAAGCAGGTCCACTCTGGCGCGAACGATGGTCGCAGAGTCGTACTGTCTACCCCGTCGCAGCCCGTGCGGAACTCGGATCGCGTACCGACATGTGAAGAGATACAAGCCAGTTGCGGGCGGCATGACTACCAGGATGATCATCCAGACAACGTTTCGCAGGTAGTCCCACTGCGTCGATGACAGGTACTTGTTGAGAATCGGCGAGTTGTGGAAGAAGTCGTACAGCATGCCCATCGCGTCGCCGGCTACGAACAACACGACGGGCGCGATCAGGACCCAAGGGGCGAGCCTCGAGCGCCACGTACCCGACGGCGGATCGACCAGGTCGCGGGCGCGTGGATCGAGGCAGAGCTCGAGCTGTCGCGCGAGCCCGGCTCCGGAGGGATAGCGATCGCTCGGTTGTGGTGCAAGGCACCTCAGCAGCGTGTGGCGCAGTACGGCCGGGCAATCCGAGGGGATGCCCGCCAGGACCTCGCCGGTGATGGCATGTTTGCGAACCGCGATCATCTGCTCCAGAGATGTCGCCGAGAGCCCGGCGTCGGGTGGGTCACTGATCGGTCGATGCCCAGTCAGCAGTTCGAACAACACGACCGCAAGCGAATACAGATCGCTGCGGGTGTCGATGTCGGCAGGAGTCGTCGACATGTCGGGATGACATGCCTGCAGCTGCTCAGGGGACATGTAATCCAACGAGCCGCCGAAGTAGGCGAGGGGGCTGGCTCCCGCAATGTGCCGGCTGAAGCTGATGTTGAAGTCCGCAAGCTTGGGGATGCCCTCGGCGGTCAACAGTATGTTCGCCGGCTTCAGGTCGCGATGGAGAATGCCGCGGCGGTGTGCGTAGTCGATCGCGCTTGCCAGTCGAACCCCGAGCCATGCAACAGTGTCCGGCCAACTCAGTTCTGCTATCTCACGCCGGACCGCCGATTCCGCCGGCTCGACGATGCCCCGACGCGATAGCGTGCCGTCGATTGCCTCCAGCAACAGTCGACCGCTCCGCTGCTCGGGCTTCGTGGCCTGTATGTGGCGCAGCACATCGAGAAGTGTGCCTCCCGGCAGGAACTGCATGTACATGAGTTTCAGGGCACCGTCGTGGAGGATTCGTTGATCGAATACGCGGACGATGTAGTCGTGGTCGAGCTGGGCCAGGGTTTCCGGCTCCTTGCCGTGATTGCGTGAGATTTTCACGGCCACGAACCGCTGCAAAGACCGCTGCCTCGCGAGGAAAACGCGGGCAAACGCGCCGCTGCCCAATCGCATCAGCAAGTCGAAATCGTCGATTCGGCCACCCGATTCGAATTCCCCGAGCGCGTCGAGTATGCCTGGCTGCACGATCAGAGTGCTGCGGTACTCGGGTTCCGCGAGATTCTGCGTCAGTCGGGTCGCCTGCAAAGAGGTGTTTGCGCTGTACTCCTCTGGATCCGGCGCGTCACCGCCTTTGAGGCGAGCGTGAATCTCCTCGTAAACAAGATCGGGTGGCAACGGAGCCGTATTCAGCTCGGGATACTCGGCTTGATAGTCGGCCAACCGTTTCGGAAATCTGTAGTGGACCCAACGGTAGTCGAGGTCGACTTTGATGAGTTCGATCAACAGAATTCGACGATACCCGCCGCTCTCCGCGAGGAATGCATGTGGATCCGGCGGCGAACCCCGCTCCTTCCAAGCGGAAGCGAATCGGTCGATGACCCCCGCAATCGACAGTGCGGCGTTTTCCGGACTGTCGCAGCCGACGTCTATCACGTTGTGCGGACCATAGCGATGGAACCACCTCGTGTTCAACGAGTAACCAATTCAAGTTATCAAACGACGACGCCCGTGGTCGAGGGCGAGGCGTGTAGGTGGGCGGCGATCAGGCCGGGATGCCGATGTCGGTGCGGAAGGCGGGGTGCCCGGTGAGGGTTTCGCAGTGCCGGTGGTGTCTCGGGCAGCTCGCCGTCACAAATCGTCCGTAGGCGGCCAGGCGGTTTGGATCAGGTCCTCGCTTGCGCGGGTGACGTAGGTGCCGCGACCCGGGGGCATGAGGGCGGGGCGGGTATTGCCGAAGAGGGTGCCCTCGTCGCGGCTGCAGCTCATGATCAGGGAGGCGGAATTGAGTTCCTTGAGGCGGTTGAGGGTGGCCTCGTACATGGCCCGGCCGGCGCCACCGGAGCGGCGGGCCAGGATGAGGTGGAAGCCGAGGTCTCGGGCGTGGGCCAGGTGGTCGACGAGGGCGTGCAGCGGGTTGCCGCCGGCAGTGGCGACCAGGTCGTAGTCGTCGACGACGACATAGAGTTCCGGGCCGCGCCACCAGGACCGGTCCTCGAGTTGCTGCGGGGTCACCTCGGGGCCGGGCATGCGTTGGGTGACGTAGGCGGCCAGATCGGCCATGTTCTGGGTGAACTGCGGGGCGGTGGTGCCGTAGCCGGCGAGATAGCCCTGCGGCACGGTGCCGAGCATGGTCCGGCGGTAGTCGCCCAGGATGATGCGCGCCTGATCGGTGGTATTGGACGCGCAGATGGAATGCACCAGCGCGCGCAGCAGTGTGGTCTTGCCGCACTCGGAATCGCCGATGACGACGAAGTGCTGGCTCGCCGCCAGATCCAGATACACCGGGGCCAGACCGGATTCATTGATGCCGAGCGGAAAGCGCAGGCACGGCTGGGTGCCATCCACCTCGGCGGGCCAGTCCCCCGCCAGCCGCAGCAGCTCCGCACGCAACAGCCGATCGGGCAGCATGCGCACCGCCGGTGCGGGACGCCCCGGGGTGAACTGGGCAATGACCGAAACAGCCTGCGCCACACCGGTTCCCAGCGTCGACGGGTCGGAGTCGCCGTCCACCCGCGGCAGTGCGGTCAGCATGTGCAACCCGTCGGCGGTCATGCCGCGGCCCGGGCGGCCCATGGGCACCAGCGCCGCGAACTTGCGCCCCAGATCCGAGTCCATGGGGTCGCCGAGCCGCAGTTCGACGCGGGTGCCGATCTGGTCCTTGAGCGCGGGCCGTGCCTCGGCCCAGCGGTTCAGCGACATGACCACGTGCACGCCGTACGAAAGTCCCTGCACCGCAAGGTTCATGACGGTCTGATCCAGCGGTTCGAACTCCTGCCGGAACGCACCGTACCCGTCTATCACCAGGAACACGTCGCCGAACGGATCCTCGTGCACGCCCGCGGCGGTGAGACCGGTTCCCGGGCCGGCGGCGCGATCACCGACCCCCGGGTCGGCGCGCAGCCGCCGGAACTCGGTCATGGACTCCACGCCGAGCCGCCGGAAGGTGGCCTCGCGGCGGCGCACGATGCCCACCATCTCGGCCACGGTGCGCCGCACCGTGTCCTCCTCCATGCGGCTGGCGACCGCACCCACGTGCGGCAGCCCCTCCAGGCCGACCATGGTGCCGCCGCCGAAGTCCAGGAGATAGAACTGCACCTGTTCGGCGGTGTGCGTCAAGGACATCGCCATGACGAGCGCTCGCAGCGCGGTCGATTTCCCCGACTGCGGGCCGCCGACGACCGCCGCATTGCCGCGCGATCCGGACAGGTCCACCACCATGGGGTCGCGGCGCTGATCGTAGGGCCGGTCGACAATGCCGATCGGGGCACGCAGGGCCGCAACGGGATTCCAGTCCCCGGTGAGGATCGAGCGCGGCAGCAGCCTATCGAGCGTGGATGCCGCACCGAGCGGCGGCAGCCAGATCTCGTGGGCCGGCCGACCGTGCCCGCGCACCCGCGACACCAGCATCTGCAGGTTGGAGATCTGATCCGCGTCGGCGGGGGCCGTCACCAATTCCGGCGGGCCGGGCAGCGGAATCCGGTCGGCGGCACGGAACTCCACGTGGCCGGCGATGAACGGGCGTGCGCTCACATCGATGTCGCCGGACCGGGTGGCCACCGCGGCATCGCGCTGCGAGCCGCCGCCGACATAGGGACCGGAGACGTAGGCGGACTGGAACCGCTGGATCTCCCCCGAATCGGATTTCAGGTAGCCGCCACCGGGATTGCTGGGCAGGGTATAGGCATCCGGCACGCCCAGCACCTGCCGGGATTCATTGGCGGAGAATGTCTTCAGGCCGATGCGGTAGGAGAGGTGACTTTCCAGCCCTTTGAGCCGCCCCTCCTCGAGCCGCTGTGAGGCCAGCAGCAGATGCACATGCAGCGAACGGCCCAGTCGGCCGATCATGGTGAACAGTTCCGCGAAATCCGGATGCTGCGAGAGCAATTCGGAGAACTCGTCGAGCACCACGAACAGCGCGGGCAGGGGATCCAGATCCGCGCCCGCCGCCCGCGCCTTCTCGTACTCGGAGACATTGGCGAAATTGCCTGCCGCGCGGAGCAGTTCCTGGCGGCGGTTCATCTCGCCGGCCAGCGCGTCGCGCATGCGGTCGACCAGATCGGCCTCCTCCTCCAGATTGGTGATGATGGCCGCGACATGCGCCACCCCCTCCAGCCCGAGGAAGGTCGCGCCGCCCTTGAAGTCCACCAGCACGAAGTTCAGCTGATCCGGCGAGTGCGTAGCGATGAGCGAAAGAACCAGCGTCCGAAGGAATTCCGACTTACCCGAGCCGGTTGCGCCGATGCACAGCCCGTGCGGCCCCACGCCGCCCTCGGCCGCCTCCTTGATGTCGAGCACCACCGGCAGCCCGTCGGCCCCGACGCCGAAGGGCACCCGCAGCCGCTCCCGGCCATAGCGCGGCTTCCACGCCGTCTCGGGGGTGAAGGTACCGATATCGCCCAGGCCCAGCAGCTGTGACCAGCTCGAGATGACCTCGCCCTCCTCGCCGGTGGCCGCGGCGGTGCGCGCGACGGCGGCCCGATACGGCGCGAGCCGCCGCGCGGCCTGCTCGGCCTCCCGGGCGGTGATGCGGTCGACGACGGCGAAGCGCTCCATCGCTCCGGAGGCTCCGCGCCCGGCGCACTCGCCGTTCTCGACCACCATCTGAATGCCCCGGGAGGCAGCCAGCCGCGGCGCGTACCCGCACAGGTCGATAACCGTCACGCCCTCGAAACCGTTCTCCCGCAGGGGATCTTGCTCGGCCTCGAGTAGTCCGCCGTCCACCACCAGCACGAGCTGGATCAGGTTCGGATCGGGCGGCTGATTGCGAGAGTATCGAATCCGGTTGTTCAGCAGGGAATTCAGATCGGTGTGCGCCTCGCGGACGGAGCCGTACACCATACGCCCGCTGCCGACGCCGTCCTGAGAGTCGGGGTGCTGGGCGTGGGGCAGCCACTTGGTCCACTCCCATTCGCGGACGGCGTCCGGTCCACAGACCACGGCGATCAGCACCTGGTCGGGGCCCTGAAACATGGCCAGCTGCAACAGCATGGCGCGGGACATGTCGCGAGCCTGGACGCGGTCGCCGGTGAGCTGGACGGCGGCGAAGCCCTTGACGGCGAGGGCGGTGGGCAGATCGGGCACGGTGGAGTGGGTGCGCACGAAGCGCCGCAGCGAGACCGCGGCAATGGGTTCGAGCTCCTCGACGGGTCCAGTTTCCGGGGCGACCAGTCTCGTAGCAAGTCTTTGGCTACCAAGGCCGATGCGGGCGTGACAGAAGTCCCGGTCCCCCGGTCGGCGCTCCCACATCCGCGTGGTCCCCGCGAGCATCCAGATCAGCCCGGGCTCCGGATGACTCCATTCCACGGCCGCCCGCTGCTGCCCGGCCGTCTCCTCCACATCCCGGCGAACCTGGTCCAGATAGCGCAGATAGTCCTTGCGATCCTCATCGGCCTCGACCGCCCGCTGCCCCTTGCCGCCCTGCCCCGCATACATCCCGACCATGGAGAACACCATCATCATCGGGAACATCAGGCTCATCGGATTGGCGGCGAGACCACTCCCGGAGGTGATCATCAGCGCGACCATCCCGAGCATGCCCACGGCCGTCACCACCGGCATGAGCTTGGTGAAGAGAGTGGCCGGAACCGTCCGCGGAATCTCCGGCGGCGGCTGCAGGCTCACCTCACCGCCGGGTGAGCGGGGCATCTCCCGGCGCGGCCGGCGCTGGAACCGTATGGTGCTCATCGCGGAAAATCCCCCACGGATTCGGGTCGACTTGGGGCTTCAGTGCACGAACGGCAACCATCATGCCGTACAGTGCGGGCGTGGCGCAGTCGCGGACCGATCACCTCGACGAACTCCGCGGCACGGTCCGCGCGCCGGATCTGGCGCGAGTCACCATTCTGGCCAAGCACACTCAGGTCGACATGGCCATTCCCGTCGATGTGCCGGTGGCACTGGTCATCCCGAGCGTGGTCGACATGGTCGACCAGCACAATCGCGTCAATGACTTCGACCACGACGGGGAACAGTTCGAGCCGCACGAGTGGGTGCTGGCCCGTGTCGGGCAGCCGCCCTTCTCCAATTCCCTGAGCCTGGCCGAGCAGGGCGTGCGCGACGGGGAGCTGCTCATGCTGGAGAGCGCCGAACATATCGCGCCCACACCGCTTTTCGACGACATCATGTACAACGTCGCCATCGCCGACGCCGATCACTTCCGCGGCTGGACGCCGCGTACGGCCCGGCTGACCGGATCGACGCTGGCGGTGGCCATCATGCTGACCGGCTGCCTCGGCCTACTGGCAGCGCCCACCGCCATTCCCGGTTGGGTGAGCGCGACCGTGGCCGCCGCCGTCACCCTGCTGCTGGTCACCGCGAGCATGGTGCTCAGCCGCATGTACCACGACCGCGCGAGCGCGGTGGTGCTGGGCGGTTGCGCACTGCCCACCGCCTTCAGCGCGGGCATGCTGTTCGTGCCGAGCCACTTCGGCTGGGCCAACGCGTTACTGGGCACGGTCCTGGCCGGGGCCACCGCGATGCTGGCCTGGCGGGTGAGCGGGGTCGGGCTGGGCCTGTTCATCGGCGCGACCGCGCTGGCGGTCTTCGCCATCCCCGCGATACTGGTGGGCCTGCTGACGGATCTGCCCGTGCACGCCATCGGCGGCGGCGCGGCGGCGCTGGGCCTGGCCGGATTGTCCCTGGCCCCACGGCTTTCCATGCTGCTGGCCGCGCTGCCGTTGCCGCCGGTCCCCGCACCCGGCACCCCCATCGACCCCACCGAGGACGACCCCGACGACCATCGGGCCCTGCCCACCATGGAGGTGCTGCGCGCGAAATCCGCACGGGCGCGCGACTATCTGGCCGGATTGGTTGCGGCGACCACCGCGGTGGTCGTGGCCGGGGCGGTCGCCGCCGTGGATCCGACCGCCGGCACCCCATACTGGCCGGGCCTGGCCCTTGCGCTGGTGTGCGCCATGGTGCTGATGTTCCGCGGCCGCACCTATGCGGGTGCGGAACAAGCCGTGGTCCTGATCGCCGGCGCCACCTCCATCGTGCTGCTGGTGCTCATCGGTGCGGCTCTCACCCGGCGACAGCCACTCACGATTTTCGGTGTGGCCCTGGCACTTTTCGCCGCGGCACTGGTCCTGGGCATCATCGTGCCCCGCCAGCAGGCCACCCCACCCGTGCGGCGGGCGGTGGAACTGCTGGAATACGCATTCGTGGCAGCCGTGGTGCCGCTGGCCTTCTGGGTGACCGACCTCTACGCCCTCGTACGCGGACTGTGATCGTGGTCGGCCATGCTGGATAGCGCGCTGAGCGCCAACGGTTTCCACGACCCCGCTCCCGGCGCGCGGGGCTTGCGGGTCGCGGCGGCCTCGGTGGTCCTGGCGCTCGGTGCGGCAGTCGGAGTGGGGGCCGGGCCAGGTGTCGCGTTCGCGGACCGGCCGCCGCCCATCGACGCGGGCCTGCTGCCTCCCGGTGGTCCGGCCGTGCCACCGACCGAGACCGAACACCCCGCGAACTCGCCGTGCGTCAGCACCCAGGTGGGCGGTGGCGGGCCGACCATTCCACCCGCTCAGCGCACCCTGGACCTCCCCGATGCGTGGCAATTCTCGCGGGGCGCAGGGCAATTGGTGGCCGTTATCGACACCGGGGTGTCTCGCCACCCGCGGCTGCCCGGCCTGATTCCCGGCGGCGACTATGTGGCCGCGGGCGGCGACGGCACCGAGGACTGCGACGCCCACGGCACCATTGTGGCGGGCCTCATCGCCGCTTCCGAGATCAGCGGCCAGGGCTTCGCCGGGGTCGCGCCCGAGGCGCGGATCATGACCATCCGCCAGACCAGTGCGCTGTATCAGGCCAAGGGTGCGGGCCGGGAGAAGGGCCCCGACGATATGCCCGACGGCTACGGCAAGATTTCCGCTCTGGCCTCGGCGGTGCGCCGGGCCGCCGACGCGGGCGCACGGGTCATCAATATCTCCCTGGTCGCCTGCCTCACCACCGAGCCCGCCGGCGCGGAGATGGGCGCGCTGGGCGCGGCGGTGCGGTATGCGGCCGTCGAGAAGGACGTGGTCATCGTGGCCTCGGCGGGCAATACCGATACCTGCAAGGCGAGCAATCCGGGCCAGGATCCCCTGCATCCCACCGACGATCCGTGGGAGCACGTCGCGTCGTATGTGGTGCCGGCCTGGTGGGACGCGTATGTGCTGTCGGTCGGTTCGGTGGACGCCTTCGGCCAGCCGTCGAAGTTCACCGTCCCCGGGCCGTGGGTGGGGGTGGCCGCGCCGGGCGAGAACATCGTCTCGGTCGATCCCCGCAACACCGGGCTCACTACGGCCAAGGTGACCAACCAGGGACAGATCGTCCCCTACAGCGGAACGAGTTTCGCCGCGCCGCAGGTCTCGGGCGTGGCCGCGCTGGTGCGGGCCCGCTATCCGGATATGCGCGCCGCCGGGGTCATCGAGCGCATCGAGGCCACCGCGCACGCGCCGGGTGAGGGCTGGAATCCGGCCATCGGTTACGGCACAGTCGATCCCGTGGCCGCGCTCACCGCCGAGGTGCGAGACAGCCTGCCGCCCAAGCGACCCGCGGGACCGCGGGATCAGCAGCTCGCCCTGCCCACGCCGCCGCCCACACCCGACCACACACCACGCGATGTCGCCCTGATCGGCACCGGCGTCGTCGCGCTGCTGCTGGCGCTCGGCTTTCTGGCCTCGTTCCCGCTGCGCCGCAGGTTCGGCGTGCGGGATACCGACGCCTAACTCGATGGGACCGACGCCTGAGCTCAGTTGCCGTTCGGCGCTTTGGTTTTCACCGGCTCCCTGGCGGGATTCGGATCGGGCGCGACCCCGTCGTGGGCGACCATGGCCGCGTCCCGGCCGAGAGTCGGTCCGGGAGCGAGCAATCCGAGAATCGGCCACGGCGCCGGTTCCGGCCGCTCCTGCTCCGGATCCATGCCCAGGGCCTTGGCGGAATCCAGATTCTCGATCCCGAACCGTACTCCGTAGTCGGACACGAAGAACAGGCTGTCGTGGCGTTGGCTGTCCGGCTCGATACCGGTGGACTGCAGGTACGCCCCCGCGCCCGGCTTCATATAGAAGCTGTCCACATTTGGGCCGCTGCCGTCGGCCTGCGCCAGCGGAACCAGCCTGGCGCGGTCGGGAATCGGTACCGCGTGCCCGGTGAGCACGGCCAGCTCGGCGTGCTTGCTGCCGTCGGACGCCTCGGCGGAACCGACCGGCTTCCAGGACAGGCAGTCGACGGGCTGATCCTTGCCGTCCACCAGGACCGGCGCCCGGCCCGGATACTTCGACACCTGCAGGGCCGAGGAGACCGGCGCGCCGGTGCGATCGGCCTGCGCGATGAAGTCGTCGGCGGCGCTGGCGCGGTAGGCATTCCGGATGATGTCGGCGGTCAGCGCCGAGACCGGCTGCAGGCCGTCGGGCAGCACCACGTAGTACTTGCTGTCGGTCCGCACCTGCACGACATCGCCGATCCGGTGGTCGCCGAGCGGGTAGTCCGGTGCGGCGCCGGCATTCTCGATACGCGGCGGAACCAGCGGCGGCACTTCGGGAATCGCGTTCAACAGGCCGTCACTGATCGGGCGTGGGGTCTGGCCGCGCAGATCGAGGGCATCGACCACGGCCCGATCGTTCAGATCGATCCGGGCGCGCTGATCGTCGTAGATCAGGTAGGTGTGGACCCGGCCCTGCACCAACAGCGCCTTATCGGACGTCAGGTGAGATATCTTGTCCGCCTTGCCCGTATCGCCGGCCAGCACCGAGGTGGTGAGAGAGCGGCTGCCGTCATTGGACAGCACGTCGCACACCGTCCAGGTGCGGCCGTCACCGCCGGTGAGGTTCAAGGAGGTCGGCGCGCCCGGTATGCCGATCAGCTGCCCGCGCGGTTTCTCGGCCAGCTGGGACTCCTGCACGGTCGCGGGCTTGACCGCATCGCCGGCGGCCAGGCGCGCCGAGGCCAGGTTCAGCGCCGGATGCACCACATTGTCGAGCACCACGTAGACCGCGCCGGAGTCCTTGCCGATGAGGATCTTGTTGGACCCGATCCGGTCCTGCGGCCGCAGCAGAGCCAACACTCCGCAACCCGCCAGCGCGACACACGCGAGGATGAGTCCGGCGGCATACGCCCGCGACTGTGAACGCATGGGATCGTGCAGCATTCGCACGTCCCGGCGAACCAGGGCGTGCTCCATGCGACGGACCAGGAAGCGATAACCGCTCACCTGCCATCGGGTCGTGGGTTTCGAAGGCATCCAAGTCCCCGGCAAGTCGTTGCGTTCGTCGAACACAGTACAGTTACAAGGACATTCATACGCACTCGGCCGCTGCGCGAGCGCACTGGGGCAGCGCGCGGGGCCGATATCGGGGAGCCGGGGACCGACGATGACGATCGAATCCGGGGAGACGGCGACGCGGCCATTGCTCGGCCGGATCTCCCTCGCGAACCTGATCTGGGCTCAGGTTGCCGGACTGGTCGTTCTGGTCCTCGGCGCGCGGTGCGGGCTGGCGTGGTGGGCCGCACTCACTCTCGGCATAGTGGTCGGTCTGGTTCTTCTGCTACCGCTGGGCAAACGGACCGTTTCCGACTGGATCGCCACCCGCGGCCGCTTCCGCACCCGGCGCGACCACCCGCCCGCCGACCTCATCGATTTCCGCGCCCCCGACGGGCGGTCGCTCGGGCTCTACCGGGACGGCGGCCGCGTGGTGGCGGTCGTCGAGGTGCTCGCACCCAAGGGTGGACTGACCCGGCTCGGGCGCTCCACCGTGCAGTCCACCCATCTGCTGCCACTGCCGGAACTCGCGAAAAGCCTGAACCGGCACGACATTCTGCTGTCCGGCATCGACATCGTCTCGCACGGCTTCCGCAGCCGCTCCGGCACACCAGCGGGCGCGATCTACGACACCCTGCTCGGCCCGCTGCCCGCCACCGCGCACCGGACGGTATGGCTGGCCATCGCCTTCGACCCGATCATCTGCCCTGAGGCCGCGGCCCGGCGCGGCGGCGGGCTGACCGGCGCGTGCCGGGCGGTCACCATCGCCACCCAGCGCATCGTGCGCACCCTCGAGGACGCCGACTGCTCGGCCCGACTGCTCACCGCGCCCGAGATCCGGCAGGCCGCCCTGCAGGTCACCGCGGGCGTCGACCCGGGCGAACTGACCCAGCGCTGGCGCTACGCCGAACTCGGCAACGGCGTGAACATCGGTGCGGCCGTGGATCCCCGGCAGCTGGCCTCCGATCTGCTCGCCCAGCTGTGGGTGCCCGCCTCACGCGGCACCACGGTGGCCGTGCGGCTGCGCCCGGGCCGCAACGCCGACACCGTGCGCATCGGCGCGGCCTGGCGGCTCACCGCCCGGGAATTGCCCGACGAACCGGTGCAGCAGCACATGATCTCCATGAACGGCCGCCACCGGGAAGGGCTGCTCGCGCATCTCCCCTTCGCCGCGCCGGGCCTGGACGACACCGTGCCCACCGAGATCCGCGACATCGCCGGGATCGAGGCCCTGCAGCTGCCCTCCGCCGGATGCGGCCAGCTGCTCGGCTCCGACGACGACGGCAATGGCGTCGCCATCCGCCTTGTCGGGCAGGGTATTTCGAGCGTCCACTTGGCCGGGGAGCTCTATCTCGCCCAGCAGATCGTCTTCCGCGCGCTGGCCGTCGGCGAACGCATCCTCATCCGCACCGACCGCCCCGCGGCCTGGCAGCAGCTGGTCACAACCATCGGCAGTTCGGACCGCCTCAGCATCGCCGTCGAAACCCACCAGTCCGACGCCGATTTCACCGCGACCCTGGTGGACGGCGTCCTGGCCCCGGCACCCCACGCCGGCGTCACCACCATCTACCTCACCGGAGACCCCCTCGGCTGGCCCGGCACCAGACCCGACCTGTCCATCCGCCAGCCCGCCGCCGCCGGCAACCGGATCATCCTGCGCACCGGCACCACCGAGGTGCCCCTGACCCTGGTCTCCATCCCCCGCGAGTCCACCTACATCGGACGGCCCCGCGCCGCCGTCGCGCTCGCGCGCTAGCTGCCCGGATACGGATCCGCGGCGCGGGCGGTGCGCAACGCCGCCGCCCACCAGGCGAGCTGACGCAGCATGCGATCGGCGGCGTCGATGGCCGCGCCATCCCGGGTCTCACCGTCGGCATCGAACTTGCGTTTGGCCTCATGGAAACTCACGGTCTCGCGGATGGAGACCATATGGATCTCGGCGACCACCTGCCGCAGCTGCTCGACCGCGCGCAGCCCGCCCGACAGACCGCCGTAGCTGACGAAACCGATGGGCTTGCCGCGCCATTCGCGCTTGACGCTGTCGAAGGCGGTCTTCAGCGAGGCCGGGTAGCCGTGGTTGTACTCGGAGGTGACGGCCACGAACGCGTCCGCGGCCTCGACCCGCTGCCGGAACGCCCGCACCTCGTCGGACTCCGTGAGGTCCAGCGGCAGCGGAGTGTCGAGGAGGTCGATGACGCCCACCTCGAAATCCGCGTCGGCGCGGGCGCGGCGTAGGAACCAGTCCGCGACGACCGGCGCGAACCGCTGGGGACGCACACTGGCAATGACCACCTCGAGCCGCAGCGGGGTATCCATGCCGGGAGCCTATCGGCTGGGCGGTCAGCGCCGCCCGATCCCGCGCGCGGCATAGTCGGCCAACCCCTTGGCGGGCTGGGTGCGCGCGGTGAATTCCAGTGCCTGCCGGGCTCTTTCCGGATGCGCGACGACATGGCGGATATCGGTGACGCGGCATTGACCCGTCACCACCGGGGTCGGCCCGTCCATCGCCCTGGCCAAGACAGAGGCCACCTCCCACAGCGTGAGCGGCCGCCCCGAGGCGATATTCAACGGCACGAAACCGGGCAGCCGGCGTTCCACGGCCGCAACGGTGGCCACCGCCGCGTCCCGCACATGCACGAAATCCCGCACCTGACCGCCGTCTTCGAACACCTGCGGCGGGCGCCCCGCCACCAGCTCGGCCCGAAAATGCGCCACCACACCGGATTCCGCCGACCGCACCCTGCGGCCATCCGCCACCGGCTCGCCGTAGAGCTGGTGATACCGCAGCACCGCGGCATCCCCGCCGGTATTGGCGGCCCACGCCAGCGCGTAGCGCTCCTGCGCGACTTTGCTTGCCGCATAGGCGCTCCGGGGCCGCAATGGCGCGTCCTCCCCTATCGGCTCCCAGGTGAGCACCTCCCCCGACCGGGGCGCGCGATGATCGAACAATCCCCGATCCAGGTCAACGGGCCGCCGCAGCCCCGGATAGAACGGCCCGCTGCGCACGCCCCGATACCGGCCCTCGCCGTATACGGCCACCGAGGACCCGAGCACCAGCCGCGGCACCTCGGCCCGCTCCATGGCGGCCAGCAGGACGGCTGTGCCCACGTCATTGTGCGCGGCGTAGAGCCCGGCCCAGCGCATGCCCTCCGCGCCCGCCCGCCCGCTGCCGCGCCGCCTGTCCACCGAGACGCGGCGCGGACACGGAACATCCTGCGGGGCAGCGAGATTCGAGGAGTCGGCGGGCACCGGCTCGATCGCGCCCCGCAGCCGCGGCAGCGGTACGGCCGCCGCCAGGTGGCAGACCACATCGATATCGGCGAGCAGGTGTTCCAGCGCGTCCTGGTCACGGACATCGATGCGGGAAACATCCTCGGGGCCAGCGGCATTCGCACCGTGCACGGTCTCGAGCAAGGCATCGATCGCGACGACCTCGTGACCTGCCGCCAGCAGAGCACGGTGCACATGGGAGCCCAAGTAACCGGCCGCGCCGGTCAGCAACACACGCACGGGGTCGGGACCGCCCGCATTCATGGTTCCAGCCTATTCGACCGGCCTCCGCTCAGGTCCGCTGGACAACGTCGCGACCACATTCTCATTCAGGTCTCTTCGAATCAGACGCAACAACTGATTTCGCGCCGATCCGGGTAACTCGCCGGGGACGCCCAGGATCGGTTTCGCACCCAACCGACGGCACGGGTTGCCTTCGGCGGACGGCTCTCAGCCGTCCGCCGAAGGCGCCGGGGAGGCGGGGGAGCTCAGGGCAGCTCGAAGGGAAGCTGCACGCCGGTGCCCGTCAGCACGCGGCACTTGTCGCAGGTGTCGTCACCCTCGACGGCGGCGACGGCGCGGCGCACCAGCGCCTTGAACGGCACCAGGTTGCGCTCGAACTCGGCGAAGACGGCCGCGGCGCTGACGCCCTCACCGGTCTCCAGGCCCGCGTCCAGGTCGGTCACGAGAGCGATTGCGGAGTAGCACATTTCGAGCTCGCGGGCGAGCACGGCCTCCGGGTGCCCGGTCATATTGACCAGCGCCCAGCCCTGTCCGGCGTACCAGCGGCTCTCGGCGCGGGTGGAGAAGCGCGGGCCCTCCACCACGACCATGGTGCCGTGATCGTGCGCGGGCAGCTCGTCGCCCAGGGCACCGATCGCCGCCGAACGCAGCTCCTCGCAGTACGGGTCCGCGAAGGCCACGTGCACGCCGCCGGTGTCGTAGAAGGTCTGGGCGCGACCGGAGGTGCGGTCCACCAGCTGGTCCGGCACGGACACGGTGCCCGGGCCCCAGTCGGCACGCAGGCTGCCGACCGCGCACGGGCCGAAGATGCGGCGTACGCCCAGCGAACGCAGGGCCCAGATATTGGCGCGGTAGGGCACGGTGTGCGGCGAGAACTCGTGTTTGCGGCCGTGCCGCGGCACGAACGCCACCGATCGCCCCTCCACCTGACCGATGGTGATGGGCGCACTGGGCGCACCGTAAGGGGTCTCGACCTCGACCGTGGTCGCGTCATCGCCGAAGAAGTCGTAGAACCCGCTGCCTCCGATGATGGCGAGCGTTGCCCGTGGATCCTCACTCATGCCCACGATTCTCGCGCATGCGCGCGCGAGTGGTGGGACCAGGGCAAACCATGTACCCTAGGGGGGTATTAACGCCCGGGAGTGAGGACAGCGCAGGTGACCATCGACAAGACCGCGACCACAGACCCGGCTGCGCCCGCCGAAGCCGCCGAGTCCTGCCACGACCACGCCACCCACGGCTACATCACCGCCAAGGACGACTACCTCAAGCGCCTGCGCCGCATCGAAGGCCAGGCCCGTGGCCTGCAGCGCATGGTCGAGGAGGAGAAGTACTGCATCGACATCCTCACCCAGGTCTCGGCCATGACCAAGGCCCTCCAGGCCGTTGCCATGGGCCTGCTCGAGGATCACATCAGTCACTGCGTGGTCGACGCGGCCGTCGCCGGCGGCCCCGAGGCCGAGGCCAAGATCAAGGAAGCCACCGACGCCATCGCCCGCCTCGTGCGGAGCTAGCCCTCAGCAGGCGGCGATGCCTCCGGGATACGTGCCCAGGGACATGGGCAGCGCCCAGCGGTCCGGGTCGGACTGCCAGCCGGAGGCGACCCGACGGGACCCGCGGCGGGCGGGGACGGGGTCGCGGTCCCCGCAGTCACGCGTGGCCCGGGCGGAGTCGTACTGCTGGGCGTCGGCGCTGTCGGCGTCCAGGTCCAGATCGGCGTAGAGGATGCCCCCCTCGCCCTCCTCGAGCGGGGTCACCACTTCGCTGCCGTCCGCGGCATAGATGCGGGCGCGGCCGGTGGGGCCGCTGATCCGGGGGGCGCCGCCCATACCGTCGAACGCCGGCTCCCCCACCACCGCGGTGGGCGCGAGCACGAAGGCGCCGACCTCCAGCGCGCACATCCGGCTGACCGTGGTGCTCGAATCCGGCCCTGCCGCATCGGCGTACGGACTGCCGGGCCAGGCGGCCACGTGGATCTGCTCCTCGTCGGCGCGCAGCGCGCGGGTGAGCAGCGGCCGCTGGTTCTCCTGCCCGGACAGCGCGCCGTACTTGCCGATCGGAGTGTGGTGCACCGCAGGCAGATTCGGGGTTCCGGAGGCGAATATCTTGCGTTCCACGCTGTTCAAACCGGCCTTGCGGCGCACGGACAGCAACTCGCCAGAATCGTCGATCACGGCCTGCGACATATAGATTCGCCGATCCTGCCGTTCACCGAATCCGAGGACGACGTGAATGCCGTGCGCGGCGGCGGCGCCGGTGATCGCGCGCATTTCCACGCCATCCCGAGTCATCGAATTCTCACGGCACCGAGTCGAGTATTCGACATTCCACTGATTGGTATCGATCCAGCGCCACCAGGGATATCCAGGGAGAAACGCCTCCGGGAATGCGATCAGCCGGGCGCCCTGCGTCGCTGCTGCTCGGATCAGTTCGACGACCTGTTCCACGCCGTCGGACAGCCGCAGCCAGCTGGGTTCGGCCTGGACGGCGGCGACTCGCACCGTAATCCTCATCGCTGTTCCCTCATGGAACGTGATGCTTGCCAAGAGTTTCCGGCAAAACAATGGCGACGAGTGCCGAATCACCGACTGATCATGCCAGGGTACGAAAAGCCCCCGGAGTCGTACCCATTTCCAAGCGGAAGCTGCGGTAGAAACTACGCTCGGTGAGGAATCCCGAAGCTTTCGCAACAGCCGAAAGCGGCAACTGTGGCGCATTTCGTAGTAGGTCGCAGGCACGTTCGATTCGCATACGGCGCAGCACCGTTCCCGGTCCACCCTCGAACTCGCCGAACACCCGGTAGAGAGTACGCCGCGACATGCGGCAGCCCTCGGCGATTCGATCGACTCCGAGATCCGGATCCGCACAGTTGCTGCGCATGAAGGCCAGCACCCGCTGCCGGTTGAGGGCGTCCGCGGACTGGTCGTGTGGAGTGCGACCGGACGCCGCGATCACCGCTGCCGCCAGCAGATCCATGCCCGGTTCGGCCAGCAGTGCCGCCCCGGCCGGATCGGTGCGCTGCAATCCCGCGACGCCCCGGAAGAATTGCGCCACGATTCCCGGCGCGGTTCCATTGGAAAACACAGTGGCCGTGGGGACTTCGGGATTGGAAACGCCGTAGTGATCGCGCAGCCGGCTCAGCGGGACCTGCACCACGACCTGTTCCCACTCCTGCTGCAAGTTCCACTGATAGGGACGAGTGGTGTCGTAGAACACGATCGAACCGGGACGGACATCCGCCACCCGGCCGTCCTGTTGCAGGCTGCCGTGACCCGAAAGCGGAATACTCGCGATCAGATACTCGTCATTCGCCTGCGCTATCAGCCGATCGGTGCGACGGATGAGCTGAGTAGAGGATCCGACGACGGTCAGATCGAGGTCGCGATATCGAGCGCGTTCGATATGGCCAACAAAACGATCGGTCGGTTTTGGTGAAACCGCCAATGGCACATAGGCATCGCTCACGTGCGCTTCCCAGCGCTCGAATGCCTCCGCCGCCGACTGCTCCGGTCCGGACCGCACCTCGATCCGATCGACCGCTTCTGACCGTTCCACTCCCCATCCCTCGATGACAATGGTCGGCCCATGTACAGCCGAATACTCGGGAGAGTGTGTCAGATCGGGGGAAATCGAGCCAATACATCGGAGCGGTACGCAGTGATACCACTAGGCCGCGGACTGGAAACTCAGGTCCAGCTCCAGATCGGCGTACAGCAAACCCTGTTCGTGCCCGGCCAGCGGCGACGCCAGTTCCTCGCCGCCCGGCGCGAAGATGCGCGCATGCCCGCCCGGCCCGCGCACCAGCTGCTTGGTCGGCTCCGAACCCCGGCGGCTCTCACCGCCCGCCACATCCATCACCGCACACGCCGCGACCACGTTCAGGTGCCCGACCACCGCGTACCAGAGCGTGGCCGCATTGTTCACGCGCACACCCCAATCCACGTCCCGCGCCACGATGAAGCCCGGCCAGGACACCACATGGATCTGTGCGCCGGTGCGCTCCAGCTCCCGCCGCGCCGGCAGACGTAACTGCTCGGAGCCGCCCTGCACCGCGATGCGTCCGATGCCGGTGCGGAAGACCTGCGACTCGCCGGGCTCGCCACTGCGGAAGATCTTGTGCTCCAGGGGCGTCAGCTCAGGCTTGCGACGGACTCCGAGCAGTACCCCGCGATCATCGATGAGGCACTGCGACAGGTAGAGCGCGTCGGCACTGCGTTCACTGAAGCCGAGCAGCACGTGAATGCGATGCCGCCGCGCGGCGTCGGCGATGCGCCGGAACTCGGTGCGGCCCACCGTCATCGAATTCGTACGATACCGCGCGAAGAACCCCTGGCCCCAGCTCACCGATTCCAGCCACAACCACCACGGATACCCGGGCAGGAAGGTCTCCGGGAAGGCCACCAGCTGCGCGCCGTCAGCGGCGGCGTCCTCGATCAACTCGATGGTCTGCTGGACACCGGCACGCAGATCCAGCCATCGTGGCTCGGCCTGGACGGCTGCGACTCGTACCTTCGTCGGCACGTCGGCTCCTTCGACGGGGATCGGATGATGTGCAATCACCCTTCGCCGAACGCGAGCCGGTCACAGCGACATACCGTGCCGTACTACCGACCGCGCGTGCCTGCGTCCAGTTGTGACCTAAATTGACCAGGCGTCACCCCGGTTTCCTGGCGAAATGCGCGGTAGAAATGGCGATCGGTGGCGAATCCGGAAGCTGCGGCAATCGCCGAGAGCGGCCGGGTCGGGTCGGCCCGCAACAGCCGCCGGGCATGTTCGACCCGCATGCGGCGCACCAGTGCGGCGGGGCCGCCGATGTCCTCGCACACCCGATAGAGCGTGCGGCGTGATACCAGACAGGCGTGCGCCACCTCATCGACGGTCAGATCCGGATCGGTATAGCGCTGGCGCAGCACCGACAGCACCTGCTGGCGCGTGTAGAGCGAATCGGCCGGCGCCGGCGAGTTCTGCCCGTTGGCCAGCAGCACCGCCGAGGAGAGCATGGCCGTGATCTGCGATTCGAGAGCATGTGCGGCACGGTCGGTTTCCTTGACCGGAAGGGCCGCCATGCCGCGGAAGAAGTCGACCACCACGCCCATCGCCCCGGTGGCGGGCAGCGCCTTGGCGATCGGTAGCTCGTCGCGCACCAGCCCGGCATGATCGAGCACCGCGGCCATGGGCGCGCGCACGATCGTGGACACCGCGTTCTCGGTGGTGCGGCTCTCGATCGGGCGGGCGCTGTCGTAGAAGGCGATGGTCCCGGCCCCGCCCTCGGTGATCCGGCCGTTCTGCTCGGTCCAGTTCGCGCCCTCCACAACAATGTTCACCAGCAGGAAGTCCCCGGCGGCCTGGTCGAGCTGGCGCTTGGTGCGCACCACTCGCTGCGCGCTCGAGGTCATCATGGTGAGACTGGAGTGATCGAACTGGGTGAAGCGCAGCTTGCCGTGCCACTCGCCCTTGCCGAGCGGCTCACAGATCGACGGCAGCACCGCGTCGGCCACGATGGCCTCCCACTGCTCGAATGCCTGCCGCGCGGAAACCTCTGAGGTCGTACGGACTTCGGCGCTGGCAGTGGACGCAATACCCACACCGTGCATCATTCCACTACCGGCCGCCGGGAAACTGCGAATGAAGCCGACCGATCCGACAAAACGGACCGGTCGCCCGGATTGTCCTGGTAAACAAGCCGATCCGGATAGGCCGCCTGCCCGGTCGCCGGCGGCTCGAAGGCGGCGACCGGGCGGCGCCTCATCAGTATTCCAATCCGCCGCGCCGCTGTGACTGCCCCGGCGTGCCAGATCACTGTCAATTGGCGACAGCCCCGATACACCTCCTGATCAGGGAGGACTCGACCGGAATTCGCCAGGGGTCATCCCCATTTCGCGTTTGAAGGCGCGATAGAACTGCCGCTCGGACATGAAGCCCGACGCCTGGGCCACGGACAGCAGCGGCCGAGTCGGATCGGTGCGGATCAGGGCCAGGGCACGCTCGACCCGCATGCGCCGGAGCATGGCCGCCACACCGTCCTCGCCCTGCTCGAACAACCGGTACAGGGTGCGGCGCGATACCGCGCAGGCGCCGGCCACCTGATCGATGGTGAGTTCCGGGTCGGCGTAATGGCGTTGGATGAACGCCAGCGCCCGCTGTTTGGCCAGCGTCTGCGCGGGTTCGTCGCGCGGCAGGTCGCCCGCCGCCAGCTGCACCACCGAAGCGAGCAGTCCCGTACCGTGTTTGGCCAGCACCGCCGCCTGGTCCGGTGCGGTGTGCTGCAATTGCGCCAGGCCGCAGAAGAAGCGGCCCACGATGCCGGCCGCCCCCTCGGGCGGGAAGCGCACTGCGGTCGGCAGCCGGTCCGCCGGCACCCCCGACGCCCCCACCACCTCCGCCAGCGGCACCTGCACCGCCACCACGCCCCAGGACTGCTCGAAATGCGCGCTGAAGGGCCGGGAACTGACGTGCAGGGTGAGCCCGCCGTCGGCCAGTTCCCCCACCCGCCCGTCCTGCTCCAGCCAGCCGTGCCCGTGTGTGGTCACGCTGGCGAACAGGATGGGTTCCTCGGGCTCGTGGATGAGCCGTGGTATCCGGCTGAGGTGCTGCTCGCTGGCCGTCACCATGGACACATCGATGCCGTCGAATCGCGATTGCACGATGCGCGCCCGGAACTCCCCCGACCGCACCGGTGTCACCACCAGCGGAACGTAGGCCGCTGCGACAACGGCCTCCCACTCCTCGAAAGTCTCCTGCTGCGAAACCTCCGGTGTGGACCGAACCTCCATCACCGCGGGCTCGACGCCGCCCCTCATCGCCCGATTCTCGCACCCCACGCCCGCCCCGATCCTCGAATTCCCTTAACAACATCCAACTTTCATCACATCGCCCGAATTTCCCCATTCCCCGCAACTCGCACCACGAATCTTCATCCCGGACTTGCACTTTCACGCAAACCCCCATCCGCAATCACAGGGCCGTCATTTCCACCCGACATCGAATTCGCCGACCCGCCTGCCTGTGCGGGCCGAACCACATCAAACGTCCGAGTCGATCGTCCGCAGCTGTGCGCGCAGCACCGTCGCCGCGAGCGCATACGGCGGCAGATCGTCCTCCGGGTCGTCGTCCGGATCGTCGAACGCATCGAGATCCGCCATCAGCGCCGCGCGCTCCCGACACGCCCGCCGATCCAGCGCCGCCTCCACCTGACGGCGAAACTCCCACGGCGACAACCGCTCCGTGACGCCGGGCAGGTCCGTGCCGGCCAACTGCCGTGCCACAGCCGTCCGATCGCCCGGGAGCAGGTCGATGACCTGCGCGGCCTCCCCACCGTCATGGAACATCCAGACCAGGAAGGTATGGATGCGGTCCGCACGTTCGAAACTGCCAACGAGCACCGAAGCGCCCCTGGCAGTCGAGCGGGTGCACGCGACCGCCCGCAGCGGTGCGGCCGAACGGACCGACCAGCCCGGCACACTCACCCCCTGCGCCTCGAGCCGATCCGCCGCAGCCCGTGCCGCACGCGACAATTCGGCGGTCGAGAGCCGGGCCAGGACGCGCAGCGTACCCAAGGCCTCCGAGGTCGCCCGCTCCTCGAGCACGAGCACCGCCCACGCACCGAACAGCTTGGCGAACCCCAAATCCTCGTCGCCTCCGGCTAGCAGATCGGCGACCAGGAATTCGACCTGTAGGGGATCGGTGTGATCCCCCAACTCGGCAGCGTCCGCCAGCACCTGGTCGATCGGCTCCCGCAGATCGAAGCCCTGTCCGTCGAACCCGGCGAACTCATCCTCGTCCGGCACGAGCACCCGCTCCGGCCGTCGCCCGCCGCCACACCCGCCCTTGTGGTTTCGACCCCCGCGGCCACGCTTCGATTTCCCCATACCGAGGACTATCCGCCCGCGCCCCGGCCGCCACACCGCGAAACGAAACTTCACACCCCGAACCGAAAAGAAGGTCGCCCTTCACGTTTCGCGCCAACTCACGCCGCGGCCGAACGCGCCGCCGGCCGGTGGTTGGACGATGCAGCCCACGCATGTGGTCCGGCCCGGGTGCGCGGGTGCTTCCGAAGGCCCGAAACGGCCGAGACCGCACGCCAGTTGGCGGGAACCCGGTGTCGGCGCGGTCGTGTGTCAGCGCTCGGCCGGCCGGTTGCGTGTACCACCGGTCGAGGACGAGTCAGTCGCCGCAGCAGCCTTCGGGGTCGGGAACAGTGCGGACCTCGCGGGTCTGGGCATTGCGGGCGGCCAGGTCGGCCTCGTCCGGGTAGTCGACCGCGATCAGCGACAGGCCGTGGGCCGGGGCCACGGTGACAGAGCTAGAGCGCTCGCGCTCGTTCAGCAAACCGGCGATCCAGGCGGGAGTGCGACGGCCTTCCCCCACCGCAAGGATCCCGCCGACCAGGCTCCGGACCATGGACCAGCAGAACGCGTCGGCGCTGACATAGGCGGTCAGCAGATCGCCGTCCTGGACCCAGTCGAAGCGCTGCAGTTCGCGGATGGTCGTCGCACCCTCACGGCGGCGGCAGAAGGCGGCGAAATCGTGCAGGCCCAACAGTTTTCGTGACGCCTCACGCATGGCGTCGACATCGGGGCCCGGGCGGCAGGGGACGACACTGCGCGCCCGAAGCGGTTCCGCGCCAAAGGGAGCCGTGGTCAGACGGTAGGCGTAGTGGCGGCGGATGGCGGAGAAGCGGGCGTCGAACTCGGGCGGCGCGAGGCGGGCCGCCTTGACGCGCACATCCTTCGGCAGGAAGCGCGCCAGCCGGTGCACCAGCTTGGGGCCGTCCACCTCGGTGTGCGTATCGAAGTGCGCGACTTGACCTTCCGCGTGCACGCCCGCGTCGGTGCGCCCGGCCACCGTGAGCTGGATGGGCTCGCGCTGCACCTTGCTCAGCGCGTCCTCGAGCACGCCCTGCACGGTGCGCAGGCCGGGCTGGCGCGCCCAGCCGGTGAAATCGGTGCCGTCGTAACTGATGTCCAGCCGTACCCGAATCGAAACCGGTTCGGGCGTCGGATCCTCCACGGTCACAGCGATCTCCTGGTTAACATGGAGAAAGCCCGCCGACCCGGAGGGGACGGCGGGCTCACTCATGAATCCGAAAGGTGCGGAATTACTCCGCGGCCTTGTCCTCGGCGGCAGCCTCTTCGGCCGGAGCCTCGGCGGCAGCCTCTTCGGCCGGAGCCTCGGTGACAGCCTCTTCGGCCTTGGCCTCGGCCGGAGCCTCGGCAGCCTTCTGCGAAGCGGCGACACGACGGGCACGGTCCGCCTCGTTGGTCACGGTCTTCTCGCGGACCAGTTCGATGATCGCCATCGGAGCGTTGTCACCCTTGCGGGGGATGGTCTTGATGATGCGGGTGTAGCCACCCTCACGGCCCTCGAACGAGGGACCGATCTCCGCGAACAGGGCGTGCACGACGTCCTTGGAGCGGATCACCTTCATGACCTCGCGACGGTCGGCCAGGCTGCCGCCCTTCGCCTTGGTGACAAGCTTCTCGGCGTAGGGGCGCAGCGCCTTGGCCTTGGCCTCGGTGGTCGTGATGCGACCGTGCTCGAAGAGCGCCGTCGCCAGGTTGGCGAAGATCGCCTTCTGGTGCGACGCCGTCCCGCCGAAGCGGGCACCCTTCTTGGGCTTGGGCATTGTTTGAATCTCCTGTGTTGAAGGCCGATTCGGGGCGCTACACCCCGAATGACCTAAAGCTGTTCGGTCTCGGCGTAGTCCTGCTCGCCGTTGTCGGTGTCGCTGAACGAACCGCTGTCGCTCCAGGTGCCGCTGGCCGCGTCGTAGCCGACGACGGAGGACGGATCGAAGGAAGCCGGAGAATCCTTGAGGGACAGGCCGAGCGAGTGCAGCTTGACCTTGACCTCGTCGATGGACTTCTGACCGAAGTTGCGGATGTCCAGCAGGTCCGACTCGGTGCGGGCGACCAGCTCGCCGACGGTGTGCACGCCTTCACGCTTGAGGCAGTTGTACGACCGCACGGTGAGATCCAGGTCCTCGATCGGCAGACCGAACGAAGCGATGTGGTCCGCTTCGGCCGGCGAGGGGCCGATCTCGATGCCCTCGGCCTCGACGTTCAGCTCGCGCGCGAGACCGAACAGCTCGACCAGGGTCTTGCCCGCCGACGCCAGCGCATCCCGCGCGGAGATCGAGTTCTTGGTCTCGACATCCAGGATGAGCCGGTCGAAGTCGGTGCGCTGCTCGACACGGGTGGCCTCGACCTTGTAGGTCACCTTCAGAACCGGCGAGTAGATCGAGTCCACCGGAATCCGGCCGATTTCCGCACCCGACGCCTTGTTCTGCACGGCCGGGACGTAGCCGCGACCGCGCTCGACCACGAGCTCGATCTCCAGCTTGCCCTTGTCGTTCAGGGTGGCGATATGCATGTCCGGGTTGTGCACGGTCACGCCCGCCGGGGGGACGATGTCACCGGCGGTGACGGTGCCCGGGCCCTGCTTGCGCACGTACATGGTGACCGGCTCGTCCTCTTCGGACGACACGACCAGGCCCTTGAGGTTCAGGATGATGTCGGTGACATCCTCCTTCACGCCCGGGACGGTGGTGAACTCGTGCAGCACGCCGTCGATGCGAATGCTGGTGACAGCGGCACCAGGAATCGACGACAGCAGCGTGCGGCGCAGCGAGTTGCCGAGGGTGTAACCGAAGCCCGGCTCCAGCGGTTCGATGGTGAACCGCGACCGGTTCTCGGACACGACCTCTTCGGTCAGCGTCGGTCGCTGTGAAATCAGCATTTCTTCCTCCTTCGAGCGCCCACCATTTGACGCTCACGATTGGGAACTGTTGCGGCCCTGGCGGATTCGTTTCGATGAAACCCGCCCACCGGGGCCGCAACCAGCGGCACGCGTACGCGCACCTATTACTTCGAGTAGAACTCGACGATCAGCTGTTCCTGCAGCGGAACATCGATCTGCGCACGCTCGGGGAGCTGGTGCACCAGAATCCGCAGACGGCCGGGAACGACCTGCAGCCAGCCCGGGATCGGACGGTCGCCGATGGTCTCACGCGCGACCTGGAAAGGCAGCGTGGCCAGCGACTTCGGCTTGACATCGATGATGTCGTACTGCGAGACCTGGAAGCTGGGCACGTCCACCTTCACACCGTTGACGGTGAAGTGGCCGTGCGAGACCAGCTGACGGGCGCCACGACGGGTCCGGGCCAGGCCGGCGCGGTACACGACGTTGTCCAGCCGCGACTCGAGCAGACGCAGCAGGTTGTCGCCGGTCTTGCCCTTCTGGCGGTTGGCCTCTTCGTAGTAGCGGCGGAACTGCTTCTCCATGAGGCCGTACGAGAAGCGAGCCTTCTGCTTCTCCTGCAGCTGCATGAGGTACTCGGACTCCTTGATCCGCGCGCGGCCGTGCTGGCCGGGCGGGTAAGGACGACGCTCGAACGCCTGGTCGCCTCCGACGAGGTCGACACGCAGACGACGCGACTTGCGGGTGATAGGGCCGGTATAACGAGCCATTGTTTTCTACTCTTCCTTCCCGCTAGACGCGACGCCGCTTGGGCGGACGGCAGCCGTTGTGCGGCTGCGGGGTGACATCGGAGATCGTGCCAACCTCGAGGCCGGCGGCCTGGAGGGAGCGGATCGCGGTCTCGCGGCCCGAACCCGGGCCCTTCACGAAGACGTCGACCTTCTTGACGCCGTTCTCCTGCGCCTTGCGGGCAGCGTTCTCGGCGGCCAGCTGCGCGGCGAACGGAGTCGACTTACGCGAGCCCTTGAAACCGACGTGGCCGGAGGACGCCCAGGAGATGACGTTGCCTTCGGGGTCGGTGATGGACACGATCGTGTTGTTGAACGTGCTCTTGATGTGCGCGTGGCCGTGCGGGATGTTCTTCTTATCCCGGCGACGCGACTTCTGAGTCTTCTTCGGGCCCGAGGCCCGGCTCTTCGGAGGCATGCGCTATCCCTACTTCTTCTTGCCGGCGACGGTCTTCTTCGGACCCTTGCGCGTGCGGGCGTTGGTCTTGGTCCGCTGGCCGCGTACGGGCAGGCCACGGCGGTGGCGGATGCCCTGGTAGCAGCCGATCTCGATCTTGCGACGGATGTCGGCCTGCACCTCGCGGCGCAGGTCACCCTCGACCTTGAAGTCCTGCGACTCGATGTAGTCGCGGAGCTTGGTCAGGTCGTCATCGCTGAGGTCCTTGGAACGCAGGTCCGGGCTGACGCCGGTAACGTCCAGGATCTCCTTGGCGCGGGTACGGCCGATGCCGAAGATGTAGGTCAGCGCGATCTCCATGCGCTTTTCGCGCGGGAGGTCGACGCCCATCAGACGTGCCATGGTTGGCGATTCCTTACTTTTGCGGAGGTCTGCTCCCTGTCCGTCCCCTCGTAAGTGGGGCCCCGGCCTCCGTACCGGGGGTGGGCCGCCATCCGTCCCCTACGGGACTCGGCGACGGCGACTGGTGCTGGGAGTTCTTCTTTGTTGCCAATCCGAACCGCGTTCGGTGCTTGGCGGTGAGCGACCGGGGGCGTGAAGAAACCACTGTCCCGGCGATCACGGCACGAGGCCGCAATCAGCCCTGACGCTGCTTGTGGCGCAGGTTCTCGCAAATCACCATGACCCGACCGTGACGGCGGATCACCTTGCACTTCTCGCAGATCGGCTTGACGGACGGCTGAACCTTCACGTCAGATCCAATCTGGGTCGGTGTTCACTGGCCGTGAACACAGTTTTTCCCCGGCCGGTTTGACCGGGGAAAACCCGGGACTCACGCCCCGGAAGTCTTTGGCACCCGTGGGGGTGACTCACTTGTAGCGGTAGACGATGCGGCCACGTGTCAGGTCGTAGGGCGACAGCTCCACGACGACGCGGTCCTCGGGCAGGATGCGAATGTAGTGCTGCCGCATCTTGCCGCTGATGTGGGCCAGCACCTTGTGACCGTTCTCCAGCTCGATCCGGAACATCGCGTTGGGCAACGGCTCGATAACCCGGCCCTCGACCTCGATGGCCCCTTCCTTCTTCGCCATATCCTCCGCGATCCCGGTTAGGCTGAACCTGGTTGGTTCAAGCTCATTACGGCAGGTCGGCCCCGAAGTTGGTGGTGCATTGCGGCCAACCCGGTGACATACTCACTGGAGGCGGCACTAGGACATGCCACAACCACTATGTAAGTCACCAGCGACCTAGCTTACCCGTTTCCCCAGACCCGGCCAAATACGGGTGCCGTGAGGTGCCCCGCTGTGCACGGCCGATGCCGCCGGTTCCGCACAGCGCGCCACCGGGCGGACGAGACATGCCGGGCGCGCACCCGTCGGAGATCGCTAAACTACGCCCGGTCCTGCACGATCGATCGAGCACCGGGGGTAGATGTGAGTCGCGAGAACGACGGACTCCCAATGCTTCCGCCCTGGCTCTCCGAGAGCGACGTCGCCGCAACCGGTTACGAGGCTCCCGTCGAGAACCTCCCCCAGGACGACGTCATCCCTGAGCAGAAGGGCGGCCGCGGTCTCTTCGGCCGGCGCAAGCCTCGCAAGGACGCGCCGCCCAGGCCCGCCGCCCAGCCGCCCGCCGCGAATCCCACCTCCGGTGACGCCGAGCCGAATCCGTGGGCCTCGCAGCCGGCCACCCCGATGCCGACCCGCGACCCCGGCACCCACTTCAACCTCCCGCACGGCGGCGACCAGTCGGGCAGCGCGAACCAGCAGTCCAACGGCCACATCCCGCAACCGCCACACCCCAATGGCCACGGCCCGGCGCAGCCGCCGAATGGCGGAACCCCGACCCAGCTCCCGCAGAACAGCCAGCGCCCTGCACCCGGGCCGCACAACGGACAAGGCTCGACGCCGCCGCCCAACGGTCAGGGCTTCGGCGGTTCACCGCATCCTGGCCAGGCGCCCAACCTTCCGCAGGGGCCTCGCTTCGACGTGCCTCCGGCCAATGGCGGGCAGCCCGTGCACCCGACCGCGCCGGAACCGCCTCGCCCGGCCCCGCATTCGGTCCCGCTCGGACCCACACCCGGTCCGCAATTCTCGCCTCCGCCGACGCCCCCGGTTGATCCGACGCAGCGCATATCCGGTGCCGAACCGGCTCGGCTGGGCACGCATTCGGGTCCGCTGGGGCCGGTGCAGGGTCCGCAATTCTCGACGCCGCCGACGCCCCCCGCCGAGCCCGCGAATCCGGCCGATCTGTCCGCTCCAGCACCACCGCAGCACGCCAAACCCGACTTCACCCCGCCCCCACTGCCGAACTCGCCACAGGGCCCGAGTTCAGCCGAGTCGCACTCGCGGGGCGCGTCCCTCGCCGGGCCGGCCGCGGGTACTCCCGGCCCGGCCGGCCTCGCGCGTCCCCCAGCGGATCCGACCATCCGGGTGCCGCTCCCGCCCTCCCCGGGCGAAGCCGACTCGGCCGCAAACGATCCGGCGCTCCGTGCCGCGCGCCCGCCACTGCCCCCGGCCCCCGGCGAAGCCGATACCGCAGCCGATCCGGCCGACGCCACAACCAAGATGTCGCACCCGCCCCTGCCCCCGGCTCCGGGCGACCTGGACGCGACCGGTTCCGGCATCATCGCCCCGGCAGTCCCGACCACTCGCGCACCGATCCCCCCGGCCCCCGAAACCGGCCCCGGCGCAGGTCAACCGGACTCCCGTCAGCCCGATGGCACCGGCCACGCGGACCCCGACCAGGCCGCCGCGGCGGGTCGGCAAGGTACGAACGATGCCTCCGACGAGCGCCCCGCCGCCGACCCCACCACACGTATTCCCAGCCCGCCCGGCGGCAATGATGCTGCGCCCGTATCGAACACGACGGCCGCCGCACACGAGCTGCTCGAGACCCAGCCGGCCGGTCCGACCGGCGCGCCCACCGACGGCGAACAAACCGACCCGAACGCCGCTTTCGACCAGTCGATGCTCCCGGGACGTCACCGCGCCGCAGAAGACCCCCTCCCGCAGCCATCGGACTCCCGCCCCGGCGACCCGGTACCCCCTGCACCGCAAGGGAATTCCACGTCGCCCATCCCCGGCCAACCCGACAGCCGCCCGCCCCTTCCCCCGATGCCCGGCACCCAACCGCAGAGCACCGGACCGATCCCGCAGGTTCCAGCAACCGGTCCGCAGGGATCAGGTCCGCTGGCACCGGGCACCGGATCCGGTTCGCTGCCTCAGATTCCGGGGCCTGGCGCGCAGGTGTCCGGTAATGGCGGCCAGTGGATGCCGCCCGCGCCGCCGGTTCCGGGACCGTTCCCGGGCGCACAGGGGATGCCGCCGGCAGCTGATTCCGGGCTTCCACCGATGCAGCCGACTCCGGGGTTCCCGGCGGGTCCTGTTCCGCCGCAGCCGAATCCGTGGGGGCAGGCACCGGGGCCGAATTTCCACCATCCTGACAGTTCGTCCGGCAACCCCGATGGGGATGCGAACCCCTGGGCGAACGCTCCCATGTCCGAGGCAGCAGCCGCGGGTCCGAATGGGCCGCAGGCGAATGGTCCGGGCCGACCCGGTCCGGGGATGCCGCCGATGCAGCAGACCCCGGGATTCCCGGCGGGTGCTGTTCCGCCGCAGTTGAATCCCTGGGCGCAGGGGCCGGATGGGCCGATGCCGGGTGGCGCGGACGCCATCAACCCGGATGCGAATCCGTGGGCGAACGCGCCCATGTCCGAGGCGGCAGCCGCCGGGTTGACCGGGCCGCACACCGGTGGTCCGGGACCGCAGGGGTTCGGTGGCCCGGGACAGCAGGGGTTCGGTGGCCCGGGGAGCCTCGGTGCGCCAGGCCAGCCGGAGGCAGCGGGTCCCGGACAGTACGGCATGGCCCCGGGACAGGCCGGTGCTCCAGGGCAGCACGGCGTCTCGGCTCCCGGGCAGGCCGGAGCTCCGGGCCAGTACGGTGTGCCGGTTTCCGGGCAGTCGGGGGTCGGTAGGCCGGGGGCGGGCGCCTGGGGTGCGGCAGGACCGCGCGGGTTTGCCGGTGGTGCCGTGCCTTCACTGGATGATGTGCCGATGCGGCGGGCCAAGAAGGCTCCGGAGTCGGGGTGGCGGCGGGCCGTGCACCACATGTCCGGTGGCGCCATCAATCCCGGGATGTCGGCGGAGGAGCGCCGGCTGCAGGAGTTGGTCGCGCGGATCCGGCAGCCCGTGCGCGGGGATTATCGGATCGCGGTGCTGTCGCTGAAGGGCGGTGTCGGGAAGACGACGACCACTATGGGGTTGGGCTCGATCTTCTCCTCGATTCGCGGGGACCGGGTGATCGCGGTCGACGCGAACCCGGACTTCGGGACATTGTCGCAGCGGGTGCCGTTGCAGACTCGGTCGACGGTGCGGGATCTGTTGCTGGACGAGCACATTCAGCGGTATTCGGATGTGCGCCGCCACACCTCGCAGGGCAGCAGCCGCCTGGAGGTACTGGCCAGTGAGCGGGATCCGGCGGCGTCGGAGGCGTTCAGCGAGGAGGAGTACCGCGCGGTCGCGCGCATCCTGCAGCGCTTCTACAACATCATCCTCACCGACTGCGGTACCGGCCTGATGCATTCGGCCATGGCGGGTGTGCTGGATCTGGCGCACGCCCTGGTGCTGATCTCGTCCTCGGCCATCGACGGCGCCCGCAGTGCCGCCGCCACCCTGGACTGGCTGTCGCTGCACGGCCACGATCATCTGGTCCGGAATGCCGTGGTGGTGATCAACCTGCCGCGGCCGGGCGCCCCGAATGTCGGCATCAATCAGCTCCGCGACTATTTCCTGTCGCGTTGCCGCGCAGTGCACATCATCCCCTACGACGCACATCTGGGTGAGGGCGCGGAGATCGATCTGCACCGTCTCAGCAAGCCCACCAAACGCGCGTACGTCGAGCTGGCGGCCACCGTCGCCGACGATTTCGGGGCCGACCACCGGCACTATCGGGGCTGAGCCGGAGCCGGTTCCGGCACCGGTTCCGAATCCGTTCGCGGGCAGTGGCTTCGGCCGGGACCGCTGCGCATGACACGGCACCGGCCGGGTGCTAGTTTGTGGCTCGATCGCGCCGCTCGCCTCGGTGCGATGCGGGTTTTGCACGTACGGCCGGCCCGCCGCTGACCGGTGGGTGAGAGGAACGCATGCGTCTGAGGTCCGGGCGATGGTGCGCCGCCGGAATTGGCGCCGCCCTCCTGATCCTGGCCACCGCGTGCGGGAACGACGGCGATACACCGGATTACGGGCCGTACGCGATTCATGGCGACAATGACTTCGATCGGCAGCCGAGCCGGATCCGCGGGATCTTCGCCGAGTCGGTGCGACTGGCGGATCACATCGTCTTCGCGACCGATATCGATCCCGACCTGACGACGGTGCGCGGCGGCGGGATCTCGGCCGACGATCGCGGCTTCCACGAGACCGCGCTCTCGCCGCAGCAGCGGGCGGCGGCGCGCCCCTTCGGGGTCGCCGGTTCCTTCGGTATCGCGGCCGCGAACCGGCCCGCCGGTGAGGGTCCGCCACAGAAGTATCTGGCGGTGTCGCTCACGGTATTTCGCGACGAGCGGTCGGCGACGGCGGCCGCGGCGGAGATGGCCCGGGTCGATTTCGAGGCGAGTCCCGACAACGCGCCGGTCGGGGTGGACGCCTTCCCGGCCGCGCTGAGTCATTGGCGGCCGGGTGTGCCGTCGCTGGGCAGTCTGATGGCGTGGAAGAACGTGGTGATCCGGGTGTACGCCGAGCTGCCGGATCCCGACCTGGGCCGGCTGGTCGACGTGGTCACCACCACCTATCGCAAGCAGGTGGCAGGGCTGGCCGGCTTCGACACCTCCCCCGTGCCGGATCCGGCGACGGTGCCGCTCGATCCGGACGGCCTGCTGACCCGGCTGGTGCGCACCGGTGATCCACTGGCCGACCCGAAGACGTTCGCCGCCTTCGGGGTCCGCGCCTTCTCGGCGCTCTCACCGGAGCCACCGCACACTTTCGGCAAATATTCCGGCAGCGGCGTGACGGCGCTGGCGGTGTCCCACAACAAGTACCTGTATCGGATGCGGGATTCGAAGGCCGCCGCACAGTACGGCCGAGACCTCGCCACCGACCCTGAGAACTCGGAGTACACCTGGATGCGTAATGTCCGCGGCCTGACCGCCGCAACCTGTTCGCAGGCGACCCGCCCGGACCCGAAATCTGTGCAGGCCCGCCGATATCGCTGTGTGGTGGTGCGCGACGGGTATGTAGCCGTGGTCTACAGCAATACCGAGACCGATGTCCGGCAGCTGGCGGCGGCGCAGTACGCGATCATGGGGGATCCGCGATGAAGGCACTGCTGCCCGACGATCCGCGCTGGATCGGCCCGCACCATATGATCGCCGTCATCGGCACCGGTGATATGGGTCGGGTGCTGCTGGGCCGTACGCCCACCGGAAAGCTGGTGGCGGTCAAGCGGATTCACCGCTCGCAGGCCGTGGATATGGAGTTCCGGGCGCGCTTCCAGCGGGAACTGGAGACCACCAGGCAGCTGACCGGACCCTATACGGCGGCCGTGGTGGACAGTGACGCGGATGCCGAGCGACCCTGGCTTGCCACGGAATACCTGCCGGCGCCGGATCTCGAGACGGTCGTGGCGGCCTGCGGTCCGCTGCCGCTGCCGGGGCTGCGCCTGCTGGCGATCGGTCTGGCCACCGCCCTGATCGAGGTGCACCGAGCGGTGCTGGTGCACCGGAATCTCAAACCCGGCAATGTCCTGCTGATGCCCGAGGGCCCGCGCATCATCGATTTCGGTCTCACCCGGGCACGCGATGGCGAGAACGCTTCGGACGCAGCCGCCGCCGCGCCGCCCTATGTGGCCCCCGAGCAGGCCGAGGGCGAGCCGGTGACCTCCGCCGTCGACATCTACGCGGTCGGCATGCTGCTGGTCCTGGCCGCCACCGGATCCATGTCCGCCACACCGGATCTGCAGGCGGTCCCGCATGCGCTGCGCAAACTGGTGGAGTCCTGCCTGGCGCCCGATCACGCGCATCGCCCGTCGGCGCGCCAGCTGCTGGAGCAGGCGGAGCGCATTCCGGCGGAATCGGCGTGGCCGCAACCGGTTCTGGAGTTCCTCGAGTCGCATCGGGCCGACGCCGAATGGTGGGCGTCCAGCGGTGAGCAGGAGACCCGCTATCGGGATCAGCTGGCACGCTTGGCCGGTCGGCGGCGGCGCACGATCGGCTGGGCGGCGGCGGCCGTCACCGGCCTCGTGGTGGTGAGTGGCACGCTGGCGGGGCTGAGCCGGTCCTCGCAGACCGACGGCCACGCCCAGCCGCACACGGATCCATCACTGGACTTGACGGCCATGGAACTGCGGCTGCTGGACTTCTGCGCGGTCATCGACAAGGCGGTGCCCGGCAAGCTCGGCACCCGCACCGGTGATCCGGAAGCCTCGCCCGAGGGCGGCTGTGGCACCACCGTGGTCGATTCGGCGCAGCGAAAGGTCCACTACAACCTGGACATTCCCGACCACGCCATCGGTGTGGACCAGTTGACGCCGACGGGCCGGACCGCCGGCTGGGGCCCGATCCTCAGCGCCGGAGCCGCGGACAACAAATGCGACACCGTGCTGGTGACCCAGTCCGGCGGGAATGTGCCGCTGCGGATGTCGGCCGAGGAACTGGACCCCGCGGCCCAGCCGGGAACCGCCTGCACCGCGGCGGAGGACGCGCTGACCGCGGTCGCGCAGCAGCTCACCTCCTACGTGCCGCAGCGGACGGTCCCGTCGAATTCGATACTGCGGGTGGACCCGTGTTCGGTGGTGCAGGACAGCACGATTCGGGAGACCGTCGGCGATATCGCCGACCATCAGCGCGCCCCGCACGCCTGTGCGACCATCGGCCGCGACGGCTGGGTCCGCGTCGACCTGGTCGACCAGAGCCGCCCCGATCAGGGCGAGTTGACCTACGAATCCCTGCAGGCCGGAGAATTCACCGCGTATGTCACCGGCGCGCGCTCCAGCAACGACTGCTATCTCAGCTACCTGGTGCGGCCCACGGATAAAGACAATGCCGAGCAACTGAAGCTCACGGTGTCCGATCTGTCGAATTCACCGGATGCGTGCGGTAAGGCCGTGAAACTGCTCGAGGAGGCCATCCGACGACTGCCGAAGTAACCATCTCCGCGCGCTGCGATTGCAAATGATCTTTCGCGCAGAACATGGCGGTCCGGGCCGCCCTGGGGCCCGGACCGCGCAGTTGTTTCGCTATTTACCAGGCGGGCAGCCGACGCCGACCGGCGAGCACATCACGAACGAGATCGTCGTAAGCGTCCGACAATTCGGCTAAATGGTGCCAAGCGCCGTGTAGCATTTCATCATTCGCGTCAAGGGTCATCAACGCGTGATGCGCCCGAACCGAAGCCTCCGCGAGGCGGTCGATGACCGATCCGACCGTTTCGGTGTGCAGGGTCGCACCCAGACGATGCTGGGGAACCGAGCGCACGATCCAGTCGTCGATGGCCATGACCAATTCGATTCGGCGGCGCTTTGTTTCGATGATCGAGGTGGGATCGGTTTCCGGACCGATACCGCCGCGTCCGACCAGCCGCCGCTGGTGCAGCACCGCGAGATCGTGGGCGAACCACAGCAGGGGTCCGCCGATCACCCGGTGACCGCGACAAGCGCGCAGTAGTAGGTCGGAGGTCGGCAATAGGCCGGGCGCCAAGGGCTGCGCCTCCATATCCGCATACGAAGCGGACACGTCGGGCAATGCCACAACGACCGTGTTTGATGTCTCCGAACCTGCCACGTTGCCTCGCGTTCTTCGACGTATAACAACACCGCATTCAGGACGTTCATTACAATAAACCTCAGAATGCTGGTGTCAAGCCTTACACGGCAGTAGTACTAGCGGAGTAGACTTCTGAGCCTTGAAGCAACAACCGAGGAGTGAGATGGCGGACGGTCCGAGATATCAACGGATCGCAGACCTCCTCCGCGAGGAGATCCGCGCCGGCAAGTGGGAACCGGGCGATCGACTGCCGAGTCACCACGAGCTGGCCGACCAGATGCAGGTCTCGATTACCACGGCTCGCAACGCAATTCAACTCCTGGTTGCCGAAAACCTGGTTTACACAGCCACTTCCCGAGGCACCATCGTGCGCAGTCAGGAAGTGCTGGAATCCGTTGTCACCAACCATATTCGGCCGGACCGGCCGAAGGCGGCGCACGACATCTTCTCCGAGATCGCGCGCGCCGCGGGCCGGGTACCGTCCAAACAGTTCAGTGCCAGAATGGAACCGGCCAGTTCGGAGGTGGCGCACTGGCTGGGTGTCGCGCGCGACGAGTGGGTCGTGTCGCGCACCATCATGCAGTACCTCGACAACGAGCCGTGGTCGTGGGAGGTCAGCTTCTATCCGCGAGATCTGGCCGAGGCCACCGGAATCGACGCACCGCACGACATCCCGGAGGGCACCACGCGGCGGCTCGCCGAACGCGGATTCGCCGAGACCGCCCATCGCGACACGGTCGTCGCACGCCCCGCCACGGCCGAGGAGGCGGCGCTGCTGGGCGTGGGCCCGGGCACGCTGCTGCTCGACCATCTCCGCATCGGAGCCAACCACGAGCGCATTACCCGAGTGACCCGCCATCGTTCCACAGCCGCCCGCAACCGATTGGCATACGAATTGGGCGACGACGAGGGAACGGACATTATTCGTAAAACTCTGGGCACTCCCTTTCCATCCGGAAATTCCCATTTCTTCGGTAATTCCCTGCTACCCGGTTCGCCATGAAACCGCACCTCCGGCGAGCCCGCATCGCCGATCTGGGGACCATCACCCGGTTCCGGCTGCAACGTACGAGCTGGCTGGCGGCGCGCGGCAGTGACCAGTGGACCCGGGCCGGGCGAGGACTCCCCATCGAGACCTTCGTCAGGTTCGTGGCCCACGCGGTCCGCCAGGGCGAGACCTGGATCGCCGAGGTGGGCGGCGAAGCGGCCGGCACCATCACCATCAACGACCGCGCCGACGAAAACCTCTGGTCTCCCGGCGAACTCGCCGACGCCGTGATCATCCACTACATGATCGTCGACCTCCGCTTCGCCGGAACCCGCGTCGGCGAAGCCCTCCTGGCCCACGCCGCCCACCTGGCCCGCGAACAACACCGCGCCTGGGTCCGCCTCGACGCCTGGACCACCAACACCGACCTCCACGCCTACTACCGCCGCGCCGGCTTCCACCTCGCCCGCATAGCCGGCCCCGAAGCCACCGGCCCCTCCCGAGCCCTCTTCGAACGCCCCACAGCAGCCTGGCCCCACCCCCTCCCGACGCGCCCAACCCTCACCCTGGCGGCAGGCGAAACCACGCGCTTCACCCTGAACCCGGACCCCACCACCACGTGGTCCCTCACTCACAATCCACTCCTGCGCACCCTCCCCGGTGTGATCGCCGAGCCGGGCCCGGCAACCACGTGATCGCTGTGGCTACTGCATCTCAGCGGCGCAGTTTCGGATCGTCACCGGTATAGACGCTTTCGGCGAGGTCGCGCCTCCGCAGGGCCGATGGTCATGCGGCGGTCTCGTTGTCCCGCATCGGGTTACAGCGCGGGGAGGTCGGCGATTTGGATCATTTCGTCGCCGCGGGAGCGGGACCAGAGGATGCCGCGGCCGGGTGGCAGGCGCATGGGGCGGATGTCTCCGATGAGTTTGCCTTCGTCCCGGGAGCCGCTCATGAGCAGGGCGGGGACCGACAGGTTCTTCATCGATCCGAGGACCTGGTCGTAGAGGGCTCGGGAGATGCCACCCATATTGCGGGAGATGATGACGTGCAGGCCGATGTCGCGGGCCTGCGGTAGGAGCTCCACCAAGGCTCCCAGGGGGTTTCCGCCCGCGACGACCATGTCGTAGTCGTCGACGACGACGTAGATCTCCGGGCCGGTCCACCAGTCGCGATCGCGCAGCTGTTGGGGCGTGATGTCGGAGCCGGGGATGCGCTTGGAGAGGTAGTTGACGACCTCCTTGATCATGCCGCCGCAGGTTTGGGAGGACGTCGAATACCCCGCCAGCTGGTCGCCTTCCAGCACACCCAGCAGGGTGCGGCGGTAGTCGATGAGGATGACGCGGGCGGTGTCGGCATTGGAGCTCTCGGCCAGGCCGCGAATGATGTTGCGCAGCACCGTGGTCTTACCCGATTCGACTTCGGAGAAGACCATGAAGTGCGGGTCGGAGCTGAAATCCAGGACGATCGGCTGCAGTTCGGATTCGCCGATGCCGATGACCACCTTGGTGGGGCCCTGCTGAATACCGTGGCGGTGGGCCAGTTCCAGCGCCTGTTCACGGGGCACGCTACCGGGCAGCGTGCGGACGGCGGGTGCGCGGCGTTCGCCCCAGATGGCCTGCATCTCGGTGCGCGCGGCGGCCACACCCTCGGCCAGGTTCTGGACGTTGGTGTCGGAGTCCAGGCGCGGCATGGCGATGAGCATGTGCAGCTGGTCCGGGGTGAGACCGCGGCCGGGCCGGTTGAGCGGGACGTTGACCGCGACGCGGCGGCCCATCTCGGAGTCGGAGGGGTC
Source organism: Nocardia sp. NPDC046763 (assembly GCF_040645495.1). Taxonomy (NCBI): domain Bacteria; kingdom Bacillati; phylum Actinomycetota; class Actinomycetes; order Mycobacteriales; family Nocardiaceae; genus Nocardia; species Nocardia sp. NPDC046763. The sequence continues at coordinate 228,641 of NZ_JBEYYI010000004.1, read as the reverse complement.
ACCCAGGCGCAGCTCGATGCGAGTACCGATCATGTCCTTCACGGAGGCGCGGATCTCGCCCCAGCGGTTCGCGCCCAGGATCACGTGGATGCCGTACGAAAGACCCTGGGCGGCAAGCTGTCCGACCACTGGCTCCAGGCTGTCGAATTCCTCACGGATGACCTGCCAGTTGTCGATCACCAGGAACACATCGCCGAATCGGTCGGCCAACACCGGGTCGTCGGTCCGGTCCGAGGCCAGCGCGGCGTGCTTGCGCCGCCGGAATTCGGCCATGGATTCGATGCCCTGGGCAGCAAAACGCTCTTCCCGTTCGCGCAGCAGGGTAGCGAGTTCGGCAACCGTCCGCCGCACCTTGTCGGAGTCGAGCTTGCCCGCGACCGAGCCCACGTGCGGCAGGCCGACCAGACCCGCCATGGAGCCACCACCGAAGTCGAGGCAGTAGAACTGCGCCTGTTCGGGCGTGTGCGTTGCCGCCGCGGACATGATGATGGTCCGCAGCGTGGTGGACTTGCCGGACTGCGGACCACCGACCACGGCGACATTGCCCTGCGCCCCAGCGAGATTGATGGTGAGCACGTCGCGGCGCTGCTCATAGGGCTTGTCGATGATGCCGATCGGCATCCACAGCTGCCCGTGCCGGTTGACCGGCGAACGCCAGTCCGGATCCGGCAGCAGCATGTCCACGGTCGGCGACTCGTCCAGCGGCGGCAGCCAGACCTCGTGGGCCGGGCGGCCGTGACCGGTCAGGCGTTTCACGACCGTTTGGAGCAGGCTGTCGGGCAGGCCCTCCTCACCCGTCGGCGGCGGGGGCGGCAGCAGGTCGAGCGGATCGAGCGGGTTCTGCGGTTCGGGCTGCTCGAGGATTTCGACCATCGAGGCGGTGAATTCACGCGGCGGCGCTTCGACGACGGTGGTGCCGTCCGCGGCCTGCCGGGCTGCCCGGGGCGCGACATAGGGACCGGATACATAAGTCGCGTTGAACCGCAACGGATCCGAGGCGTCGCTCTTGAGGTAGCCGGAACCCGGGATACCGGGCAGGTGATAGGCGTCGGTGATACCCAGCACCGCGCGGGATTCGTTGGCCGAGAACGTACGCAGACCGATTCGATAGGACAGATGCGAGTCGAGGCCGCGCATCTTGTTCTCCTCCAACCGCTGCGAGGCGAGCAGCAGGTGAACGTGGAGCGAGCGGCCCAGTCGGCCGATCATGACGAACAGATCCGCGAAATCCGGCTTCTGCGAGAGCAATTCGGAGAACTCGTCGATGACCACGAACAGCGCGGGCAGCGGGTCGAGCGGCACGCCGGCCGCGCGGGCCTTCTCGTACTCGTTGACATTGGCGAAGTTGCCCGCGGAGCGCAGTAGTTCCTGCCGCCGGTTCATCTCACCGGCCAGCGCGTCACGCATACGGTCGACGAGTGAGAGCTCTTCCTCGAGGTTGGTGATGACCGCCGCCACGTGCGGCAGCGGGTCCATGCCGAGGAAGGTCGCGCCACCCTTGAAGTCGACCAGGATCAGGTTGAGCTGATCCGGCGAGTGCGTGGTGACCATCGAAAGAATCAGTGTGCGAAGGAATTCCGACTTACCCGAGCCAGTCGCGCCGATGCAGAGGCCGTGCGGGCCCATACCGTTCTCGGCGGATTCCTTGATGTCGATCTCGACGGGCGTCCCGTCGGGGGTGATGCCGATGGGCACACGTAGTCGTTCGCGCCCCGCGCGTGGCCGCCACACCTTGGCCGGGTCGATCTGGGACGCGTCCGGAATCTTGAGCAGGTTCATCAGACCCGGGTCCGCGGCGGAGGTGTTGTCGCCGAGGCTGACGATCTGCGCCGCAGTGGCGATGCGGAAGCGAGCCAGGCTGCGGGAGAACGCCTCCGCCTCGGCGAGGGTCACGCGGTCGGCATTGGCGAACTTCTCGGTGCCCGCCGCGCTCTTGGCGAACACCTCTCCCCCGGCCGCGACAAGTTGCAGCCCGCGCCGCGCGGCCAGGCTGTTCTCGGCAGCGCTCAGGTCGATGACGGTGACCGCGTCCAGACCGGACTCGCTGATCAAACGCTCACCGCCGCTGACGTATCCGTCGTCGATGATGACGACCAGGTGCATGCGCCCCGCGGTCGGCTGCGGGTTGCGCATGAACCGCCCGCGCTCGAGCAGATCATCGGCCAGCGCCGTCTCCAGCTCACCGAGCGAGCCGTAGATCATGCGGGCCGCGCCCATGCCGTCACGCTGGCTCGAATGCTGCACGTGCGGTAGCCATTTCGCCCACGACCAGGCCTCGCAGTCGGGCTCGGCGGTCACGATGGCGACACCGACATGATCGGGCCCGTGGAAGGCGGTGAGCTCCATGAGCATCGACCACACCAGCCCGCGCACGTCCTCGGCCGGACCCTCGATATTGATGGCGGGGAAGGCGCGCAGCGACACCGCGGTCGGCAGGTGGTGCACCACGGAATGCGTTCGCACGAAACGACGCAACGCCACGGTGGAGACCGGCTCCAGGTCCTCGAGCGGACCGGTTTCGGGCCGCGCCAGTTTGGCCGCGAGGCGATGCGTGCCGATGCCGACGCGCACGTGCCCGAAGTCCGGGTCGTTGGGTCGGCGCTCCCACATGCGCCGGGTGTTCACGATAGAGGGCAGGTCCGCCGGTTCCGGATGACTCCAGACCAACGTCTCCAGCTGCTTCTGCCCGGTACGCCGCACCTCGCGGCGAGTCTGGTCGAGGTACCGGAAGTAGTCCTTGCGTTCCTCGTTCAGCTCCGCGGAGCTCTTGCTGCTGCCGCGCTGACCCATGAGCATGCCCGCCATCGACATGATCATCATCATCGGCATCATCATCATGTACGGGTTGGACAACATCGACCGACCCATGAGGCTCATCATGGCCAGCATGCCGATCATGGCGACCACCATGACAACCGGCATCAGCTTGGCCATCAGCGGCGAGGGCACCGGACGCGGGATCTCCGGCGGCGCGGTCAGCGCCATCTCACCGCCCGGCGCGCGCGGTGGCGCGATGCGGGGTCTGCGCACGAAACCTTCGGTAGCCATGGGTATTTCTCCGGTCGTTAGGAATCGAGGTCGGGCAGCTCGTCGTCGCTTCGGCGTCGCCGGAACGGAATCGATATGGCGAGACCGATTCCCAGGGCGGACACACAGACGATCGATCCGACGGTGGCGACCAGCCGCGGCAATCGCGGTGGGCCGGACGGCTTCACGGGGTTGGGGAAGGCCTGAGGCTTGGCGGCCCCGACATGGATGGGCAGTTCGGGCGTGTCCGCGTTCAGCGTGCTCGCCGGGAACTGCGTGGTGAGAGCGGCGACCGGATCGATCAGGCCCGCGCCGACCCGGTCATCGTGTCCGGTGCCGGGCTGATGCGCGGTGAGCATGATCTGATTCATCACCTGCCGCGCGGACCAGTCCGGGTTCTTCGCCTTCACCAGCGCCGCCAGACCCGCCACATAGGGTGCGGCGAAACTGGTTCCGTTGATGGGCTTCTGACCCGAGTCGATGCCGGTGGCATTGACCAGCCCGGTCCCGCCGGGCTTGTTGTCGATCGAGACGATATTGGTCCCGATCGCCGCGACTCCCACCCACGGGCCGTAGAGCGAGAAGCTGGACGGGCCGCCGGTCGGATCGACCGAGGCGACCGAGAGCACGTACTTGTTGAACCAGGCCGGGCTCGAGATGGTCTTCACCTTGTCCCAGCTGGCCTTCGGCGTGCTGAACTGATCGTTCTGGGTGCCGCAGCCGTTGGCCTGGTCCACATTGCCGGCGGCGACGACCACCACGACCTTCTGTTCGTAGGCGAAGCGCACGGCGTCCCCGAGCAGCGAGTCCGCGGTGTCACCCCCGGCCGCCGTGCAGGCGTCCTCTGAGATATTGATAACGGTGGCACCCATGTTCACCGCACGCACCACGGCCGCGGCGAGGGTCTGCATATTGCCGTACCCCGACTTGCTCATGCTGCCCGGCGTGTCCCCGCCGGCCGAGTCCTTGGCCTTGTAGGCATCGCTGAGCTGGCGGATCGAGAGGATCTCCGCGTCCGGCGCGACTCCGACGAACGCGTCGTCGACGCTGGGCTGGGCGGCGATGATGCCCGCGACCAAGGTGCCGTGGCCGTCGCAATCCTCGGTGGTGCCGTCGCCGTCGGAGACGTAATCCCCGCCGCCGGTCAAATTCGCCAGTCGCGGATGCCGATTCACGCCGGTGTCGATCACGGCGATCTTCTGCCCTGCGCCCCTGCGGTTGGGCAGCGGATTGGCGGCCCAGGCCCCGGGCAGGTCGAGCACCTTCTGCGCGACGGGTTCGTCGCGCGGGGTGTCGCCCTTGAGCGACTGCTCGACGCAGACCGCGCTCTTCTGGGTCGGCACCGGCGGCGCGGCCTTACCCGCCAGCGCCTGCACATCCCCGAGATGGGAGAGGTCGGGATCGGGCTGGGTGACCGAGGCCGCCGCGGTGCCGTGCGGCCCCAGCAGCGCACCGCCGAGAACCGCCGCCGCACACAGTGTTCGCGCCCAGTTTCCAGGACGCGGGCTCATATGTTCCGAGCCGTCGAGTAGACATCCATCATCCACAGCACCAACGGGACGATCGACACGATCAGGCCGTATTCGAAGATCTCGTTGAAGCGCCGGGTGACCGGGGTGACCTCGACATGCGGTCCGATGATGCCGAATCCGATGGCGCCCACGGCGAATGCCAGCAGCATTCCGGCCGAGACGAGCAGCATGCCGTTGTCGGCCAGGGCCAGCAGCACCGCCAGACCGACGAAAGTGACGCAGCCGCTGGCGATCAGCGTGGCGGCCTGGGTCAGATCGGCGAACGAGCGGCCGCGCAGACAGAGAATGATCGAGATGACGACGGCCAGCGCGATGCCCTGCCAGCGAGCGGTGCCCAGCGGATCGGCCGAGCCCAGCGCACCCGCGACGGCGCCGATGGCACTACCCATCACGATGCCGGTCTGGAACTGATTGGCCGTGCGGGCGCGCTGCCCGAGCCCGTGCGCGGACGGCAGCACGGTCGCGCCGATGGCGCCGATGCCCTCGATGGTGGGTCGGGGCTCGTGGTCGGCCGGGTCGATTGCCGCACCGGCGGTGGGCACCGGCGGCACGGGTAGCCGCGCCAGCATGGCGGCCAGGCGCGGGACCATCGACAACACGATGATCGACGCGACCAGCACGCCCGCAGCCACTTTGGACACCCCGGCGTCCCAGATCATGCGCACGGCCGCGCCGATTCCGGAGAGCAGCACGACGGTCACGACGGCCGACACCACCGCCGCTCCGGCCCCGATGATGCGGTATCCGACCACGGCGAGCAGCAGGGTCGCGGCCGCGCCGAGCATCAGGTGCGGGCTGCCCACCGATCCGGGTACGACCAGCGCCGCCCCGCCGAAGGTGAGCAGCAGCATGCACAGGGTGAGCACGGTCGCGGTCAGCTCGTCGGCGTACTTGCGCATGGCGATGGCACCGGCGACCAGCGCCGCGATCGCCCCGCCCAGCAGCAGCGGCGGCGCGACGAACTTGTCTCCGGCCGAGCGCGAGATCAGCCCCAGCACAACCGCGAACGCCACCGCGGCCACACCTGCCACGAGCCCGGTCCAGCGGGCCGCGGTCGGCGACCAGCTGCGGAACTCCTCCGCCGTGAGCCTCGACACAGCGTCGATGACATCGTCGAACAGCGCAGGTGCTTCCTTCGCGGAAACCGCGCGCAGCACCAGCAATTCGCCGTCGTAGATCTCGGCGTCATTGAGCGTCTGGCTGGGCGCGATCATGTCGCGTCCCAATTTGGCCAGTGTCCAATGCTGCGACTGGAGGGCTGTTCCCCCCTCCTCGCCGCCGATCGGATCCGGATTGCGGGATTCGATGAGGCGCACCAGATCACCGATGAAGGCGGCGATCGGCACGTTGGCCGGCAGACCGACGTCGAGCTGGGTATTCCCCCCGATGACGGACACACGGCACAATTCGGGTTCAGCCGCCCGCGGGCCGCCGATCGACTGTGCTGTCACTAGCTGAACTGCTCCCCTGTAGCTCTCAACAGTTGCCCGCCCAGGGCGGTTAACCATAATGTATCCGACTGTCCGCAGCCGTGCGATTCGCGCGATGTGGGTGGGGATTGTGAACGAAAGACCAACCAGGCTCGACGAATTCGGGGTTCGACTAGGATGATCGACACTCGCCAGGCCCAACGCGCCTTCGATGCGGGAGTGCTGTCACTGGGGTTGAGCATCGAGGGCCAGGAGTCGAACCGGGACCTCGACTACGCCAAACTCGCCTTCCAGCGCGCGACCGAATGGGACCACACCATGGCCGACGCTTGGCTCGGCCGGGCCGCCGCCGGTGAGGTCACCAAGGATGTTCTGAGCAACCTGTACAAGTGCAGCACCGTCTCGCTGGGACGGGAACAGCGCCGGTTGGGGCTGGCGCCGCGGCAGCTTGCCGGACGTTTCCTCCCGGGCCTCTACATCGATTACCCGCTGGCCGGTTTCACCGAGATCCACCTGGCGTGGGCCGCGCATCTGATCGCCGAGAAGCAGTACGACGAGGCCGAGCAGGTGCTCGATGAACTCGAAAAGCACCGGCGCGCACGGGCTTCCGAGCCGGACTTCGAAATCGACGGCCGTATTGCCAAGTACGTGCGCGGCATCCTGCACTACAACACCCAGCGCTGGCCGGATGTGATGACCGTGCTGGCCGGCTCCGAGGGTTGGGAAGACCCGTATCTGGCGGCGGGCGCGCATGTGATGGTCGGCACGGCCTGTGCGCAGCTGGGTCTGTTCGGCGAGGCGATTCGCCGGATGGAAGCCGCTGAGGCGGGCCCGATTCCGGCGGCCCGAACCGCGGCCATGTTCTGCCGCGGTCTGTGCCTGCGCGAGAACGGCGCCGCCGACGAGGCGCAGGCGCTGTTCGAGAAGGTGTATTCGCAGGCACCGGATTTCGACGCCAACACCGCGGCCATGCGTGACCGCACCTACCGGATCACCCTCACCACCAAGGAGGTGATCGAGGCCCGCACCGACAGGTGGGATCCGGCCTCGGCACCCTCGCTGGAGGAGAAGCAGGCCGCCGAGCACGAGGACCGGGCCAAGGAGATCCTGGCGCAGGCGCGCGCCGAGCTGGACAAGCAGATCGGCCTGGCGGCGGTGAAGACGCAGGTGGCCAAGCTGCAGTCGAGCGCACAGCTCGCGAAGATCCGTGCGGAGAAGGGACTTTCGAGCTCGGCGCGCGGTCAGCATCTCGCGTTCACCGGCCCGCCCGGAACCGGTAAGACCACCATCGCGCGCGTGGTCGCCAAGATCTATTGCGGCCTAGGCATTCTCAAGACCGACAAGGTCATCGAGACCAAACGCTCCGACTTCGTCGGCCAGCACCTGGGTTCCACCGCCATCAAGACCGACGCGCTGATCGACACCGCCATGGACGGCGTGCTGTTCATCGACGAGGCGTACACCCTGATCCAGACCGGCCTTTCGGGCGGTGACGCGTTCGGTCGGGAGGCCGTGGACACGCTGCTGGCCCGCATGGAGAACGACCGCGACCGCCTGGTGGTGATCATCGCCGGATACGACGGCGAGATCGACCGCTTCCTGTCCGCCAACGACGGTCTGGCCTCCCGCTTCGCCAAGCGGCTCCAGTTTCCGTCCTACACCGCCGAAGAGCTCGGCCGGATCGGTGAAGTCGTTGCCTCCAAGCGGGACTCGGACCTGTCCGAGGACGCGCTGCGGGCGCTGGTCGCGACCTGCGAGAAGCTCTACACCATGGAGAGCACCGACCAGAGCGGGCAACCGCGGCGTGGTGTCGACGTGGCCGGTAACGGTCGTTTCATCCGCAACCTGATCGAGGCCGCCGAGGAGGAGCGCGAGTTCCGGCTGGCCAATGACGATTCCATCGATCTGAGCGCCGTCGACGAATCGGTGCTCATGCGGATCGAGGGTCCGGACATGAAGGCCGCGCTGAGCACGCTGCTGGGCTCGCTCGGTCTAGCGTCGGCCGCCGACTGAGGGGCAACTGAACTGTGAACGACTTTCCGCGGGGAGCGGGCGGCTATCAGCCGGGCGGAAATGGCGGGAACCCAGTCGGGGACGGAGGCTATCCCGGAGACGGGCGGCAAGGCCTGCCACCGGGCGGTTATCCGCAGGGCGGTCCTGGCGGCTACGGCCAGGGCGGACCCAGCGAATACGGGCAGGGCGAGCCGGGCTTCGGACCCGGCGGACCCGGCAACTTCGCGCCGAGCGGCCATTCACGCAGTGGAGACGGCGATTTCGGCCGTGGCGCGTTGGACGAGTTCTCGCACGGCGCCTCGCGCGTAGCCGCGCCACCGCGACCGGCGCCGCCCACAGCGCGTCCCCCGGCGGCGCAGCCCACACCGGAGTCCGGCGATCCTCGGGGGCAGCGTGCACAGCCCTCAGCGGACCGGCCCGCGACGAATGCCGTTGCGGCCGAGCTGCGGTCGGATGATCTGTGGCTGCTGCGGAATCTGCCGCTGCGGCTGGTGATTCCGGTGGCGTTGATCGGGGTCGCTGTCTCGCTGGTCGTGGTCGCACTGCACGCGCCCTGGTGGGCGGCGCTGGTGGCCGGGCTGGTGCCCGCGCTCATCGGGCTGGTCCCGGTGGCAGGGACGCCGATCGGGCTGCGGTTGGGACGATGGTTCGCGTATCGCTGGCAGCAGGCGCGGCGCGCGAGTCTCGACGAGAACGCCCTGGTCGACGTCCCGCTGCCCGATGGCGGCAGCTGCGGATTGCGCTGGGACGGCACGCTGTTGACCACGATGCTGCGCATCGATCCGCCGCCGGACACGCTGACCTTGCTGCGGCGCGGTTCGCTGAGTACCGATCAGCTGTTGCCGCTCAACGAGATCGCGGCCTGCCTGCGGCAATACGATGTCGAGCTGCATTCGGTGGATGTCATCAGCACCGGCACCCGCACCGCCAGCACCGAGGCGGTGATCTCCGGCTACGCGGCCAGCATCGCACCGCTGGGCCGTCTGTACGACGAGATCCTGGGCCCGCTGCCCGCCATCGCGCACCGCACCATGTGGCTGGTGCTGCGGCTGAATCCGCTCGACAACGCCAAGGCCGTCGACAATCGCGGCGGCGGTCCCGAGGGCGCGCTGCGCTCCGCCCTGGTCGCCACCCGCCGGGTAGCGAATCGCCTTGCTGGGCACGGTATTACAGCGTCGGTACTGACAACGTCCGAGATGACGACCGCGGTGCGAGAGCTCACCCGCGGTATTCCCGTCGGCGAATTCACCGAGCACCCGGACAACCTGGAGCACAACGGGGTTCACCTGACGAGCTACCAGATCGATCCGCAGCTGTTCAATTCCGATGGCCTGGCCAAGATCTGGGCGGTCCGCAGCCTCGCCACCACGGTGACCGTGCGCCTGCAGCCGGTCCCCGAGCCCGGCGCGAAGCCCGGCCAGCCCGCCAGCATCGTCGAGGTGGATGCCCGCGTCCGCTACGACACTCCATACGAGCACGGCGAACCCCCGGTCGCGGGCCTGAAAGAGCTGCCGCGCCGCCAGATGTGGGCCCTCATGGACATCCTGGCCTACGGCGCCCAGGAGATTCGCCCCAGCGGCTACCGCGGCCCCGTGGACGTGCTCACCGACATCACCATGCCGACGGCGGGCTGCGGCCAACTCATCGGCGCGGACGCCACCGGCAGCGGCATCGCGGTGCCCCTCATCGGCGACGGCTCCCGCCGCATCGACATCATCGCCAGTCTGCAACTGGCCCAGCAGGTCATCCTGCGTGCCATCGCCCTCGGCGCGGGCGCGGTGGTCCACACCGCCCGCCCCGGAGCCTGGCAGGCCATGGTCGCCAATGTCGCGGCCCCGCACGCCCTCTCCCTGGCCTCCTCGGTCACCCACAGCTCCCGAGGCACCGCCATCACCGGCCGCCTGCCCAGCCCGGCCGCCACGGTCATCGTCTTCGACGGCGTCCCGGCCAGCGCTCCCCCGGGTTCGGCCACCGTGGTCACGATCCACGAATCCATCTCCGCCGACTACGAACCCGACGCCGACGTCACCATCGTCCAGCACCCGGACGCCCCGCACACCATCTCCGTCCACACCCCGGCCACGATGACCACCGCGCAGATGGTCACCACGCCCGCGGAGCAGCACTACCTGAGCGGGGCCATGGCCCGGCGCTGACCGACCGCGAAACCTGCTCGGTGACGCTCCACGACGCGCACGGCGACCCGGCACCGCCGGCGGCCTGACGGAGATAACCTGCAACAGCCTGCTACTCGGGTGGATAGGGTGAGCTGGTGAGGTACTTCAACACGGCGGGTCCGTGTTTTCCGGACCTGCACTATATGCTTGCCGCCGAGGAGCGGCTGCCCGATGCCCGGATGTACATCGAATTCGGGTTCTACTTCGTCGTCCATGCGCCCCGGCAATCGGGCAAGACCACCGCACTGCTGGGGTTGGCGCGCGACCTGACCGCCGAGGGGTATTTCCTGGCGATGTCGATCTCCTGCGAGACCGCACACGTGCTGGGCGACGACTTCGCGGGAGTGGAGACAGCCCTGCTCAGCGAGCTTCGGCAAACGGCTGAGCTGCACGGCTGGGCACCGGAGTTGCTGCCGCCCGACGAATGGCCGGACACCGCGCCGGGCACCCGCTTGAAGGCCGGTCTGGCCGCCTGGGTAGCCAAGTGCCCACGCCCGCTGGTGCTGTTCTTCGACGAGATCGACGCGTTGCGCGGTGACGGATTGCTCAATGTCTTGCAGCAACTTCGCGCCGGGTACACACAGAGCCGCAAGCAGTTCGTGCATTCGGTGGTGTTGTGTGGGCTGCGGGATGTACGGGACTACAAGGCGGGTTCCGGTGGCGACCCGAAGAGGCTGGGGACGGCGAGCCCATTCAATATCAAGATCGAGTCGATCCGGATCGGCGACTTCGACAAGGTCGAAATGCGGCAGCTCTGCCGCCAGCACACCACCGATACCGGGCAAGAGTTCGATGACAAGGCAATCGATCTCGCGTTCTACTACACCCAAGGCCAGCCCTGGCTGGTGAACGCGCTGGCCTGGGAGATCATCGGCAAGATGCGGGTGCGCGAAACCATCACTCTCGATCGCATCGAGACCGCGAAGGAACGGCTGATCACGGCGCGTACCACCCATCTCGATTCGCTGATCGACAAATTGAACGAGCCGCGGGTGCAGCGGGTACTCGAGCCCGTCATAACCGGCGAAATCCCCGATATGGATACCAGTTTCGACGACGATGTGGCCTATACACGAGATCTGGGACTGATCGCGCAGGGCAAGCAGTTGCGGTTCGCGAATCCGATCTACCAGGAGGTCATCGTCCGAGTGCTCGGTCAGCGCGCCGAAGCGGTGATCACCGCCGAGCCGCCGAGCTTCCGTTTCTCCGACGGCCGCATCGACTTCCCTCGCCTACTGCGGGAGTTCACGGCGTTCTGGATACAGCACGGCGACGTACTCGCCGCCCGCGACAATTACCACGAGGCCGCCGCGCAATTGGTGTTGATGGCATACCTGCATCGAATCGTCAACGGCGCCGGATACATTGACCGAGAGGTAGGCGTCGGCCGCGGTCGGATCGACCTACTGGTGCGCCAGCCATACCAGGACTCCGAAGGCCGACGCGCGGAACAACGCGAGGCGCTGGAGTTGAAGGTCTGGGCCGACGGCCGACCGGACCCGCTGGCCGAGGGCCTCGCCCAACTCGATGGTTACCTCGATCGACTTGGCCTGACGACCGGCGTTCTGGTGGTCTTCGATCGCCGCCCCCAGGCGGCCCCGATTGCCGAGCGCACCGCTTTCCACGAGGCCCGTACTCCGTCCGGCCGCACTGTCACAGTACTTCGCGCGTGACATCCCCGCCGCAGGGCGGGCCGCCGGTCGAGCAGCGCTGGCGGCCAGATCCGGAATGACGTGGAAATTATCGGTGGTGAGCCGGAAGTTATCGGGGCCACGTCAACATGATCGGTGCAGGGGCAAGAACTCAGGAAGGTCGACTTGTCATGAATTCACCAGCGCCACAGTCGTTTTCTCGCATGATTTCGCCGCGGGCGGTCTCGCGCACCGTTCCCGTCGCGTTGCTGGCGGCGCTCGGGGTGCTGCTCGCGGGATGCGGGTCCACCACCGAAAGCGATGCGGGGCAACCATCGAAGACCACCGTGGCCGCCTCAACCGCCCAGACTGTCGGATGCAAGGAGATCCTCGCTGCCGTCCCCGATGATCCGTTCGGCAACAGCACACCGACCCCCGACCAGATCCGGTCCGTCATGGGCGCTCAGGACGCTTCATTGACCCCCATGGTCGATAAGGTCGCCGACACGAAGGTCAAGTCCGCGCTCCGGGCCTATGTTCAGGTGCTGGACCAGATCAAGACCGCCCCCGACGACAACCTCGTTCCGCTCTCGAGCGGCCCGTTGCAGACCACCGCCAAGGCGCTGGACGCCGCCTGCCCGAACTGACCTGCAACCGTATGCTGATCAATTACCTTCGCACTTCCCGCACTATCTCCGGTTGGAATCGGCTGTGGTACAAGTCCAGCAGGAGCGAAACCTCGAACCAGTGTGTAGAGGTCTACCAGCATCATGATCGGGTCGGTGTAAGCGACTCGAAGGATCGCGGCGGCCCCGAGCTGTTCTTCCAAGGCTCGCAATGGGATACGTTCCTCCACAGCCACATCTGGCAATGCTGACATCACCAGGTTGAAGGCCTCGCTGATCAGCCGACGCGACTCGGGCGAGGTGCGGACAATCCATCGGTAGCTCGGCGCGGTGGCGGCTTGCCGATGATCTGCTGCATGATGGGCTTCGTTGCGGCACTGATCGACCCGGGGGGGATACAACAACATGCGTTACAGCACAGGCCGACTACGGTCGGCCCGCATGCGGCTGCGCGCGGCGGCGGCCGCCGCGCTGGCGGTCTCGGCGCTGGCGAGCGCCGGGTGCGCGTCGAATTCCAGTGCGGCGGCGGAGCAGACGGTCGATCTGAGCAAGCTCGACACCGGCAGTTTCACGACCAAGCCGACGCCGATCACCGCCACCGACGCGGTCCAGGCCGGCCGCCTGGCCGAGGCGCTGCGGCTCGGGAACACCATGCCGCTGCCCATGGAGATCGATCCGGCGCTGACCCACAACGATGGCGGGGTAAACCCCTTCGCCCATATCTCGGACGTACTCCGACCCGAGATGAAGGGTGGCCATTCGGCATTCGGCTGGCTCAACGAGGCGGCCTTCACCAACGATCCGGCCGGTTTCGTTGCGGGCTTCGCCACCGCCGCACGCACGGACGAGGACGAATCCCTCGGGTACCGGCTCACCGACGTCGTCATGGAATTCGACAACGACGGCGACGCCGCAGCGGCCGCGGCGGCCGAGGCGGCCAGCGGTTTCCTGGACGTCGGCTTCGGGACGGGTGAGCCCGCGCAGTCGACCGCGCATCCCACCGCGCACCTCTCGTGGCTGCCCGACGACCAATACCTCGCGACGTTCTACCCGACCGGGAAGTACCTCATCCTCACGCTGGTCCAAAATGCCGAGAACTTCTACGCGAAGATCTCGGACCTCCCCGATCTGATCGCGAAGTCCGACAAGGCGATCGACGTCACCACCGACAAGCTGAAGTCGTTCCAGCCCACTGCCCCGGACAAGATCTCTTCGGTGCCGGTCGATCCGCAGGGCCTGCTGCGTCTCACCCTGCCGCGCCCGGCCGGGGACAAGACGGCGTACGCCTTCGACGGCGTGCTCGACGGGCACGGCGCGCTGCACACCGAATCCGATGTGGTGCTGGCCCGCTCGTTGTTCGACAGGGACGGGGTGGACGCTGTCACCTACGGCGGGGGAACCCTGTACCGGACCCGAGATGCGGACGCGGCGAAGGACTTTCTGAAGTCCAACGTGAACAAGTTCCTCCACCGAATCGACTCGCCGCCCGGGCTGCCGGGTGCGAATTGCGTGAAGTACCACGGCCCCGACGTCCACGCGTTCCCGTTCACCTGCTCGGTCGCCTACGGGCGATATCTGGCGACGGCGTGGTCCCAGCAGCAGCAGGACGTGTTCCAGCGCATCTCCGCGCAGTACGCCATCCTCGCCAACGACAAGTAGGGGGAATCGTGAAGCATCTCGGTGCTCACCGCCGTTGCGGTAGAACAGTTCTCGGTGCGATGGTCCTCGGCATCGCGGCAGTCGTGGCAGTGCCCGCCCTGGCCGGATGCGCTAGCGACGTGTCCGGTACGGCGGCCGCCGCGGAGGTCGACGTGCGGCAACTCCCGGTCGGCAACTACCCGACCGACCCGCTCGACGTTCGGGCCACCTACCGCCACGGCAGCGGCGAGGGATCTTCGATGGCCATCGCACGGCTCGCCGACAGCATGGTCATCGGAGCGGACGTCGACCCGTCGTTCAGTCACAATGTGCTGTACAAGTCGCTCAAATCGGCCTCCAGTAGCTATGGGATGCTGGCCGACCCGGTTCGGCAGGTGCTGGAAAACGACGACATGGTCTACGGCTACTCCACCGCCTCCAGCACCAAACCGCTGGGCCCGTCGACCGGTTTCACCCTCTCCGGGAACTTCCAGCCCTTCGGCGGCGCGGATGTCGACCCCACCGCCAGTACGTTCAATCTGACCGTGATCCAGTTCGCCGACCAGCAGCGCGCGCAGACGGCCGAGCGGGACATAGAGGCCGCCGACTTCAACGTGGCCCCCGACCAGAACGTCCACGTCACCCTCACCGGGAACCCCACCGCCACCGCCCATTGGCGGCCCGGCGTCCCATCGCTGGCGGCCACGCTGACCTACGGCCTGTACGTGGTCGACGTCTTCGTCCAACAATCCACCGCCGACCTCGACGGCCTGCGCGGCCTCGCCGACAAGGTCCTCGCCGCCCAACTGCCCATGCTCGACCGCGCGCCCGGCCTGTCGACCAAGGACCTCTACCGCCTGGACTTCGACCCCGATGACATGCTCCGGCGCACCCTGCACCCCAGCACGTTGATCAACCCCAACCCCGACGCCGAGATCACCCACGCCACCCGCGGCTTCCTGCACTACATCGACGACCAGACCACCTGGAAACCCCTGTTGGACAACAACGGCGTCGACCGCATCTCCGAGGCCGACAAGGGCAGCCTCCTCTTCCGCGCCCGCGACCCCAAGTCCGCCGCCGCCCTCTGGACCGGCATCACGGCCCTCACTCCTACCCCCGCCGAGGCCCCCGCCAAGGTCCCCGACGTCGCCTGCGCCGACAACCACGACGCCGCAGCCAAAAGCGGCTCGAAGGACTACGACGCCTGGAACGCCGACGACAAGTACATCTGCACCGTCCGCTACGACCGCTACGTCGCCCGCGTCGCAAGCAACCAACTGATCGACGTACAGCAAAAGGCGGCAGCACAATACGCCCTGCTCGCGAACAGTCAGTACCTTTGAGATGCCACCCAGCGGATTGACACGATGGGCCACCTGCCCAACCGCCCAGTACACTCTGCACACCAGAGGCAATGTCTCACAGGGAATTCGGTATCGGCGGGGGGAAGTTCGACATGCGTCATGGCTTTGGCCGACTACGGTCGGCCCGCATCACAGTGCGCACAGTAGCGGCCGCAGTACTGGCGGTTTCAGTAATGGTCAGCGCTGGCTGCGGGTCGGACTCACAACCGGCGCAGGAAGAAACAGTCGATCTCAGCAAGCTCGACACCGGTAGTTTCGCTACCAAGCCCCAAGACCCGACAACGTCGGATCCCGAGAAGCGGGGTCGCCTCCTCGAGGGCCTTCGGCTCGGCAACGCAGTGCCACTCGTCTCCGACATCGACCCGTCTCTTTCCTACAACCCAGATAGCACCCTCGTCTTCATCGAGCCAAACTCATTCGGCGGTCATCTCAATGTCGATCATTTCGCCGATGACACAAAGGGGTTCATTGCAGGCTTCGCGACCAGCGGACGCCCCTCAGAGGATCCCGCTCTTGGTTACACGCTCACGAACGCCATCATGACCTTCGACAGCGAGGCAGCCGCGACCTCCGCTGCGACCGCACTTGCCCATACTGGATTCGCGCTTAGAGGCAGCCCTGAGGTTGATCCATTGCAGTCGAGCCAGCATCCTGCTGCTCAGATCATCTGGGCACCAACGGAGCAGCGACTCGCCTCCTGGTTTCCGACCGGCAAGCTTCTAATCTTCTCGATGATCGATCAGGCCGAGAACTACTCTGTAGAACAAACATTCGGCGTCGCGACCGAACCCGCACCTCTCGACCTGGTCGATAAGGCCATCAACGTGACGACCGACCGATTGAAGACGTTCCAGCCGACGCCGCCGGATAAGCTCGCTGGTCTTCCACTCGACACCGACGGCATGCTTCGTCTGACGTTGCCGCGCCCGGCAGGCGATCCGACCGCCAATGCGTTTACCGGAGTCCTCGACCAGCACGGCGCGCTGCACATGGTGAACAAACCAATCAAGTACCGGGAGCTGTTCGACAAAACAGGGACAGATCTCGTCAGTTACGGGGCGGTAGTGCTCGTTCGAACCAGAGACACAGCGTCGGCTCAGACCTTCCTCGACACCACATCCACTTCGCGGTTCTTGCACCGCATCGACCCACCCACCGGACTCCCGACGGCACGCTGTTCGAAATATAAAGGTCCCGACGAACACGCGGCTCCCTTTGCCTGCTACGTGTCATACGGACGGTACGTCGCGACGGTGTGGTCTCAGCAACAACAGGATCTATACCAAAGGACCTCCGCGCAGTACGCCATCCTGGCCAGTGGCAAATAGGGGGAGCTCGTGAAGAAACTTGGTACTCACCGTTCCATTGGCAGAACAGCTTTCGGAGCACTGACCGCACTATTAGCCGCGACGGCGCTCTCCGGATGCGGAAGCCAGGTAGGCGGGACGCCAGCTGCGGGTGAGGTCGATGTTCGAAAGTTCCCTATCGGCAACTTCCCGACCGATCCGTTCGATATCCGATACTCGTATCAGCACAATGCCGTAGACGGCAAGCAAATTGCCTTGGCACGCCTGATGGACAATGTTGTCATCGGAGCGGATGTTGACCCGAAGTTCGGCCACAATGTCACCGGCCTGCTGATGGATTCGGTGAACTCTGCACAGGCCTCACGAGTGCTTGCCGGCGCTGTCCGACCCGCGCTCGAGAGCAACGGCATGATGTTCGGCTTCTCTGCTGCCGCGAGCACCCGAGAGCTACCCAAGTCGCGTGAGGTCGATCAGACGGACAACTTCAATCCCTTCGGCGGCGCTCTGAGCGATCCGGAGGCAACTGCCTTCAATGTCACTGTGCTGCAATTCCCAGACCAGCAGCGCGCACAGGCAGCCGCTGATCAAATGGAAGCCGTCGACTTCGCGGTAGCCGCCGATCAAAATGTCAAGGTCACCCTCAGCAAACAACCGAGCGCGAAAGCCCATTGGCGTCCTGGTGTTCCTTCTATGGCAGCCACTATGCCGTATGGCCAGTACGTCATAAACGTCTATGTCGCACAGCCCAAACCGGATCTCGATGGACTGCGCGAACTGGCTGATCAGGTCTTCGCAGCACAGTTGCCACTGCTCGACCAGGCACCCGCTTTGTCACCGCACGAGATTTTCCGATTGGATTACGACCCGGACGCCATGCTGCGGCGGACGCTGCATCCCAAGAGTGTCTTCGAGGCGAAGCCCATCCATGAAGCGACCCACACGCCACGAGGCCACCTCCACTTGATATACGACCAGACAACTTGGAAACGGCTTCTGGACGACAACGGCGTCGATAAAATCTCTACTGCAAGCAGTGGCGGCCTGCTGTTTCGAGCCCGCGACGCCGATGCCTCCGCCAAGCTATGGTCCGGAATCGTAGCCACCACAAGCGGATCGGTCGAAGGGCCCGCCAACGTCCCCGATGTCTCCTGCGTTCAGAACAAGGTCGCCCTCGGAGATGCATGGTGGGGGTACTACGTCGGAAAAACAGGCTTCTACGTCTGCACGTTGCGGTACGACCGCTACGTTGCCCGCGTAGCCGGGGACCAGCTGATTGAGGCTCAACAGGCGGCCGCAGCACAGTACGCCCTGCTGGCCAACAGTCAGTACATGTGAGGAATCGGGATGAATATCGGACCGGGCACCATCATCCGCGGCTACCGCATCGAACGCATTCTCGGCGCGGGGGGCATGGGCACGGTGTATCTGGCCAAGCATCCGGAACTGCCGCGCTGGGACGCACTGAAGGTCCTCAGCCCACAGTTCAGCCAGGATGCCGAGTACCGGGCACGGTTCGAACGTGAGGCGAATCTGGCTGCGGCCCTAGATCATCCGAATATCGTCTCGATCTACAATCGCGGAGAGGACAACGGCCAACTCTGGATCGCGATGCAGTACGTGAACGGCATCGACGCTGCGGCAGCCGCCGAGCGAGATCCGAGGTCGATCACGCCCTGGCGGGCGCTTCACATCGTCACCGAGGTTGGCCGGGGTCTCGACCACGCGCACCGCCGAGGCTTGCTGCACCGAGACGTAAAACCCGCGAACTTCCTGTTGTCCATGGGAGACAACAGCGAAGAACGCGTCCTGCTCACCGATTTCGGTGTCGCGAAGTCCACCGAAGACACCAACGAACTAACCCAAGCCGGTGGCTTTGTGGCCACCATTGCCTATGCCTCGCCCGAGCAATTGAGCGGAAATCGGCTCGATCATCGCGCCGATATCTACAGCCTGGCCTGCTCGTTCGTCCGCCTGTTGACGGGCCAGAATCCTTATCCTGGAACACAACCGGCGATGGTCATGATAGGCCACCTCAGTGAGCCCCCGCCGCGAGTCACGGCGATCGATCCCACCCTCCCCTCGGCGCTGGATGACGTGATCGCCGTCGCGATGGCGAAGAACCCCACAGACCGCTTCGACACCTGTCATGAATTCACAGCGGCGCTGAAATCCGCTCTTGAGTACGGCGTTTCCGGCCTGTCCATGCAAACGCTGCCGCACGACCGTTCCACGACGCTCGCCAACCAGCCGCAGGTATCCGTCAGTCCTGTGAAATCCGGTGCACGCAGTCGTATTTGGCTTGTGGGTGGAGCAGCGGCAACCGCCATCGCGGTAGCGGCAGGTGTGGGTATTTGGGCGACACAGCACGGATCCGCGGCATCGGCACCACGGAGCCCAATCGCCAATGCTCGTGCTCAGAACCCCGCTTTCAATGGCAAATCCATCGTTGTGCTGGATATCTCGGGCCAGAGCGGTATCTCCGCCGAGATGGATGTTCAGCTGAAGCCTGGGTCCCAATCGAAATTCTTCGAAGATCTCGGCTTCATCTATAACACCAACTTCCTCCGTAAAGGCGATGAGCCGAACCCTCGCTCGATCGGATCGGGGTTCAACGCTCAGTATGATGCGCTGTCGCCGATCAACTCCGGTTATCTGCTTGCCGTCCGTAGCGACACCGATGCGGGCGGCGGTGGCCTGGTGAATCTCCCGTCGGGGGTCGCGGGAAGCCGGGCTTCGGTCATCGTCCTCGACGACCCGGCCGCAGTCACCGCGATCCGTCAATGGTCGGACGACTCCGAGAAGGTTCTGCTCGACAAGCTGCTACCGATCCTGAGCAAGAGCGTCAAGTAGTTCGGTCCGACGGGTCAACCGTCGGACCTTCCCTACTGGGTAGGCAGAGTGTCCCAATCCTTCAGCGCGTCCTGCTTGGACAGGGTGGGACCAGGAATCAGTTGGCCGATGATCTCCCATGGAGCCAAGTGGGGTGTGGCACCCAGCCCAAGGATTTGCGCGGTCGCGAGATCTGGGATGCCGTATCGGATTCCGTTGTCGGCGATATAGAACAGATTCTCGCGCCGTTGGCTGCCCGGCTCGATGCCGGTGGTGCGAACGAATTCGCCTGTGGCGGGAGCGACGTAGACGGCATCGACACGGTCGCCAGCGGCTCCATCCTTGGTTGCCAAGTCTACCGGCTTCTGGGATTCCGGCAGCGGCAATCGCGTGCCGAGCAGCAGCTGGACGGTGGCTCGGTCGGAGGGACCCTCAGTAGCGTCCGACTGTTCCTTGCCGAGGCCGCTCTTCTTCACCCAGGTGATGCAGGCGACCGGATTGTCCTCCGCCGTAACGATCTTCGGGGTACCTACGGGAAAATCGTCGACAGGCAGCGAGTGCACAACCGGAATTCCGTTGAGCACGTCCGGTGTCACGGACTTGAAACCGCTCATGCCCTGAGAGTTATCGGAGCCGATAACCTGCGCGGTGAACGCGGAGATGCGCTGCACACCGTCGGCCAGCACGACATACAGATCGGATCGATCCGAACCATCCAGTGCCGCCACCTTGATGATGCCGCCAACCGGTACGTTGCTCAGTTTGCCCATACCGTTCTCACCCGCGCGGGGGATGGTCGGTGGAACCAAAGGCGGAACCTTGACGCCCGCCCCAATCAGATCAGTTGTGGCGGGCCGGGAGCGCTTACCGCTCAAGCCGAGCGCCTGTGCGATCGAATCCTTCGTCTTATCGAACTCCGCGACCTTGCCGTCGTAGATCAGATAATCCTTGCCACTCTTGGTCACCCAGATGGCGGAGTCCGTGCCGGTCGCTTTGATGCGGTCACTGAGCTCCAGACCGCCGGAGATGACCGTGGTCTCGGCACCCGCTGAGGACGCCGCTCCACCGGACGCAGACAGCGGCACTTTGTCACAGAGAGTCCACTGGGACCGTTCTCCCTGTCCGGTGCCCGGCAAAGCCGCAGGGACACCGGGGATTCCGAGAATCGGACCGCGCGGAACCGAATTGAGCTTGCCGTCCTTCACAGAGGTCGGCGTCTCACTCGTGCCGGAGATCAACCGGGCTGACGCGAGATTCAGCGTCGGGTACAGCGTCATCTTGTTCTTGTCGTCTTTGTCCCGAACGACGACGTAGAGAGCGCCACTATCCTTGCCCATGACGATGTTCGCGTTGCCGATGGAGCCCTGTGGACGGATGAAGGCCATAATCGCCGCCCCTGCCACCACGAGCAGAGCAAGAACGGCTCCAACCATCAGCGATCGGGTCTGCGATCGCATCGGATCGTGCAGCATCCGCACGTCCCGGCGTACCAACGCGTGATCGAGTCGGCGCAGCAGAAAGCGGTACCCATTGACCTGGGCACGAGTGCTCAATTGGGCTGGCACTAACCAAATCCTCCGTCGAACCGGGAACTACGGGCACAAAGATTACTGGGTATCAGCCGACGACAGCGCACCCCTCCAGGTCGGAGGGGTGCGCTGTTGTGGCTGGCACCGACGTTCTCGCTAGGAGAAGGACTGGCCGACCTTGGAGTCCGCCGCGAGGGCGTTCGCGAGGGCACTCTCGACCGCGGAGGTAACAGCGTCCAGCGTGGACAGGCACTTCTCGGCGTAAGCCTTGTCCCAGTCGGACTTCGCGGCGATGACGGCCTCCAGCGCGCCGTTCTCCGCACCGCTGTTCGGGTTGGACCACGCCGACTTCAGCCGCTCGTACGCCTGACCGAGGTCGCTGGAGGTATCGACCGCAGCCGTACCGTCACCCGCGACAGCAACCAGGTCCTTGTGGTACTGGCGAAGGTGCTCCGCGAGCAGGGTCATTCCGGTCTTGTCGTAAAGCATTTGTCTTCCTTTGCAAGTGTTGGAGAGTTGGAGCGGGTGCTAACCCTGACTAGCCGAGGTTCGTGAGAGCCTTCGTGAAGTCGTCCTTGTTGGAGACATCCACGCCGTCGAAGACGTCGGTACCCGCGCCAACCTTCTCCTGGAACTCATCCATGGCCTTGTTCAGCTGCTGGGCTTCGGTGTCCCACGACTGCGCGGCAGTGTTGAACGCGCCAGCCGCCTCACCCTGGAAGCTGCCCTTGGACGAGTCGACCTCGTCAGTGATCTTGCGCAGGATGTCCTTGATCGAGGCGACTACGTCCGCCATGTGGCTCTGTGCCGCCTTGGCCATTTCCGCATCATTAGCAACCATCGTCTGTACCTTGCCTTTTCTTCGGGATGGATAGGCGATGCGTTGCGCATCACCGATTCGGGTTGACCAGCTGTGAGTGGGTCACGAGGGACTCACGACAGCCACCTCCCCCCAGGCAGCGAGTCGATCAAAGTCGAGATCGACTGCGCGATACGGTGATCACTGCCCGGTGTCAGCGTGGACCAGAGTTGCTGGTCCGGGGCGACCCCCGGTGCGGCCACGATGCGGCCCCGTGCGGTGTCGTAGACCGCGACGGCTCCGGGCGATCGGTCTGTGAGGCCGTCGGCGTAGGCGTAGGCCACGATTTCGGCGTAGGCGTGGGTGGCGGACAGGGCGAGGCCGTAGCTGGTGGCGTCGGTGTCGGGGACGCCCAGGTTGTAGACGGTGCTCGCGTAGTCCGCGGAAGTCGTTGCGGTGTCGAGGCGTTCGGCCAGGTCGGCCGACTCGGCGCTGAAAGCGGCCAGGTCGGCGGGCGGGCAGGGGCCGAGGGCGTCGAGGAGAGGGCGGGCCAGGGATTCACCGGAGCCGTCGGACCATAGGGGGTGGATGTCCAGGGTGTCGCCGCGGCGGATGGCGACGGCGTGGTCCTCGGCGCGGCGGGTGACGCAGACGCGGATGAGGCCATCGGCGGTGTGGACACGCATAGCCAGTTCGCGGTCGGGCTGGGCTAAGACGAAAAGCGCAGTGGCGGTGTCGGTGTCGACATCACCGTGGGCGTCGACGATGCGGCGGGCGCGTAGGTCGGCGCGGGCTAGTTCCTGCGCGTCTTCCCATTCCTGGTACGAATCCTGTTGCGGGCCGATCGACAGCACCAGGGGCAGGGTTTGCACACCTAGGTGGCCGGCGAGTGCGATCACGCCGTCGTTGGTGAGGGTCGTCACGAGGCGGCCCCTTGACGGCTGCCGGAATCGCTTGCACCGGAGCCGCTTTCAGAACCAGTGCTGCCCGCATTGAACGCAATGTCCACCGGGGCACGCTGTGCGGCCGGGTCGACCCCGCCGAGCACGGCGGGCGCGACTTGCATCCCCGAGGTGAGGCCCAGGTCGGCGTCGCGGGTGGGCGCCCCCACTAGTCCGGCGCGCGGGATGTGCTCTTCGTCGCTGTCCTGGCCCGCATTGCCCATGGCGGTGGGCGCCATCGACGTGCCGGCCTGTTGAACCGTAACCGGCTGCGTCACAACACGTTGCGTCGTCGTTTCCTTGGCCTCGATCGTTGTCGCACGCACCTGCGTGAGCGGCATCGGCGGCAGGTTGAGCGAGTCGAGGGACAGGGTCGGCAGCGAGGTCGGCACGACCGATGGCGTTTCCGGGGTTTCCACGGGTTCGGCCGGTTGCTCGGCAGGCGTCAGCCCCGCGGTCACCTGTGGCGGCGCCTGATGTTCCCAGGGTTTGGATAGTGATTCGGTGGCGGCCTCGTACGTCCGCATCACCCGGGCCGCCTCAGCCTTCGCCTTCTCGGCGTCGGTCTCGGTCGTCGCCAGTCCGCCCAGCAGCGGCATGCCGGCGGCCAGACCGAGCTGCTGCATCAGCTGCTGGAGGTCTTTGAGCTTCTCGACCTCGTCGACGTCGGGCATGGTCAGTTTCGCGAGTTCATAGGCGGCAGCGTGCGATTCCGCCTGTGTCGCGTTGCCCGCGGCGGCCGCCGCGGATGCGCCGAGCCAGTCCCGCAATGCCTTGATGCGTTCGATGAACGGCCCGCTGTTCTTGGATTCCCAAGCGCTGTCCAGGATTACGAGAATCCGCTCGTACTCGACGGCGGCAGCCGCGAAACCCGCGCTCAATCGCGTCCACGCGAGACCTGCCTCGGCGGCGGGTACCGCACCGGCACCTGTGACCAGGTCACGCGCCAGCTGCTCGGGCGGCCGGGACTCCCAAACCGTCTCGGTGAAGCCAGGTTTCGTCGGTTCCAACATCGAGGAAGCTCTCTCGACTCAGCCGGCGAAGCCTAGGACGGACTGCTCTTCGACCTGCCCGAAGGCGTCGAACTGGCTACGCAGCGTCGAAGCGAGATTGCGCAGTTCGGTGACGCCGTCGCCGCCGGAGGCCACGAAGGACGCGGCCACCGCGTTGAGTGTCTGCGCGGCGCGCACCGACACCTCATCTGCACCGGCGGGCGCGAAGTCGAGCTTGGCCTGCTCGACGCCCAGTCCGCCGGCGATACGGTCGGCGAGCGCGTCCAGCTGGGCCGCGGCGTCGCGTGCGGTCGAGGCGTCGAAGCGCAGACCGTCGAATGCGTTGGTGCTCATGCCAATCCTCCTGTTACCCCTGGCAATTCGGTACCTACATCACAGTGATCTCAGAGTGTGAGCGCCTTGTCCGGCGGCTCTTCGATGGCCTCGATGGCGCCGACAACCGGCAGGACCACACCCTCGATGACACCGACCACCTCGTCGCCGTGCGCGCCGGTGACCAGGCCCGAGCGGTCCGAGGTGGACTCCTCATCGGCGGCGCCGGCCCGACCCGCGGCACCAGCGCCCGAGGCCATCCCCGGCGAGGTGGTGGCGGTAGTGCGCCCGGTCGCCTCGGTGGTGGTCTTGGGAACTCCGGTGCCGGAGGTGACCTCACCGGTCGGGATCCGGCTGGTGCCCGGCGTGTTCGTCGGTGTCGTGGTGGTGGGCACGCCGCCGAACAGGGTGCTGAGCGGACTGCCGCCGCCACCATCGGTCTTGGTGGTGTCCGGGCTGTCGGTCTTCGCGGCGTCGTCGGTCTTGGTGGTGGTATCCGTGGGCGTGTTGGTCTTGGTGTTCGTATTGGTGTTGGTGTTTGTATTGGTGTTGCTGTTGTTGTTACTCAGCGCCGAACTGATGTCGCTGGCGCCGGTCGAGACGACCGACGCGCCCTTCTCGACCAGCTTTTCCGCGACCGTCGGAGCGGCGCTGGCCATGGGCTGCAGCGCGGTGCCCACCATGTTCACCAGATCCGCGATATTGGACGCGATCGGCGCACCCGCGATCATGACCTTCGCTCCCGCTGCGGTGATCTCGGCGGTGCTGCCCGCAAGCTCGGTGCTGGTCTTGGCCGCGATGGCCGTGCCTTCCGTGATCGCGTCGGTCGCGGTCGCGATCAACCACGGGATGCCGGCGGGAGTCGCCAGCATCGCGATGCCCGCGGTAACCTCCGCGACGAATTTCGCTATGACAGCGCTGATTTCGGCATAGCCCTCGGCGACGATGGCCTCGGCGCTCAGCAGGATCCCGTGCTGCTTGGCCCCTTGCGCGGCTACCTCGACGCTGTTGGCCTCGACCGACTTGCTCTTGTCCTCCGCAGCAGTGGCGGCATCACCGGTCCACGTGTTCATGACCGTGCTGGTCGCCGACTTACTTTGTGACACAGCGGAAGTCAACGCACTGATCAACGAGGTCAGAATGGTTGCCGGGTTGAAACTGCTGTTGCTCAGGCTCCCCGTCCCGAACGACTGCAGCAAACTGACGACGGGCTGGATCAGGCTCGTCACGTCGATCGTCGGCAGTGTGGGCAGCTGTATCCCCGACAGATCCGGCAGGCTGATCGACGAAAGTTGTGGCAGCTGCGGCAATCCCAGATTGCTCAATACATCCGTGACCGGAGTATCGAGGTACTGACCGATCGGACTGCTGCGGAGCTCGTCCAGAACGGTCGGATTCGACGGGTTGGTCACAGCACCGTCGATAGGAAGCTCGCCGCCGAGGTCACTTCGTTGGAGCCATAGGCCCCGACAGCCGCGTACGCCGTGGTCGCGGTGTCCGCGTGGACCGCCGCGATTTCCGCCGAGGACAGCAGGTAATTGCCTTGCGCGACAGCGAACGCCGCCAGGAACTCCTGCCCGATCAGCCCGAATACCGGCACCGCCTGCGCGAGCGCGGTAGCCACATCGGCTCCGGCCGCCCCCGCGACCTGCGCGGCGATGCCCGCCTTCTGGGTGCCGTACGCCAAGATGGGCGCGAAGTCCGCCGCCACATGATCGGCCATGAGTGTCCCTCCCACTACCTATGATCGTGCTCAGACTACAAGTGCGAAAATTCTTGTGCCAGACCGCAAGATGCAAATTCTGGCTCAAGGTTCTGTTAACAGACCGGCCTAGCCGGCCATCTCCTCATTGAACCGGTTGACGACCTCGGCCCGCCGCTCGAACGCCCGCCGCGCCGCCTGCGCCGCCGTCGTCACCACAGCCTGCTCGAACTCGGCCGGTGTCATCCGCGAAACAGCGCTCGTGAACTGCAGATCCTTGAGCGCGCCGTTCCCGTCGACCTCGGCCGTCACGGCCCCGTCCTCGGAAGTCTCCCGCCCCCGAACCGCAGCCATCTGATCCGCCAGGTCCTGAAACCGATACAGCTGCCGCCGAACCTGCTCCTGCAGCTCATCCATGGACGAAACCACGAGGCCCCCTCTCACACCGACCTGAGCCAACTCTGCGGCTCAGTATCGTAGTCCTGCTCCTCGACAATCTCCTGTCGAGCTACGTCGGTCTCGGTGGGCAGCCCGGTCCGAGCAAGGCCCTCAGCGCCAAGCCCGGCCTCCTCCAACTGCTTCCGCAGCGCGAGCCCAGCGCGATTGGCAGCCTTTTGACACAGCCGCAAGATCTCTCCAGCGAGCTGCGCCGGATCCCGGTGCAGCTCAGCAGATTCCACCTTCACCGCCAACGGCAGCCCCTGGTTGGTCGCCCGTACCCGAATCGATCCGGATATGTTGGCAACAACTAGCGAGGCCCAATCCCCCTCGCCAGCACCAGAACTGGTCGCCCCCGACTCAGTCATGCCGAACTCCCTCCCAGTTAGCTATGCGTATGAGTATCACAGGCCGCTTCGACAAGCCAACAGCATTTCGATGCGCGGATGCGTTCACCCGCGCTCGTCCTTGATGGTCTGCACCACGGCGGCGACATAGTTGTTGACTACCGAGATGAATCTGGTCTCATCGACCGCGAGTGCGCGCTGGGGGTTCTCGACCATGACGTAACGACCGTCATCTTCGATATCGCGGAAACGCACGATGTGGCTGGTGATTCCACGCGGACCGAACACCGATCGGCCCTGCACGATCCGGACCTCACCGGCCGTCGTGATGGACTGCGCCATGAATTCCCGCGTGCGGGAGACCGCGGTGTCCGGTGCGGCGGCGATGGACGAACGGCCGAAATCGTGGTCCAGATCTTGCTCGCGTGAGGCCAATCCGATGTCGCCGAGGCGGCCCCGCTCGACGGAAGGCATGGCACGAACGATTTCGTCGGCGAGCTGGATGGGATCACATTCGGTCACCGTGTAGCCGCCACGTTGGAAGTAGCTCGTGCCGGGCAACTGCTTGATCACATAGCCCTTTGGTCCCTTACGCGTAGCGCGGGCCCGAATCATCGAGCCGATACCGAAGCGGTCCCGTTCATCCCATCCGTAAGCGGTCAGGAACAGATCGGGGTTTGCCATGGCGTCGAAAACGAGCTCGAAACTACCGCCGACCTTGTGGCTCAGGCTTTCCCGAGCCTCCGACTGCTCGGCGTCGAATTCGTCCGCGGTCTGCGTGGCCGAGGTGAACAAGAAAGGCTTCGGCGGCGCTTGCCCCGTCCGATCCATCCAGAGGGCGTAGAACTCGGCCTCAGTGAATCGCCAGCTCGGCGTCATTTCTCCGCCACCGGGGTGACCGCGGCCGGAGCCTCACCGAGAACTTCTTCGAGATTGTCGAGGTTCGTGAGGAACTGCGGACGCTTGTGTTCCTTGCCCTGCCCCTGCGAACCCGCCGACATCGGCGAACCACCCATACCGCCGGTTGAGCCGCTGGAGGAGGCCGAGGACGTAGACGCCAGTCCTGCACGCGAAGTCGTAGTTTCCTCCGCGTCCGTCTCGGTCGTCGTTGTCTGGTTGGCGGAACGAGGAGCGATCTGAGTCTTCGGTGTCTGGGGCGACCCGGGGCTAGTGGGCGTGCCACCCGTGGGGCTGCCTCCGGTCGGGGTTCCACCGGGTGTATCGGTGTTCGGAATCAAGCCCAGGTTCTGCAACTGCTGAGTGAGCTGATCCGTCGGATCGGTGGTCTTCGTCGTCGTCTGTGTTTGCGTCAGCGCCGTTTCGACCGCCGAGGCGAGCTTCTCGACGCCCTGCTCGGCGGCGGTGATGCCAGCCTGAAGCACCGTGCTGGCCTGCGTGATCAGCGTCTGGAGCGTCGTGTCAGTCGTTGTTGTCGGCGTGTCGGTCTTCTTGGGATCGGTGTCCTTCGGATCGGTGTTGGTTGGCTGTTGGCCGTCCGGGTTGTCGATATTGGGTGTCTGTGTGGTCGGGGTCTGCGTGGTAGGAGTACCCGCCGGCTGCTTCGCATTCGGATCCGGCTGATCGGTGGGCGCCGGGCCCGCCGGCTTTATCGAAACCGCGTCCTTCGGGTCGGGGATGATGGGCACCGCACCGCTCGAGTCCCTGACGCCGTTGCCGTACCACTCATCCCATGCCTGCCGCATCTCGTTCATCGCTTCATCGACGGAACTCTGCGAAATGGGCATCTCGACGGCCGATTCTCCCGCCGCGACAAGTTCGGTGGTCTGCGAAATACTCTTGTACGGCAAGAAATTCTGCAATTTCTTCAGCCATCCCTCGGCAAAGGCGAGATTGGCGCTCATCAAATCCATCGAATCGGTCAGGGTCTTCACATTGTCGAGGTAGTGCCCGATCCCGTCCCGCGCCTGCTTGGCAGCGTCGGAGGCCCAGATCTTGTCCCCGATCGAGTTGTCACCCTGGTAGCCCGTCAGATACTGGTCCTTGGCCGCGGAAAAAGTAGACGCCTGACTCTTGATGTAAGCGCTCGCGGTCTTCCAGTCCTGCGCATGCTGCGCGAGCACGCTGAGGATCGTGGAATCGTGAATATATTGCCAGTGATTATGGAAATCGTCCCAGCCGTATTGGCTGCCCGGTTCGGGAGTAATCTGCTTACCGTCCAACGCAATCCCCGCAGCCTTGGCAGCAGAGCTGAGCTGGCCCGCCTGGTCTGTGCTCTGGAGCTTGTTGGAGTAGTCGTCCTTCGACGTTCCGGACCACTCGTAGACGTTGCCCCTATTGGACTGTCCCCACCCTGGCAAACTGACGGAGTCGACGTGCTGCGTCAGCGCGGCCAACGGAGACGTAGCCAATCCGGGCTGCCCACTCGCATGCATACCGCTGAATCTGGCACTCACATTGTGGTCGAAGTTCACAGCTGACGTCTGATCAGCGTCCGCATACGCCTTGTTCGCCCCGACGAAGGCCTCACCCATACTCGTGAGAACTTCCACATGGTCCTTCGCGACCGTGCCGCCCAGACGCTGCGTAGCCGCATTGAGCTTGTCCGCGAGCATCCGCCCGGAGTCTCGCTGATTGAACGGTTGCAGATTCGCCTCCGGCTGGACCAGAGCCATAGCCGCGTTCACGACCGTCAACATGTCGGCGGCCTGCTGCGCCATCGTCTGGGCGGCTCCGGAATCGAAGTACACACCCTTCTGACCGTCGTTTCTGAGATTGGTGAAGGCGTCGCCATCGGCCACGAAACGTTCTCCCTCCCCGTCCAATAACGTTGCAATCCAACGCTATTTACGACTCTTACTGCACCGTGTTGTTGCGCTACCAAGCCCCCGGTGACGATACGGCCCGACCGTACCATGAGGTACCCCGCGCAGCTTTCCGTCACCTCGGGCGGGGCATCGTCCACAGTCGAGCGGTGTGATCCATGCTGCCGGAGGCGAGCTGCGAGCCATTCGGGGCGAAGGCCAGTGAACGTACCGGGCTGGTATGGCCGGCGAGGGGGTCGGACAGCTTGGCGCGAGTGGCCACATCCCAGAGCCACACCTCGTTGTTGCCGCTTGCCCAGTAGTACGCACCCGCGAGAGTGCGACCGTCAGGACTGAAGGCCACCCGATGGACCTCGTCCCCTGCCTGAGGGGCGATGCCGCCGGTGGCGCCTTTCACGCCCGGGGAAGAATCCGGCGCGCCCGAGTCCTTGTCCTTTGACAGCACCACTGTTGCCGCGATGCCGACGGCTACCTGCGGAACCACGGCGACACTCAGTCGCAACAGCCTCCTCCGACTCATGCCCTTCGGTACGGGTTCGGCCGAAATCTGTTGTCGCGCTTCAGGCTGCGCCGCAGGAGACGGCGGCACCCAGCGATGTCATCCAGCGGTGATCATCCGTACAGCCAGGGTTTTTGCTTCCGGGCTGACCTCGCCCAGCTGGAAGTCGCGAGCGATGATGTGGCGCACCAGCTCTGGGTCTGGAGGAAGGGCGTGCTTGCGGAAGTAGTGGGATACCGCGCCGGACCAGATCCAGACGCCGTCGGTGCGGAAAGTCAGGGGCACGTCACGGACGGAGGGGATGAATTCGTCGGCCTCGAAACTGCGCGCGGCCAGGACGATCGGGGCGGAGTCGAGGTAGGCGAGGAGCCGGTCACGCAGGTGTGAGGGCAGCGACGCCCTGACTGCGACCGGGCGACCGTTTTCGTCGCGGTGGTCATAGACGCGCGCGAGCCTTGGAAGCTCGTCGAATTCGGCACTCACCCTTGGAACCCTCCCACCCCGACACGTTTCAGACGATCCTAGCCGGGCAGTCGCAGGGCCGCTGGCCAGCGGACATAGCTGCGAATAGCGGCGTATCCGGGCGGTGACTAAGCTGCGGGCGGTTGATGGACGCTTGATTACAGGGGGAGTTCATGGTTATTGCCATTGTCATCGGGGTGGTCATCGTCGTGGGGTGGGGTGCGCTGGCGATCAGTGGCACTGCGAAGAACCGTGAGGCGCATGCGGCGATGGCGGCCGCGATGGGTGGTGTGCCCAGCTGGCCCACCGAGGTCTGGCGCGAGCAACACGCGAAGGTCGGGCTGTGCCCCTACCCTTCGAAGGCGAAATACCAGGAGCCCATCCACGGTCAGGCCCTCGGCTTCCCGTTCACCACATTCTTGGTCGAGCACGAGACCATGTACCTCAATACGATCAAGACCTGGCGACACACCGCGGCCTTGCTCGAAGGCATCGATCCCACGGTGGACCGGCTGGACCTCCTGTCGACCCAGGGTGAGTGGCTTCTCGAGTTCAATAAGAAATCGGTCGAACACCGCCGATTCTCCAGCGGTGACGCGGAATTCGATCGCTGGTACCTCGGTCTGACCCCCAATAACCCTGATCATGCCCGGCAGCTACTGACGCTCCCCGTCAAGAAGGCGGCGTACGCGATCGTCCAGATTGCCCCTACGGCGCGCATTCGCGTCAACGATGGAGTACTGATCTGCTGGATCCGCGGCACCATCCCCCGTGATTCCGCCGCTTACCTGGAAGTCATACGACTGATGACCGAGCTCGCCACAGCCGTCAACCAGGCTGCGGCGCAGCTCAATAGCGGTGGTCAATACCGCGGGTGACATGCTCGTGCACCATCGTTGGAAGAACGTTTGACGACAGGGGGAATCATGACGCAGCCAGGCCTGCAAACCGATCACACACAGCGCATTTCGGAAGCGGCTGTGCGGGCGGGTCTGGGGAGGCACGTTCAGACCTACGGCGCGGTCACGATGGACTGGCGCGGCATCGGACGACTCGGGATGATATTCGTCGGGCTGGTCGCGGTGACGGTGCTGGGGTTCGCCGTGCGAGTCGAGTTGTTGGAAGCAGCGATGTACTTCGCGCTGATCGTGGGGCTGGCGGCGCTGTTTTCGATTGTGCACGGGCTCTTCTACGGGCAGCGGAATTCCGGCAAATGGCTGGAGCTCTTCGAGCATGGGCTGATTTTCGTGTCCCGGGAACAACTGCGGGTGGTTCGGTACGACTCGACGAGCGTGATCCAAGACCTGGTCGACCATCGCCGGAACGGGGTCACTACCCGGGTCACCTACGCCTATGAGATGCAGGACCTCGACGGCCGGCCTCTGCGTCTACGCGAGGGGATCGTCAACCCTCAGGAGTGGGGGCCGCGGATCCAGGAAGGTGTAGCCGTCCACCAGATGCCTACCGTCCTGGCGACTTTGGGATCAGGCCAAGCGGTAGAGTTCGGTTCGATCACCCTCAGCCCGGCTGGAGTAACCGGATACAGCACCCTGGTGCAGTGGGCCGAGATCACCGACGTTGACATTGCCGAGGGTCGGCTCCGCATCAAAACCGCGGCCAAACATCCCTCGATCGCCGTTCCGATCAGCTCGCTGACCAACTTCAACCTGCTGTATGCGCTGATCAAGCGCGGACGCGGGCTGTAGTCGCGCAGGTCTCCGTTGGAAGTTCGTTAGAAGTCGCCTAGTCCCGGTTTCTACCGTCGACAACGTACCCGGCCGAAGCACCGGATCGGGGTCGACGGAAAGGAACGGGCGATGGCGAATCGAATGGTGGCACGGACAACGGCACTGCTGATGGGAGCCAGCGCCGTCGTACTGACCGTGGCGTCGGGAATGGCTGCCCCGCAGGCAACCGCCGCCCCTGCGAAGCAGGCCGACTCGCAGGTGCTCGACTGCACCGGCCGTACCCCGTCCGCCAAGCCGACCAGACTGGAACCCGGCTGCTCCTCGGCTCACCAATACCTCACCGACGTCACTTGGCAGGTCTGGGGATCCGACGTGGCGGTAGGCGAAGGCACCTACCACGTGAACAAGTGCGACCCGTCCTGCGCCGCGGGCACCTACGAAACCCTCCACTCCTGGGTCGTACTCTCGGACCCGAGTCAGGGCATGTTCACAAAGGCGACGATCGCCGACAGCAAGGGCCAGTGGACCACGACGATGCCGGTGAAATAGCGGCCGAACCGCTATTGGAACTGGCCGTCCGCAACGCCTTTCGTGAACGCATCCCATTCGCCTGCGGTGAATGTCAACCGCCTACCGCGGCTGTCCGTCAGACTCGCGGCACCGTCGGCGTCCACCTTGATATCGAGCTCCGCCCCGACCGCAGCTGAGCTCCCCGCGAGCACTACGTCGAGTACCCTGACCGTCTGACCACCACGCGCGCTGGAGTCCATGCCAGATCCCATTCACATATAGGGCCTGAGCCAAGAGTTGGTCACCAAGTGTCGTGACCACTTCGCCCGTGAAGGGCTCGCCCCGGTACTCGAGTCGCAGATCATCACCGATGGAGATCTGGTCGTCGTCGTATGTCCGATCGATCCGTCTCACGGCGCCTCATGTCGCGGCCGCGGCCTTCGCAGCGATCAGCCTTGATCGGCGAGCCGTCGGAGATCGGCGAGCGTGGGAGCCTTCTGCTCCGGAATCGGCTCGATCACACCGAATGTTCCAGGCGAGTTGGCTGGTAGCGACCGGCAACGCCGGACCGCGTCGAGCGCGGATAGACCAGCCATATGCGCATTGATGAGACGTGCGCGCCACAGTCCGCCTGCAACGAAGCCCGTGTGGCCGACCGCGGTGCGCGGGATGTACCCGGCGGCATCGTCAGTCGTCGACGCCCACACATATCCGACGATGGTGCCTTTCAGACTGACGGGCAGATAGATGACAGCCGAGCTGGTTTCGTCGGGATAGGTAGTGGTCGGCACCGGTGCAATCGCGCTGAAGCCCTCAGATCGGTCCTCAGGACTTCCACTGGGATAGGTGCCGTCCTGAACCCATGGACCTTCGCCAATCGGCTTATCAGGATTCAACTGCAGCGCCAACTCCTGAATAGTCCGAGCCTCGCGCTGCTCCGCATCACCGGCGATCCCACCGAACTGCGGATCCGCAGGCTTCCCAAGCCAATACCTGACCGCCTCGATCGGCGTGAGACCCATCCGATACGTCTCTTCAAGCCGATCGTTCCAGTACACAATGGTTTTCACCCGATTCACACCGAGCTCAAAACTCGCGAAGAATCCCGCAGAACTCCCATTCTGTGATCCCCATAGGTAACCGACCAGAACGTCGCCGAGCGTGACCGGCAGGTAGAACACCGGCAGACGCGTCCAGGCATCATAATTCGGAGTCATCACATCGTAATTCACGTCTGCCCCTGTCGGCCCCCAGATTTAACCGCGCACCTCACGAAGCATGTCCCGCAACCAGGCGGGCGTATGCTCCTCATCACGCGGGTAGTGCTCCAAATCCAACGCATATGCGCCTGCCGTCAATTGCGGAACAAAATCCGGCTCGGCGTCATAGTCA
Organism: Nocardia sp. NPDC046763; assembly: GCF_040645495.1. Lineage (NCBI taxonomy): Bacteria > Bacillati > Actinomycetota > Actinomycetes > Mycobacteriales > Nocardiaceae > Nocardia > Nocardia sp. NPDC046763. The sequence continues at coordinate 194,649 of NZ_JBEYYI010000004.1, read as the reverse complement.
AAGTCGATCTTGTAGTCCCCAGATTGCTCGATCACGAACCGAGCGGTGAACCAGGCGCCCTTCCCAGGTTCATACATCGCAGCACGAAGTCTGTCGAACTCTCTCATCGCAACCTTTGGCACTGAATGCCGTACCGCGGAACCATCTTCCGCCGTTGACTCCAGTCGCGCGCCATCGATTTGAACCGTACCCCTGAACTCAAACCTGATCTGCACCCAACCAGCGGGGACAGCTCCGACCAACGCTTGACCAACCTTCTCCAGTACCGCTGACTGCTCGAGCGGACCGAACGAATCCTCCTGCGCCATACTTTGTTAGTCCTTTCATGTCTGCGCAGCCTTGGGTAGAACGAAGCCCGCTACGTATGCCGTGGGGGAATATTCTTGAAACTCAATGTATCTACCAGAGTACCGTCGACGGCGTACTCCACATCTATGTACATCGGAGACGAGATCTCTGGACTGTGAGGATCGTAGTCGAGCGAGATCTTAACGTTTAATGTCGGTGGCGGGTCCTGCTCCAGCAGGTGTTCCCAGTGCCCTTCCAGCTTCCGCCAGTTGTCCAGCGGTGTTGTATTTCCAGGGTCCTGGTTGAGACTCTCCAGCATTGGAACCATATTTATTGCCTCGCCTGGTCCGCCAAACTCCGTGCCGAAGAGATGGCCACCGTTGAACGCAACGGTTTTGAACAGGACAACTTCAGCAAGCGATGGCTTCCGCCCGAAGAGCTCCTCAAACTCCTTGATCGTTTGTTTGTTAATTACCCCGTATTCATTCTGGCCATCGTGACCAATCCGCGTTTGATCCGGTCCGCGGCGCGCCGTGTCCGAGTCGACCAGGTTCAAACGACCTTCCGCCTGAACAACCCGGCCGTGATCGTCTGTTGAATAGATAAATCTATTATCAACAGTATAAACGGCGTCCGGGAATGGCCGTCTCAAATCAGGATTGAAGCCTTCACCGACATACTTGTACTTCGGACGCCGCGAACGGCCGCTGCTCGGAGCAGGATTCGGATCTGGAGCCAACAATTGACGCATCCTTCTGCGTCCTGAGTCGGTCACCACTTCCTGGACATGGCCATCATGGCCGGTGATGAAGAGACCTCGGTCACGTCCAGCCTTGTCGGTGACGAGGTATGCCTTATTGGGCTCCAACGGTTTCGGAGCTCCTGTCCGTTCATCTCGACCGAATGGTTTGTCACGCTTAGGAGCCCGGGGATCGTCTGAAGTAATTCTCTCGACCGGCCGATCCCCAACTAGGTCCTCATAGGGAATCCGTGGATCCTCGTCACTACGAAACGCACTACGCTCCTTAGCGTCGTCAGGGTTGATGCTGTGCTTATCTTCGTCGCGGGTACCCGGGACGAAACCGTCTTCGGAGACCTTGGTTTTGGTGCCGTCGGGGTGGATCAGTTCCCAGTCGCCGTCCGGGGGGATGCGGGGGCGGCGGGTGCCTTCCGGGGTTACTTCGGCGGTGGAGGAGTAGACGTGGCCGGTGGGGTCTGTCCAGGCTGGTTTGGTGGGGGCGAGGACGTAGCGGCCGGTGGCTTTGGCGAGGCGGGCTGCGGCGTCGGTGGAGGCGGCGTCGCAGCCGATCAGGCGGATGGGGCGGCCGTCGTAGCCGAGTTCCGGGAGGCGAGCGGCCAGTTCTTCCATCGTGTACTCGCGGCCGTCCAGCAGGACGGTGCCGCGTTCGGTCAGGTGGGCGTCGATGGTGAAGAAGCGCGGGTCTTCGGGGACCAGGTGTGCGAGGGCGCGCATTTCCGGGTCGTTGTGCAGGGCGAGACCCGCGGGTGTGCGGTCGGCATAGTGTCCCAGCGGATCGGCCGGTGGGTTGTGGTCGTCGAGTGCGTGAGGTGAATCCTGGTGGGGGGCATCCTCATTCGGGTGATGTTCGGAATCGTTCGGCCGCTGTTCGGTGGACTCCGGCAAGCGATCGGTCGCGTGCGGAGCGGGCTCGGTCGCGTGCGGGGCGGCTTCGTGGGGTGTTGCGGTGTCGGACGGGTGGGGTGCAAACGCCTCGCGGTTTTCCTTCAAGTACGACGCCAGGTCGGGGCGGTACTCCTCGAACAGCCGCATGGCGGTTTCCGAGGTCGAATGGTCGACCATGCCGAGCTTGTCCATGAGGTCGTGGAGTCCGAGACGTAGCCCCGGCAGCTCGGCGGCGCGGGACGGCTCATGATAGGCCGAGGCAAGGTCGTAGAGGCGCCCGTGTAGCTCCTTGAACCGATCGATCAGATGCGGGGTGAGCGTCGAGGGGCGATCAGCCGGGTCGATCGGTGCGCGTTCGGGTTTCGGGGCTTCCTCGTTCGGAATCTCTTGCGGTCGTACCGGTTCGGCGGTGTGCTGTTCGACCGGACGTTCCGAGTCCTCGCCCATCCGAAACGGGACGTGGTCTTTGTCAGGCCCATCCGTCGCATGGACCTGTTCGTCTACGGGCTTTTCTGGTGCCGTATGGGGATCGTGGACTTCCGGCACCTCGACATGGGGCTCGTGGACGTAGTCCGCCGACACGAGAGTGCCCTTGACCAGGTAATCGACATAACCATCGTCGTAGCGTGCGCCGTGCGGGTCCTCGATTACGTCGGTGATCAGGAACTGGGTTTGGCGCTGGAGAACAAGCTCGTTCTCAGGTCCGGACAGACCTCTGTCGCCGACCCAAGCGCCCTTTGCGCCAGCTGGAACATCCAGTTCCACACGGACTTTGAGCCTGAACTCCTGAGGCGGGGTCGGACCCAGGCTGGTCGACATGTATCCGCGTTCGGTCTGGATCGTGCCCTTCAACAGTTTCGGGTTCCGACCGTTCAACGGTTGGCCGTCTGGACCGGTGAAGCGGTCGAGACTCCTCATACTGATACCGCGCGAGACCTCCACGCCCTCAGGAACGGGGCGATTCGTCGCCTGGTCGAGGTGCTCGACCACGGGCCGGAGGACATCCATTGTCGGTTCGCCGCCGAAGAACTCGCGCATCATGGGTAGCTTTTCGGAGTTGCGCGACAGTTCTTGAAGTCGACTAAAAGGATCGGGACTGTTGACAACGTGCTCGATTGTGGCGCGCAGCTGCGGATCAAGGTAAGGGTCACGGGGATCCGGATGCTCCGCGAGCAGTCGGTCGAGCATTTCGACCTTCGGCAGGATCGGGCTACCGTCGGTGAGCCGCATCAATTGCCGGTAGTGCCCCTCATCCTCGCCGAGCTTCGCGAGCAGCTTCACCGGGTCGGGCGCACGCAAGAAATCGTTGATCCAAGACTTCTGGGTGTACCGCTGCAGCTCACGCAGCTGCGCATCGGACATGGTGTCACGGATCGGACCGAGTATCTCGTCGCCGTAATGGCGCGCGGCCTCGGGTGTATCGAATCGCTGAATCGGGTCGTGGGCGGGTGCCACGACCTCCGGCCCGGTCTGATGGGCGACTTCGTGGGCCGCGGGTTCGTGTTGAGCTTCGGTATGCGGCCCCTCATGCGTGGGCTCGGAACCGTGCGCTCGTTCGTGCGAATCCTGGTGTGGCTGTCCGTTTTCCTGGTGTGGCTCGACCTGGTGGCCGGTGGACCCTTCGAGATCAGCACGGAACGGGACATGGTGTTCGTCCGGTCCGTTGATATGACTGGCTAGTTCCTGGTCGAGGTGCGGCTCCTCAGGGCGCTGCAGCTCGTCAGGGTGAGTGGGAGCCGACTCCTCAGGAGTTAGGTCGTCTCCCCCCGTTCGCGATCGATCCGCTTGATCTCCGATTCCCCCCACGCCTGCCAGATCTTGGTCTGGTCTTCCGTGGCCGGGCGGCGTCCCTTCGCGTCCATCTCGCGCAGGATCTCCAGGTCGCGGTCCCGCTTCGCGCGGAGCTCCGGGTCCTCGATCTCGTCCCGCATCGTGGGGCCCAGCACCTTCCGCGCTATGCGTTCCATTTCCTCCCGACTGATGGGCATCGGAGGTCCTTCCTATATCGGTGACTCGGATGACGTATTTGCCGTCGATGAAGTCACGGCTTTCGACCCGGAATCGGGTGCCGGGCGGGAAGACCACCTCGTCCTGGGAGAGGCTGGCCCAGGAGATGTCCTTCCCCGTGTTGGAATCGATGATCAACTCGATATTGCCATCCGGCATCGAGCTGCCTTTGTCCGATGATGCGAAGCCCCGGTCGGCCGGCGGCTCCTTGCCCGGAGTGTGGTCATCGAGAAACTTCTCCATGGCCACCGGGTCGTCGAAGCTGAGGGAGCGGTAGACGGTGCCCTCGTAGTCCGGCAGTTTGTTGTACGCCGAGACCAGAGTGCGTAGTTCGACGTCATGGTCGCCGAGAGCCAGCGCGTTCCCGTTGCGGGTCGCGTCATTGACCGGCCTGTTGAGATTGAAGAACTGGTTGCGGCGGATCGCGTCCATCTCGGCGTCGGAGAGACGGGAGATCTCAGGGTATTGCTCGGTTTCGAACTCGCGAATGGTGTCGACTTCGCGCTGGTTGATGTTGTTCTTTGCGGCGTACTCGTGCGAAGCCCTGGGATCTTCGTAGTGCGGGTTGGCGTAGTAGGGCTTGTCCTCGACGGGGAGCTTCGGGCGGGCGTGTTCGTCCGGAACATGGGACGGACCGGTGTGGTCGGGGACGGCCGAATGCGAATCCGGTTGGCCGATACGGGCTTCCGGGCGCGAAGCGGAGGGATGCTCACGCGCGCTTGATTCGAGCGGATGTACCGGGTTGCCATGGGAGTCGTAGACGATGGCGTGGGTGGATTTGACGTTGGTGTGGTCGGGCGGGAAGGAGTGGGGGCCGCCGGGGACTGCGTTGTCGTGGACTACTAGTCGGCCGCCGTCGTTGGTGATGGTGTAGGCGTGGGCGCCGATGTCGTTGGCGTCTGTGGGGCCGTGGAATTCGTCGACGACCAGGGCGGTGGCGCCGTCGCCTAGTCGGTGGAGTTGGTCGGCGATCGAGCCCAGTGTTTCGTGGCGGTCGAGGTGGGCGCCCGCGGCGTTCTCGAGTTCGGCCGCGGTCATGCCGTGGTCGGCGATGTGAGCGTCTTCGGGGACGTGGACGTCGGGGTTGCCGGTTAGCTCGTGGACCTGGCGGAGGGCCTGGGGGCCGCAGTCGTTGACCTGGGAGTGCGTACGTTCCGGGGCGACCGGGGCCGGGTCCTGGGTACGGTGCTGGTTGACCAGATCGTCGTAGCCGTAGGGGTGTTCGCCCTGATGGACATTGGGTTCGGGAGCGCGGAAGCCCGCCGGGTCGTGAGGTAGGGAGCCGACGTTGCGCTGCCACGCGTTGAGGTCGTCTCGGCCGGGGCGAGGGTATTCGGGCAGGGTGTGCGGGCTCTCGCCGTTGGCGATACGGGCGAAATTGTGCAGGGACTCGGTCGGAACCGTGGCGCCCTTGTCCAGGTAGTTGTAGTAGCCCGTGTGGGTCGAGATGTCGCTGAGTGTGTGTATGCCGCCGGGGAATTGGGCGGTAAGGCGGTTGGCGCCGAAGGCCGAGATGGCGGGGTCCATCCCTAGGCCATTGCCGAGACCCGGTGCCATACGGCTGATTTCGCCGTGTGTGTTGGCGCCGATCCAGGTGACCGGATCGCGCGAGGAACTGGCGACGAAGATGTTGTGCGCGCCGATGCCGAAATCCGCGGCGTGCCCCACCGGGCCCGCGCCGGGTGAGCCGAGCAGCGTGATGGTGGAGATGTCGCCGGAGAGGCGTCCGCCCGCGCCCGCGAAGGCCGTGGTGGTGGAGCCGTAGCTGTGGCCGAACAGGTGCACGTCGGGTGTCGGCGAGCCGCCGGGCAGGGCGGCGTCCGAACGACGGGATTGACTGAACGCGGCAACATCTCGGGCGAGGAGTTGGCCGCCGCGTGAGGCCAGCCGCGCGTCGGTCATCTCGCGCAGGATCTTCGGGAATCCGCTCGGCGCGTCATAACCGATCCACGCGATCGACGCGACCTCGGCGGGATCCCTGTTCTCCGATGTGGCCCGGTAGTGGTTGAAAGCGTTGTCCAGGTTCGTTCCCAGACTTCGCACCGTGGTCGTGATTCCCGGAACGTGGAACGAAACGGTGGACGCGTGCTGGGTATCGCCGAAGGCGACGACCGCGCGCCCCTCGCCACCGAACGCCTCCGAGTCGTAGGAGAGCACCTGCACCGGCGGCTCGTGACCGGCGTTCTTGTCCGCGAAGCTACGCGCCAGATCGTCCGCGTGCTCGAGGGCTTCCACGGTAGACCGCAGGTTCTTCCACTGCCGGACGCTCTCCGGATCGGTGAACCGGGTGAGGAACTTGTCGACCCGCGGATTCTGTTCGCGTATCTGGTTGATGTCGCGCGCGATCGCCAGGCGGTTGGCTTCGTCGCGGATGTGCGGCGGAATGCCGTCGGCATTGCCGAGTTCGTGCGGGTGGACACGCAACATGGCGTCCTGCTGCTCCGGAGTGAGCGAGTGCCACCACTCGTGGTTCTCGGTCGCCCGGTCGTGCGCGGCCGCGACAGAGCTGTCCTGTTCGTGCGCAAGGTGTTCGGGCGTCGCCTCCGGCCCTAGGCGATCCAAGGCGTCACGAGCATGCGCGTGCTCGGCCTCGGTTACCGGCGAATCCTTCGGCAGCACAGGATGTTCGGGGTCGCGCGGAAGCGTGTGCGCGGGCGTGGAATCGTGCGGCGGCGTTGTATGAGTGCCCGTCGGGTCGGGTGCCGGACCCGCCGCGGGGTGATTCGGGCCGCGTTGGTCGTTGGGTCCCCGGTTGTGCTCTGTCGGAGACCCGGACGGATGATTCGTCTGCCCATCCGGCCGCGGTTCTCTTCCGCCCAAAGGATTCTCGGGTCGCGCGCCGATTCTGGAAGCGGGACCGCTACCGGCGCCGACCAATTCCCTGCCGTCCGGACGACCGACCGCCGGTTCCGCGGTCCGCGCGGACTGGCTCAGATCCGTGTGCTCGCCCACGCGAGTGGGGACGTCCTGCCCGGTGGCCCTGGTGCTCATCGGAGTCAGCGCGGCGCCGCCATCGCGTGCCGGGACGGCCGTGGCCCTCGGTTCGGCAGCCTGCGGGGTCTGCGATCCGGGTGCGTCGGCACGCGACGTATTCGAGGTGACGGGTGTTTCGGGTTTCAGCGCAGCTGGTGTTTCGGTGCGCAGTACACCAGGCGTCTCGGCGCGCGGTGCGCCCGCAGGGGTTACCTGACGCGGATCAGCCGACGCCGGTGTCTGCCCGGTGTCGGCGGCCTGCGGACCGTCCGCCGGGCGCGCCTCGACGACCTGTGGGTTGTGCACCTGCGCTTGCGCATTCGGTGCGGCCTGCGGCCCGCCGGCCGGAGTTTCGTGCTGGTTCCCGTGATCGGTCAGTTGCGCTTTCGGCTCCACCGATTGGGGATGCTCGGCCGCCGGAGCACCATCGCGAGCTGCGTTCTCGGCGGACAAAGGCGTCTGATGAGGCTGCTCACCGATCGACGGCTTGCCAGTTTCGATCTCAGGCGTCTTGTGCTGCTCAGTGATGCCCGACGGAGCGCCGTCGGTCTTGACTCCCGCAGTGGACAGCTTCGGCTCGCCGCCCTTCCAGGGCGACGGGACTTCGTGGGCGACACCGGGCAGCGTGCCTCCCGCGATACCCGCGGTGACCACACGGGGGTCGAATTCCCAGTTGTGCGTGACACCACCGCTGACGACCCAGCCGCCCAGACCGGCCACACCACCGGCGACTCCACCGCCGAGGAAGTTGGCGGCCTTCTGCGTCACCATCTTCTGGGCGACGTCCTTCGACAGCGGGCTCAGCAACATCTTCGGGACGTATTTGCCGACGGGAGCGGCGATCAGACCACCGACAGCACCACCTGCCGCTGACAGCCCCAACTGCTTGTAGTCGATACCGTTGCGACGTCCGAATTCGTTCTGATAGGCCTGAATTGCGCCGTCCTGCAATCCACCCATCAGGCCACCGATGAGTACCTGCTTCAGAATGAACTTCTTCAGCGCGATCTCACCGGCCTTCTCGGCTTCCTTGCCCAGGAAGTCGATCGCGCGCCGGGTGAGGATCCGCACGGTGATCCGGCCGACGCCGATGATCGCGCCCTCGGCCATCGGCGCGGTCGGCGGAAACGCCCACGCCGCCGCGATATCCGCGGCCAGCGTGATCAGCGTCGTATAGAACATCAGCTTCGTGTATTCGAGCTGTGTCCCGGTGTTGTTCGCGGTCCCCGCGATCGTGTCGAACCAGTCCGCGAGCTTGTCGATCGATTGGTTGCCGGTCCGCATGTCCGACAGCTGAGCGATGATCTTGTCGCCGCCGTCGCCGGTCGGATAGGCCTGGCGCACCGCGGCGATCGCGGCATCGATGTCGGCATCGATACTGCGCATGTCCTTCGCGGCACCGGTCCAGTCGTCGGCAATCCCCCACATGAGGTCTTCATTGCCTTCGGGCCATTTCATGCCGACGAGCCAGCCGAGACCTCCCGCCGCGGGCGGCTTCCAGATCATCGCGGACTGCCTGCGACGAGAATCACTCGCGCAGCGGTGGCTTCAATCAGACACCCCCGTGACCCCACTATCGCCCCCGAATACGCGCTGACCTGCATTGCTGATTCGCTGTCCAGCAGCGCATTCGGCGCGCGGACAGTTCACGATCTCGCGACACGCTGCCACAGAACGCGCCGACGATCAACTGGGAAAGCGACCGCCGTTATCGATCGGCTAGGGTCGGCAACGGAATCGGGACAGCCGCCGCCGAAGGAGTGTCACCGTGCGATCACTGTGGTTCATTCCGCACGGCATCGCCGTGGTCGGGCCGGAGGAGAGCACCGGATATCGGGGTGGGGTCTCCTCGACGCTGAATCCCATCGGCAAGGCACAGGCCGCGGCCGTCATCGCGCACGGGCGCAGGCGTGCCTCGGAATTGGTCTCGCTGTTGGAGGGCGCGGGATTCACCGCCGACGGTGACGGCTCCGAAACCTGGAGCGCGAATGCCTTCGTCGGCGAGGGGTTCAACCGGGTCGACAAGGGATCCAACGGCCGCCTCCACGAGATCACCGCCGGATTCTCAGGCCCACCAGCGGAATTCGATGAGCTGGTGAGCCGTTTCGCCGCGATGCCCTCCGATGTCGTCGGCGAGGTCGAGAACCGCACCGCGACCCACCGCAGGACTTGCCGTGTTCGGCTGGCCGACGGTTCCGGGCACAGCGGCATCATCACGCTCGTTCAGCCGAAGGATTCCCGACTAGTCACCGCGGGATTGCAGGTGACCGGCGGGCCCTACTTCTACGGTTGGGCCAAGCGCCCGGCACTCTGGCGGATACCGTTCACGAACACCTCCGACCACTACCGGCACAGCGAGAAGAACCGGCAACGCGAGGCGGAACGCCTCGGGTTTTTCGATCGCCGTCCATGGCCTGTGCACGCGGCGGCTCCGGGCGGGATGTCCGCGGCCGAGGCATCGAGCCGAATCCGGATGTATCTGATCGGTGCCGGCGTGGATATCGGGGCCATGGGCTTCGCCCCGCAGCGCATCGACGGTGGCTGGGACGTCGTTCTGTCGGGCAGCCCGACGGCGACGCTGGATGCTCTGCGCATTACCGACGAGGGCTACGTAAGCTCCCGCGAACTCTGAGCTAACCCCACCTCCGCCGACACCGACACCTCGAATGTGTAAGGTCGCACAGGTATCCGACCGGGTGAAGGGCGCGGGACCGGTCGAGGAGGGGAGTCGGGACGTGAGCAGACCTCAGGGCGGGAATCCGGACGACGAATTCATGAAGTCGTTCATGGCTGGGTTCGCGGAGTCCAACGCGGAGCCGGACATCGGATTCAGCCTGGTTTCGCATCCCGGTCCCGAAGCGGTGGCCGATGAGCAGGAGATCATCGAGCGAGCGCGGGGATTGACGCATCGGATCGCCCAGGAACTCGCGGCCGCCGCACCGGAGGGTTGGGAGCGGGTCGACGCGACCTTCGCGTGGACCGTGACCGACAAGACCTGGAGCGTCGTGTATTCGGCCGGGGAGCAGGCGGTTCAGGTCGAACCCGCGCAGTCGGTCCTGCAATTGGTGCAGGAGCAGCGCGACGTCGCGGCGGGGATGAGCGAAGGACCGTGGTGGCGGATCCGAATCAGCCTCAATAACGCGGGCCAGGTGCAGACCGACTACGACTACGGCGACGAGCCGTTTCCGGACAACCAACTATTTCCGGCCGAGGCGTATCTGGCCGATCTGCGCGAGTACCCGCGCAACCGACTACCCGTTTGGCTGGCCGCGTACGTCAGCCACGGTGGACGCCTGATGCGCTCGCCGCGAGTCGCCGCGGAGCAGGCTCGGTCCGATCGCGCGAAGGAGATTCGCGGCCAGGCGACGACCGAGGTCTTCCCGCCGCTACCGCTGATGTGGTCGCACTGGACCACGCTCGCAGCGGTATTCGTCGCTCTCGACGCACCGAACGGCCCCCGGATGCTGCCGTCGCTCGCCTGGTTCGAGGGACCGAATCGCAGTGGGAGCACGCTGTACGTGCTGCCGGGAGATCGGGCGGTCATCTCGGGCGGTGTGCTCAACGCACCCGAACTCGATGCTGTCTACAACGACGGCGCTCTACTACCCAGCTTGTACGCGGGCGCACCGGATTGGGTGACCGACGCGGTGTTGAATCCGCGGGCGGCCACCGGGCAGCTGACCTTCTGCTACTGGTGGGAGGACGGACAGTGGTTCCGGGGGGAATCGCCGGACGGCCCCGGCATAGCTGCCGCCGTACCCGGGATCTGGACCACCGACTCGACCGTCGAAGTGATCCTGCAGGTCATGACCTCCGCCGGGAAGACAATTACCGACACCACCAAATCTGCTGTCGCGACGCTGGTTTCAGCGGCACAGGCGGGACTGGTGACCTACGAGACAGTGGCCGCGGTCTTCGATCCGGCCGAACACGATGTGGATTCGGCCCTGAACCAGTTCACTCTGGCGGGCCTTCGGACCTTTGTCACCGCGCCGCCGCTGAGCCGGATCGACGCCATCGAGCAGGTCCGCCGATTCATCCTGGCGCGCGGTACCGACACCAGTGGCTACCCCCTCGACCAGTTGACCGCCGAACGAATCGACAACGGCTGGATGGTTTTCGTGCCCACCCGGCCGGGCGAGATCATGATCGGTCGCGCGATCTACTACATGGCCGACGACGGCGTGATCGAGCCGTCCTCGTCCTCGGTGCCGCCGACGGTCTACATCGCGGGGTTCACTCAGCGGTTTCAGGAACGGATGTGGCAGCGCGGCTGACGCGCTGACCGGCTGCTATGGGGAGGAGTAATACCTGATGACAGACAAACTCGACGTCGATCCCGAGCTATTGAAGAAGGCGTCGGCCAAAACGGACCTGGTCAACAGTCGGCTGCGTGGGGTGGTGGACGGTCTCATGGCCAGCACCGGCGGCAAGGGCGAACCGTGGGGAAACGACAGCTATGGTGAGGAATTCGCCGGTACCGAGGACGGGTCCGGCTACCTGGCCGCCCGCAAGACGCTGAAGGGCCTCTCCGAGACTCTGGCAAAGAACGCCGAGAACAATTCCGACGGGCAGAACCAGTCCGGCAAGAAGCTCGACGGTACCGATCAGGGCAACGCCGACGCGTTCGGCAAGTAACCATGGCCAACGAGAGCGCGAAGACCGAATTGGCCTCGATGCTCGACGAGTTCCAGCAGCAGATGCGGGTTCTCGGCGAGATGCAGCAGAAACGGGCGCAGCTCATGGCCACCGGATACGCGCTGCAGAAGCGGGTCACGGTGGTGGTGAATGCCGATGGGACGGTTATCGAAACCCGCTTCGACGAAGATCTCGAGGGCCTTTCGCTCCACGAGTTGAGCAAGGCCGTCACCGAGGCCGCGCAGGCCGCGGCCACCGAATTGGGCCGCAAGAGCGCCGAACTCATGAGTCCGATTCAGGAACGGCGCGGACGGATGCCGAAGATGTCGGACCTCATCGAGGGCCTGCCGGACCTCACCGAACGCATCCCGGAACCGATCCCCGCCTCCACCGCTCCCCCGAATTCCCCTGAGCGGCACCAACACGCCGACCAAGGCATGACCTTCACCGATGTCGAGGACCTCGACGACATCACACCCGGCCGAATTCGCGCGGACGACTGGTGACAGCGTGGGGCTGCTTGTCTACTACCGGCAGGTCCGGGATGAGCCGGAGGAATCTGAGTATTGGTTCGGGCCCAGTCGGGAGGGGATGAGTCGGACCTTGATTATTGACAAGGTGGGGCGGACGGCTCGGACCGATGGGGTTGAGGATGGGCTGTTTCGGGCTGCTACGGGGCATATTTTGTATCGGGAGAGGCGCGAGAGTCTATGGCCTACACACGGAATGATGGCTTCATGAGTGGGGCTGCACCGGTGCCGGGGAGTTCGGCGCAGGTGGGTGAAGCGCCGAGCGTTGGGCGGGTTACCGGGTTTTTGCTGATTGCGGCGGCGGTGTTGACGGTCGCGATGTTCTGGCTGCCTGTGATGACTATTGGGCTGCACGGCGATTCGTGGGACATCTATGTCTGGAAGAACGCGGGGCGTGGGTGGCACACATCATTTGGTGAGTACTTCTCTGCTGCGCCGTATGTGCTCATGGTGATCAGCGCCGGGGTTGTTGGGACTTTGCTTGCCGTGGGGGCGGGGGCTCGGCGGCGGGTGTTGTTCTGGGCGGCGGCGTTTGCGGGCGGGTTGGTGCTGCAGATGGCGTCTGGGAATGTGGTGGGGTATTCACGCCAGTTCGGGGATCACGTTTCACCTGGGTCTGGATTCTGGGTGATCATACTGGTGATGCTGGTTGCCATCGCGGCATTGGCGAGCGCGTTGCGTGATGCGGTGGTGGCCAAGCGCGGGGTGGCGCAGGAGCCGAGCGGTGGGGCGGCGGATCGGGTGGGGGCCGTCTTCTTGTTGGTGGCCGCGGCGGTCGATTTCTGGAGTTCGTTCCCCTCGCTGGTGCGACGTTCCTCGGATGTCATATCCATCTGGGCGGGAGGTCCCGACTCTGTTTCGTTGCCCGCCGCGCATTTCGCGCTGGGATTGATCGCCGTCGCTATCGTGGCCGTCGCCTTGCTGGCCGGTGCGGGGGTGCGGAACGCGGCGGTGCGAGCGGCCGCTGGAGCCGCTGCCGGGTTGATTTTCACGACCGCGATCAGTGGGCTGTGTACTGCGTTCTCCTTGGAGGGACTGAACTTCTGGGAGTATGCGGGAGCCGGGTTCTGGTTGAAGGTGATCACACTTGTCCTATCCTTCGCCGCGACCGTGGCGGGGCTGGTGGCGCAGTTGGCGCGGCCGCGGCTGATGACACCGCCGAGGGTGGGCTATGGGCCGGGGTTCATGCCGCCGGCCGGGGCGATGCCCGGCGGGCCGGGGGCGGTGAATCCCTTTGCGCCGGTGGGTGCCGCGCCTGCGTCGGTGGGTGCTGCGCCCAATCCGTTTGCGCAGGCTTCGGCCGCGCCGAATCCATTCGCGCAAGGTGCGCCCGCACCCAATCCCTTCGCACCTGCTGCCACGGTGGCGAATCCCGCACCCGGTGCGACACTCGCGAATCCATTCGCGCCCTCCGCGCCGGAGGTCGAGGCGACCGTCAAGATCGAGCCTGAACAGGTCCCAGCAGCTCCGCCGCGGATGGCGAAGGTGTACGACGGCAAGGACGATGACGGGCGTCCCGTGGTGAATCGGGAGTCGCTGGAGGGGAATACGCGGACCGCGGTGTTGGCGTATCTGGAGAGTGCGCCGATTGTGTTGGCGGCCAGGAGTTTCGAGCAGGATGAGTTCGTGCCCGCGGATCGGGATGTGCCGTTGAACTTCAGGACCGATGGGACCTGGGTGTGGGCGGGGGCGGTGGCGCATTATCTGCACAAGCACGGGCTGCCGCCCGAGCCGGAGTTGGTGCGGCACATCACCGGGCGCGGGTTTCGGGTGGGAGAGGTCAGCGAGGCCGCGCAGGATGCGGCCATTCGGGTGATTACCGCAGGTTGAGGGCTACCCCGCCGAGAGCGCGGCGACGTATGTGTCGCGCAGGGCCTCGAGGCGGGGGCGGGTGAAGCGGCCCGGTTCGGTTTCGTAGGTGGCGCGGCCTCGGGGGGAAGTGAAGGCCGAGGCGGGGATTCGGTCGGTGGCGGGTGGGAGGAATTTGAGGGTCTCCTCGACGGCGGCCAGGGCGGTGGCGAGGGTGTGGCGGGCCGTGCGGGCGGCACGGTCGTCTAGGCCCGCGGTGGTGGGCGGGACCTGGCGGATGCAGTTGTCGGCGTACCAGAGCCACACGCCGGGGTCGAGGAGTTCGGAGGGGTTGTCCGCGCCGAAGCGGACGGAATCTGCGGGCGGGGGCAGGATGTCGGCGGGGAGGCGGAACTCGTAGGCGCGGGCCGTGCCGCAGGTCGGGCATTCGCCGGTGTAGCGGCTGGCCAGCTCGTCGCCGACGGTGACCACCGCGCTGCGGAACTGGCAGCGGGTCTCGCCGCAGGTGGGGCAGGGCTGGAGGGTGAGGTAGAGGCGGGCCTCGGCGTTGGTTCTGGCCAGCGGGAGGGTGTCGGGCATACGGGGGCTCCTTCGGCCGGGGCGGACGGTGTGGGGTTGATCTTGCCAGGCCCGTGGCGGCACGTCTCGTTCATGTTGTGTTCACTGATCGGTTGTGGGACAGTCGATCTTGCCGTGCGGGGCACGGTGTCAGGGATTCGGCTCACTCGCGAGGGGCACATCATGGCTGGGAGAGTTCAGGCACATTCGGACCCGGTGCGCGACGCCGCGGGGTTCGCCGGGGACATTCAGGCGCGATTGCAGTCGATGGCCGACCATGCCCGGGCCGCGGTCTCGCCGGGTGCCTCGGGGTGGGGCGATGACGATTTCGGGGGCAAGTTCGCCGATGGCGCGAAGGGGTTCTCCACCAGTAGCGAGAACATGGCCAGTGGAACCGAGAACTTGGCAAACTCGTTCAAGAATCTGCACCACGGGCTGACGAAATCCGCCAAGAAGCTCGACGACATGGAGCACGGCAACCACGACTCCTTCGCGTAGGCGGGCGAAATGACGAGGCAGAACGGGGAAGTCGCGAAGGCCGCCATCCTCGAGGACTTCACGACGCAGATGCGGGAGATCGCGGAGGCGTCGCGCAAGCGCACCCAGCTCGTCGCCAGCGCCTCCGCGGCGAGTGGGCGTGTGCAGGTGACGGTGAACGCGGACGGGGTGGTGATCGCGACGCGGTTCTCCTCCGATATCGGCGAGCTGACCTATGAGGAGATCGCCAAGGCGGTGACGACGGCCGCCCAGAACGCCGCGACCGACGTGGCGCGCCAGGGGCGAGAACTGTTGCAGCCGTTGCGAGATCGACGCGCGCGGATGCCCAGGCTGTCGGAGTTGATCGAGGGTATGCCGGATATCGAATCCCAGGCGCCGACGATCGAGCCCGCCTCGCTCGCTCCCCCGCGCTCGCGGGAACGGCTGTCCCAGCTCGGCGAGCCCGCACCCGACTTCGGCAATGCGGTGGGCTACGAGGCGTGGACCGAGGACCAGGAGAAGCGGGGAGCCACCGACTCCGGGTGGTGAGTTACCGGATTATCGGTGCTGAATTACTCAGGTGCCCCGCGCAATTCGGGGTAATAGGTGCGCTGGAAGGGTGATAGCTCGGAGACAGCGAGCTGACCCGCGCCCCGGCAGATCGGGCAGAACCGGCCGCCATTGCATTCGGGGCAGATGTGCCCGTTGGACAGTCGGCCCCTGCCATTGCATTCGGGGCAGGCACCCAGTCCGTCGCACTCGTAGCAGAGTACATAGCCGGGAGTCAGGGTTTCGGGAGTCCGCACCGGGTCCGGCCGACGGAACTCCCCCGGGCCGCTCAGCGCGAGCGCGGGTGTCTGGCCGCTGAACATGACCGACGAACTCCGGCCGCTCACACGCACTTCGATGCTGTTGCCCTGGCGGTGACCGGTGACCACCACGGCACCCGCCTCTACCTCCTCCGTGCCGACCTCCCAGCCCGCGGCGGCCAGCAAGGCAGCCGCACGCTCGACGAGATCGGCGGCCGGAACGGTCGCTGGCCGCTGGCCGCGGATCAGGCCCGAGTAGTGGTAGCGCGGCGGATCGGCCCAGTCGACAACCGTGGGTGCGTCGAGAAACAGCAGGCTGAGACCGGTACCGGGCGTCAGATCGGTGATGAGCTCGACGAGTTGCGCCCGCAGGGCCGCGCCCAGCCGGTCCAGTTCCTCGCGTGCGCCAGAGATGTCGCCCATGCGGCCTCCTTCCCGCCGGACCCTATCACCGCCGGGTGTACGCGGGTCGGTCACCGGCGACTCATTCGCCGTTCGTGTTGAGTTCATCTGTGTCCTTGTGGCACAGTCATTCTCGCCAAGATCAGAACCGACCGGCGTGAGGTGGCCTGTGGCTCTGGAGTTTCCATCGTGGCTCGAGTGGTTGAGCTGGTTGGTGGGCTCCGAATGGCCACACGGCAACGAAGACACCATGTGGCAGATGGGCCGCGACCTGGAATCGGTTGCGGGTGACGCCGATAAGCTCCTCGGGGATCTCGACCATCTGATCGATTCGATCGGCAAGGCCTATCCGGACGGCAACGGCGGCGAGGAGATCCTCAAGTGGCTGACGCCGCTGCGCGACGGGGACGGCTCCGGGCACGGGTCGATCAAGGAGTTCGGCGACAACTATCGCCAGCTGTCCACGGCCGCCGACGGATTCGGCGATCAGCTGCAAGGGGCCAAGCTCAACTTCTATATCGCGGGCGGATGGCTGATCGGCGAGCTCGCGTGGGCGGCGGCCACGGGACCGTTCGCGCCGGAGTCGGAGACCGCGGTCTTCGCGACGGCGCGCATCGCGTTCCGCAAGCTCGGCCAGATGTTCGCGGACCGGATCGCGGAGCTGGTCGAGAGCCGGATCACCAACGCACTGCTGCGGGAGATCCTGCCCAAGCTCATCTACGAGATCGGCAAGGGCGCGGTGATCTCCACCGTCCAGGCCACCGCCCAGGAACTGCTCGTCGAGTCCATCCAGAACCTGGACGGGCACGGACACGGCTTCGACTGGAACGCGATCGGGAAGAACGCTCTGGTCGCCGGACTGTCCGGCGGTGCGGGCGGCGCGATCGGCCTGGGCGCGCACCATGTCCTGCCCAGCGAGGCCGGTGGCGGCTGGAAGGGCGCGTTCAGCGGCATGCTCACCGGCGCGACCGCCGGAGCGGGCGGCGCGGGCGCGGGGTGGCTGGCCAATGGAATGGTCAACGGCGACTGGTCATTCGACCCGCGCTCGCTCACGGGCGGCATGTTCGCCGGGGCGGGACCCAGTGGTCTGCACGGCTACGTCGGTGAATCCCCGCACGCCGGACGGCCCATGGGCAGCGAGAACGGCGACGGCAGCGCGCGCGTACCCGGTGAGACCGGCACCAAGGTCGACACACCGGCCACCCCGGATGGCCGTACCACCAACGTCGATGCCAATGGCAACGGGCATGGCACCACCGGGGATCCGAGCGTCACCGGGCAGCACGGTAGTACCAGCGACCCGAGCAATACCGGGCAGCACAGCGGTACGGCGGACCCGAGCAACACCGGCCAGCATGGCGGTACCGGCGACCCGAACGCCAATGGGCAGCACGGAAACACGGGAGAGTCGAACGGCGGCCAGGGCGGCGACAACGGTCAGGGTCAGCAATCCGGCGGACCCCAGCTGCATGCGGCCAGCGCGACGGCGGCCACCGACGCCCCTCCCACCGACCACGGGCACGACCAGTCGACGGACCACAATGGCGACTCCACGCGGTCGGACAACAATGGCGGTTTCTCCTCCGACGGCAGGCGCGAGCGCCCTGACGCGAATGTCCAGGACGACGGCGGCGCAAGCGATTCCTCGTCGCACCGCTCCGCCGATACCCAGACGGTCGGCGACCACACGGGCGACTCGACGTCCGGGGACTCCAGCCGGGCCGACACGAGCGGCACTCCGGAACATCGCGCCGGAGACGCGTCGGCCACCACGGATCCGACCGGTCGTACACATGACACCGGAATAGGTTCGCGGACAACGGAATCAACGCCGAATCAAACATCGGATCCGTCCCTGGACGCGAATCCCACGGCGGGGATCACGTTCTCGAACGACACCACCCTCCGCCCGGTCGGTGATCCCGCACAGGGTGCCGCGAACTCGTCCGCGCACAACGGCACCTCGAACAGCGCACCCGGCACCGAGACTCGCTTGCCCGCAGCGGATTCGGCCAAGGTGATCCCCTTGTCACGGGACTCGCTGCGCGGCGTCGACGGCAGTGCGGCCAAACCCGTCGATGGAACGGCACCCAAGTCCGCGGAGGGCGGCTCGCCAAAGGCCCCCGACACCCGTGCCGGTGTCGATCGCGCCACCAGCCCCGACGCCCCCGTGCAGGCGAACCGCACCGGCGTCGAACCGACCGGGCACCGCACCGAGGCAGGCAGCAACGGCGACCAGCAGCACGTCGACGCGCACGCGGGCGAACCGGGCGACTTCCTGAACCTGTCCGGTGACGCAACACCCCGCCCGGACGGGACCCACCCGGACGGGGCGACCATCATCCCGTTCCCGGTCGATACGACTCCGCACGCCGACCGCGGCCCCCGAGCCGCGG
The DNA here is from genome assembly GCF_040645495.1 of Nocardia sp. NPDC046763. Taxonomy (NCBI): domain Bacteria; kingdom Bacillati; phylum Actinomycetota; class Actinomycetes; order Mycobacteriales; family Nocardiaceae; genus Nocardia; species Nocardia sp. NPDC046763. The sequence goes on along the minus strand of NZ_JBEYYI010000004.1, from coordinate 176,117 downwards.
ACGCGCGCCCGGCCGATGTCGCCGCCGCCGGTCCGGTCGGCGACTTCCACGGAAACGCCCGGAGCTCGGGCGATCTCACGCTCGAGTACGTGCACGGCCAGATTCAGGAGAGCCTGCGGCTCATGACACCCGAAGGGGTGTCGTGGAATCCGGAGAAGGGGCACTTCGTCCTGTCCGACGGGCGCATCGTCCGGATCGAGGTCGGCGAGACCTCGAACCGGCACGTGGCCGAATTCGTGCCCAGCGCCGACGGTTACGACGTGCGGATCTCGAACAAGGCCCGCGATGGGGACGTCGTGCGCGCGCTCTCGCACGAGCTGGCCGAGATCAGGCTGTCGCAGGACGACGACATCCTGATCGATCCGCACGATGATCGGCCCACCCGGATGTCCACCCAGCTGGGCGGACGGTTCGCCGAACTGCGGACGCTCACCACGCAGATCGATCACGCGACCATGAACCCGGCCCGGGCGGACCGTCTGCCCGGCCTCCGACACGACCTGCACGATCTGATGAACCATCTCGGGTTCAACGATCCGGCGCACGCGCCGACCGTGGAACGGCTACTGGCCGAACACGACCCGGATCTCGCGCACCGGCTGCGGCTGGAAGAGGAGGGCGTGCTCTCCGAGCGGCCGGCCTTCAACCGGGACCTCACCGAGGACGAGTTCCAGCACGCCGCCGAACAGCATCTCGAGCAGCTGCGCGAGCACATGACCGGGGATCACGCCGAGGATCTGCTGCGCGCCGAACAGCAGGGATTGAACGGCCGTATGCGCGAGGAACTTTCCCGGCGCGTCTTCGAGTCGATCTTCGAGGAAGAGGCCAAGCCCGCCCGCGGCCAGGTACCCGGCCTGCTGAAGGCGCTCAATCCGGTCAATGCGGCCATCAACCATCCGACGCTGCGCGGGCATGAGCAGGCCGCCGCCATTCACCGGGCGATCGACGAATTCCACGACGGCATGCCGCAATCGGCCCGGGACGCCCTCGGCCCCGAGCGTTTCGCGCGCATGCACGCCGCCGCAGACGCCTTCGCCACCGCGCCCGACCGCGTCACCGCCGTCATCGACCACGCGACCGGGCGCATGCACATCGGTGGCGAGCAGACCACCCTGGCGGATTTCCTGCACGGCATCGACCGTGCCAATCGGGGCGCGACCGACAATCACCTCACCGTCGAATACACGGTCGTCCTGCACGACGCGGTGGACGGCCTGTCCACCGTCGAGGTGCTGCCCCGCCCGCAGCCGCAGCATCGACTTCCCCTGGAGCAGTATCGGTTCGGCGACGACAACACGCCCATCGAGCACCAGCCCCGGCCCGCGCTTCCGGCGGCCGCGGCGGGCGGGCACACCATCGATGTCGGCGTCGGCCGCGGCGGGTTCGCCGTCGAGATGGTCCCGGAGTCCGACAAGGCCGGTGGCGGGCTGATCATCAAGACCGAACTCGCCGACGCCGCGATCGGGGGGCAGCGCCGCCGCGATCTCGGCATCCTCGACGCGGGACCGCTCATGGAACCCGGCTCGGTCATGGTGTACGGCGACCTGCTGGGCAACGGCCACCTGCTCGGCGGGGACATCGCGCGCGTCTTCATCAACAATGTCAGCGCCAAGCTCCCCGACGAGGCGTATCACCCCATCGCCGAGCATCTTTCGAAGATCATGGCGCCCGGCGGCCGGGTCGAGATCCAGTGGGACATGAAGCCCGAGAAGCCGGACGGCAAGCTGGGCGACCGCTACCACATTCTCGGCACCAAGCTGTGGGACGCGATGGAAAAGCCGTACCCGGACGGCGGCAACCCATTCAAGAAGGTGGAGGAAACAGACTTCCCGCACCCGGGAAATCCGGACTACTACTACACCATCGACGCGGGCTCCAGCAACGAACTGCCGCACCAGCGGATGAAGGGGTTCTCCCCGCCGCAGCCCGAGCACCGGTGGATCATGTCCTACGAGCCGGATTCGGCCGGGGCATACGACACGAGCGCCGAGCACGGGCACGCGAGTCCGATCGGCGACTTCCACGGCGATGCCCGCCAAGGCGAGGCGAATCTGCAGCCGGAGTTCGTGCTCGACCAGATCAAGGACAATCTGGGGCTCATCACCCCGGAGGGCGTCTCGTGGAACCGCGACGAGAACCACTTCCTGCTTCCCGACGGCGGCGGCAAAGTGACCGTCACCGTCGGCACGACCAGCGACGGCAATGTGGCCGAATTCCACGCTCGGCCCGACGGTTCCGGGTATGACGTGGTGCTCTCGGAGCGGGCCCGCGACCAGGACGTGGTGCGCGCGCTCGCACATGAGATGGCCGAGATCCGGCTGTCGCAGGACCCGGACATCCTCATCGACCCGGTCGACGATCGGCCCTCGGAGATGAGCACCCATCTGGGTGGCCGGTTCGCCGAGATGCGCGTCCTCGAAGCGCACATCGACCGTGCGATCGCCGATCCCGCTCGCGCACATGAACTTCCGCGACTACGCCAGGATCTGCACGATCTGGCCGAGCACCTCGGGATGAACGATCCCGAGCACGCCGCGACCGCGCGGCAGCTGCTCGCCGATCACGATCCGCAGCTCGCGCGGCGTTTCGAGCTCGAAGAGCAAGGCCTGCACGAGCATCGGCCCGCCTTCGACCGGAACCTGACCGAATCCGGCTTCGAGCACGCCGGCGCCGAACATCTGAATCAGCTGGAGCACTTGCTGACCGGCGACCACGCCGCCGATGTGGTGCGGACCGAGCGGATGGCGCTCGACGGACGCATGCGCGAGGAATTGGCCCGCCGCGTCTTCGACCCGCTGTTCGATCCCAGCACCAAGGCCGCGCGCAGAACCGTCGACATCGAATACCTGTTGAACGCGCTCGACCCGCTCAACACGGCCATCAACGACCCGGCGCTGAGCGGAGTCGACCGCGCCCAGGCGATGAAGATGGCCATCGCCCAGTTCCGTGACGACATGCCCGAGAAGTTCCACGAGGCCCTGGGCCCGCAGGTCCTCGAGGAGATGTACCGGGCCGCAGATGATTTCGCGCCCGGGTTGGACCGGATCGACGCCGTCATGGATCACACCACCGGGTTGCTCGTAGTCGATGGCGAGCCCACGAACCTCGGCGACTTCCTGCGCGGGGTGGACAGCGCCAACCGCGGCGCGGGTGAACACGGGCTCAATGTCGAGTACACCGTGGTCGTCCACGACGCGGTCGCGGGCAAGTCCGCCGTCGAGGTGCTGTCCCGGCCCCGGCCGCAGCACCGGCTGCCGTTGGAGCAGAACGTCTTCGGCGCGGACAACAAACGCATCCGGCACGAGCGGCTGCCCGCCACGGGCGTCGAGGGCCACACCATCGATATCGGCGTCGGCCGCAGCGCCTTCGCCGTCGAGATGACACCGGACGCGGACCGTGCCGGCCGCGGACTGATCATCAAGACCGAACTCGCCTCCGAATTCCCCATCAAGGGCCAGCGCCGACGCGATCTCGGCATCCTGGATCCCGGACCGCTCACCGAGCCGGGCACCGTCATGGTCTTCGGCGACCTGCTCACCCAGGGCAATATCCTGACCGCCGCGCCCACCGGCGAGGTGGCGCGGATCTTCATCAACAATGTCAGCGCCGACCTGCCCGAGCACGTCTACCGCGAGATCGCCGCGCGACTGCCCGAGACCCTCGCCCCGGGTGGGCGGGTCGAGGTGCAGTGGGACATGAAGCCGGAGACCACGGACGGGAAGCCCGGCGACCGCAATCACATTCTGGGCACCAAGCTGTGGGACGCCATCGAACGGCAGTACCCGGACGGGGGGAACCCGTTCAAGCAGAAGTACCAGGAATTCCCGCACCCGGGCAATGAGAACTACGACTACACCATCGACGCCGGTGCCAGTAACAAGCTGAATACCAAGCTGATGGCGACCTACAACCCGCCGCTGCCCGAACACCGCATGGTGATTACCTACGACCCGCACGGCACGCACGAGCCGGGTGCCGAGCACGGTACGGCGAGCCCGGTCGGCGAATTCCGCGGCGACGCACGGCCTGTCGGCGCGGACCCGCTGACCCGGGACGCGGTGGTCGACAAGGTCGAGCAGAATCTGCGGCTCATCGAGCCCGACGACGTCGCGTGGAACCACGAGGCGGGCCGGTTCGAGATGACGCACGACGGGCGAACACTCGACATCCGCGTCGACGTCGGCCCGACCTCCGGCAATGCCGTCGCCGAATTCACTGCGCGCACAGACGAATCCGGACGGATCACCGGGTACGACATCCAGGTCTCCCCCGGCGCCCGGGACGGGGATGTCGTCCGCGCGGTCGCGCACGAGCTGGCCGAGATCCGGCTGGCCCACGACGAGAACGTGGTCATCGATCCGGTCGACGATCGGCCCACGCGCATGACCTCGCATCTGGGTGGCCGCTTCGCCGAACTCCGCGTCCTGGTCGACCAGATCGGCGAGGGCGTCGCGGCGCGCGTCAAGCCCAAGCTCCTGGAGCCCCTGCGCCGCGATCTCAACGATCTGATGAACCACCTGGGATTGCACGACCCGGAGCACGCACCCACCGTGGAACGGCTACTGGCTCAGCATGATCCGGATCTGGCGCGACTGATCGATCAGGCGCGCGTACCGGATCAGGGCGTCCTGCGACCGGGTCCGGTCGATCACGATGCCGCGCCGACCCCGCACGATCTCGGCCGGATCCGGCAGTTGCGCGACCTGGCCGGGCTGGCACACGACGGTTCACCCGAGACCCGGCACGAAGCACTGGCCCTGGTCGAACAACTCGGATTGCGCGAGGGCACACCGGGTGCGGCCGAGCGACGCGCGATCGTCGCCGAGTACTTGAACGAGCATGCGCGCACGCGAGTCGACGAGCTGCTCAGCGATGTCGGCCGTCGCGACCATGAATTGTCCCCTGCTGACCGGGAATACATCGAGCAGGTCCGTCTCGAGCGCCGGGCCGCGGACGCACTCGATTACCTGTCCAATCCGACCCACGGCGCCATCATGCGGACCCACATGGTCTACCGGGCCGAGATGGCCGAGCATCTCGCACAGGCACACGAGGTGCCGGACTCGGGACCGATCCGGCTCGTGGGCGACCATCACATGGTCGAGGATGCCCGGACCGGGGAACGCTGGTTCCGATGGCCGCCGGGTACCGAGGAGTATCCCGACCGCACGCCGGTGCCGGACGCCGGGCTCCCGACCGATCCGGACCACCGGCTACCGACCGATCCCCAGGAACTGCACCACGAGTGGCAGAGTCTTTCCCCCGAGGAGAAGGACGCCTGGCATAGCACGGACCCGTTCATCGGAAACCGCGACGGCATACCGCACGCCGACCGCGATCGGTACAACCGGCAGACCTTCGACATGCTGCGGCACCAAGCCGAGCAGGACATGGCGCGGGCACAGGCCGAGCCGGAGACGCCGCAGGTGGTGGCCGAGCGAAAGCAGATCCAGGACCGCCTGGACATCCTTCGGGATATGGAGAGCTATCTCGATCGGCCGACCGAGGAGGGCAAGCCCGCCGTCCACCTGTCGTATCTCGACGAGAAGCTCCAGTACATCTACGCCCTGGGCGATCCGGATACCGCCCGGCACGTGGTCGTCGAAGTGGCCGGTGCGTTCCGGCGGCGCAGCGGTGTCGGCTACGCACTCGAGACGCTGGAACAGGTGCGGCAGGCCTCGCTGTTCGTCGACCCGAACGCGAAGACGTCGGTGATTCTGTTCGGCGCCTACAACAACCCGAATTCGCTGGTCCAGGGCATGCATTCCGAGCACGCCGAGGGCGGTGCGGCGAAGCTGCGGGAGTTCCACGACGGGCTGCGGGCCACCCAGCAGGGACCGCCCGCGAACATCACCACCTTCGCGCATTCGTACGGTGGCGTCACCGCCGGGCACGCGGCCGGGCACGGGCACGAATTGAATACCGATGCGCTGGTTTTCATCGGCAGCATCGGCACCGGTGTCGAAAATGTCCAGGATCTGCGACTGACCGGCGTCGATCCGGCCGAGATCGGCGACCACGTCTTCGCGACCATGGCCGAGTACGACTCGCTCGAGCTGATGCCGCCCACCCACGGGCCCAAACCCGACGACCCGGACTTCGGCGCTAGGGTTTTCGAGTCGGGCACCACACCCAGCCCGACGCGGCTCGGCTGGAACCCGGAAGACCACACCGGCAAGAACTACTTCAGCGACGACTACGACTCCTTCCGGAAACTGGGGCTGATCATCGTCGGCCGGAAGGATCTGCTGCGCTGAACGGTCGGGCCACCCAACGGAATCGACGAAACGAGGACGGAATGGCGACGGCGACAACGCGGGCCGCTGCCCGCGCGCAACTGCTCCGGCACTTCGACGCGACGCTGCGGTCGCTGCCCGCCGGAGTGGGGCTGACACTGCGCCATCCAGACCTGCCGAACGCGGTGTTCCACAACGGCGTGACGCTGTCCTGGGACGGCAGCGATCCCGACAACACGCTGGTATTCCTGGACATCAGGTACTGGGTCCTGGGCACCACACCCGAGACCTGCGACGCCGTCTTCGATCTGGTGCTGCGGGCATGGAGCGAGCAAGGCTGGGCGACGAGCACCGAAGACGCGTTCCCGCGTGCCGGATACGCGCGCACCCCCGACGGCTACGGTTTCGCCCTCAACCAGAGCCTGAACGGATACCTCAGCCTGGCCGGAACGACTCCCCCCTTCGACCCGGAATCGGAGGCGGGCGAACCGCTTCCGACCCACATCGACCACCCCTCCGCACGACCGCACTGAGGAACCTGACTCTCGGGAGCTCTCAGGGGTTTCACCCCTGGAACCTCTCGAGACCCTTGGGCTGGTTTCACCCTTGGGACTCCCAGGCTCTCTGGAACCCCCTCTAGACTCCTGGGATCGCCTCGAGACTCGTGGGCTCCCCTCGGGTTGCGAGGGGTCGCCCGCGGTCAGAGGTTGGTGAAGTCCGTGGAGTTGTCGACCTCGACCTGGCCGAAGGTGGTGGCCTGATTTCGGACGACGGCGGCCAGTTTGCGTAGTTCGTCGACGCCGAGGCCGGTCTGCGTGACGAAGGACGTGCCGACCGCGGTGAGGGTGTCGGCTGCGGCCAGGGAGACCTTGTCCGAACCGGCGGCCGGTACCGAGAGGGCCGGGGTGTCCGCGCCTACGGCGGCCTCCAGGCGGTCTGCCATGGCTTCCAGGTCAGCGGCGGCGGACAGCACCGTGTCCGCGTCGAAACGCACACCGCCCAAGTTGAATTCGCTCATCGTCCCTCCCTTTCGGCGCGAATCTTACCGCGTCGCACCGACATACAACGACCCGATCTCCGTGCTCATGTCGAAGCCCCGCGCCATGCTCATGTCGATCACTGCGCCGGACGCGGGCCGTTGGTGCCGACCGCGCCGACCACCGGGACGCCGGTGTAACCCAGCTCGCCGACGACCTCGTCGCCGTGTTCGGCGGTGACCATGTTCGTGCGTACGTCCTCGTCCGCGTCACCGGCCTGCGCGGCGCCCGCGCCCGCTGCGCCCATGGGCGGCATCATGCCGTTGCCCATGCCGCCCACGCCGGTGCCGGGCACCGGTGCGGGCACGGGGACGGGCGGGGTGGTGGAGGCGCTCATGGTGCGGGGGCTGGCCTGGCCGAGCGGCGTCGACGGCGTGCCCACGCCGCCGCCCGGACCGCCCATCGGCGCGAGGCCGCCGCCACCGAGTGCGCCGACCGAATCCTTGGGCCCGCCAACCACTTCGGTGTCCTGGGTCGGCTGCATCTCGGAGGTCTGGCTGATCGACTGGAGCTGCTGCAACTGCTGCACGCCGGTGCTCGCGGCGCTGCTCAGCGGCGAGATCAGGCTCAGCAGCTGGGTCACCTGCGACATCGAGTCCACGCCCTTCGGGGCGTCGGTGACCTTCACCTTCTGTCCGGCCGTGGTCATATTGGCGCTGTGCACCGTCATCTCGGTGCGCGTCTTGGCTACCGTGGCGGTCGCCTCCGCGGCCGTCTCGGTGGCCAGCGACAGCAGGAACGCCTGCCCGGGCGGAGTGCCGATGAAGGGGGCTGCCACCGTGACGCCGGTGACGAACTTGGTGATGATGGCCGACATCAGGGCCGCGCCGGTGGCCACCGAGGTCGCCGCGCCGGCCATGACTGTCTTCTGGTGCAAGTTCTGGCCTTCCAGCTCCAGCGCGTTGGTCTGGGCCGCGGTGCCCTTCTCAGCCGCGCCGGTCGCGCCGGAACCCTGCCACGAGTTCGAGTTGGCCAGCGACATGACCGACTGGGCGATCGACATCACCTGCTGCAACGCGCTCGAGACGCCCGAGAGCATCTTCGACGCGTCCAGCCCCTGACCCAGCTGGCCGGTGCCGAACGAAGACGCCAGATCGGTGAGCGGCTTGGTGAGCGCGGTCAGATCCAGGGTGGGGAGCGGCGGCATGTCCGGCAGCGGGGGCACGGACGGCAGCTGCGGCAGCGCGGGCAGGCCCAGCGTCTGCAGGACATCGCCGACCGGGCTGTCCAGCAGCGGCGCGAAGTTGGTGTCGCGCAAGGCATCCGCCACCGACTGGGCGCTCGCCGCAGCGGGCGTGGCCTGCACGGCTCCGGTCGAGCCCTGGTCGAAGGGCGTACTCACAGGTCCCGCGATAGGGAGAGGAAGTCGACTCCGGCGGCGTCGTCGACGGCTTCGTAATCGGCCGCCGCCTCGTAGGCGGTGACCGCCGTCCCCGCGTGCACGGCGGCGAGTTCAGCGACCGACGTCAGGTGATTGCCCTGTGCGCCTGCATAACTCAGCAAGAAGTCCTGACCGATCAGACCGAACACCGGCACCAGCCCGGCCACCGTGGCGACCTGATCGACGGCGGCGGCACCGGCCACCGCGCTCGCCATGGTGGCCGACGCGTCTCCGTAGGCGCGAATCGCGTCCGGTGTGGCAACGAAAGTCATGAGACCCCCATCAAGAAGATCGTTTTCGAATCGAACTATACAGAGCGGTGATTCGCCCGGCATAGCGAAAAGTTCACGAACTGGCGAACACCGCGGTGAACATCAAGTATTCCGCAGGTTGCCTCGAGAGTGGCTGATCATGTTGCCGCACTGTCCAATTCATCGTGCCCCGCGGACCGGTTCACGGTGCGGGCCGAATGGTCTTGTCCATGGTCTGCGCACCGGCCGCGTTCCAGCGCTGCCTGATCAGCACCCGCCCGCGCTCGTCCAGCACCACCCGCTCCGACAACTGGCCGTTGGCATGCCAGTACCGCCACTCCCCCACAGCGACACCCATATCGGTGACGCCCTCGATCCGCTTGGTTCCGTCCGGCCACCACCCTTGCTGGTGCCCGCTCTCGACGCCGTCGATGTAGTTGTAGAGGTGTACCAGCTGCCCGTTGTCCGCGAACCTCTCGACTTCCCCTGTGTAGGGCTCGCCCTGGTAGCAGGTGAACCCGTCGTCGTCGAGCTCCACCTGGTCGCCGCTGATTCGCATTTCCTACTCCGTCGCGGGGGTCATGGCACAGCCTGTCGGGCTCTGGTCGAACGAGAACACAGTAGCCGGATGGCCCGTGGCATCCGGAATCAGCTCAGATCGGGCGCAGCCAGCTGTCGGGTTCCGTCTCGTACTCCTGTTCCTCGACATACTCCTGACGGGTCACCTCCGCCATGGTCGGCAGACCGGTGAGTGCCAGCAGCTCGGGAGCCAGACCGGCAGCCGCCAGCTGCGCCCGCCGCTCGGCTCCGGCGCGGGCCGCGGACTGGCGGCACAGCCGCAGGATGTCGGCCGCCAGCAACTCGGGGTCGCCGCGCAGCTGATCACGTTCCACCGAAATCGCGCGGGGCAGGCCCTGTTCCGTGGTGGTCACCACGATCGAGCCGGTCCGCGAGGACAGAGTGAACAAGGTCGGGAAGTCCGGGGATTCCACGCGCTCGCTGTCTCCCTCACTCATCGGCCATCACCTGCACCACTTCGGCGATGTGGGTCTCCAGGGTCGCGACCATGCGGCGGCAGTCGGCGGCCACGGCCACCGGGGGATGGTCACCGGTCACCACGTAACGGCCATCGTCCTCGAGATCGCGCCACTGCCATCGAAAGCGGGCGATGCCGCGCGGGCCGAAACGCGAACGGCCCTGCACCACATCGATAGTGCCCATGCTCGGCGCGGCGGCGGCCAGGAAGTCGGCGGCACGGGTGACAACGGTGCCATCCAGGGTTTCGTGCGCGGGAGACATGCCGAAGTCGTAGTCGGTCTCGGCGACGTCCTCGGTCTCGGCGAGCACCAGATCGCCGCCCGACCCACCTGGGAACTCCCGGCCCGCGGGGGTGTCCGGCAGTGCCGCCACCACCCGCTCGGCCAGCTCCTCGGCGTAGCACTCGGAAAGGGTGAAACCGCCACTGTGCGCGTAGGTTTCGCCCGGCTGCTGCACAAGCAGATACCCGGCCTCGCCGGATCGAACGCCCAACAGGCGAATGCTGGCCGAGGCCGAGAGCCGATCACGGCCGTCCCAGCCGTGCACCTCGATCCGCACCTCCGGCTGGAGCAGGGCGTGCAGCACCTCGGTGTAGTCGGGCTCCCGGGCGAGCAGGCTCTCACGGGCGCGAGCCAAATTCGCCAGATGGTCATCCCACCACCGGGTGCGACTGACGAAGGTCAGCGGGCGCGGCAGGAACTCCTCACCCAGGCCCTCCCACAGCGCCAGGAACTCGAGGTCGGTGAACTTCCAGGTTCGAAGCACCGATTCAGCCCTCCACCACGGGTTTCGCGACAATCGGCGCCTTGCCCATGGCCTCGTCCAGGTGCTCGCTGGAGTCCAGGAAGTCCGGGCGCTTGTGGTCCTTGCCCTGGGCGCCGTGCGCGCCGCCGCCGTGGCCCATGCCGCCCATACCGCCGCCGCCCATGCCGCTCGCGGCGGTGCTGCCGGCGGCGACACCCGCGCGGGCGACGCCGGTACTGGTGGCCTCCAACGCATCCGCGACTGCGGCGCGCGGGAACAACTGGGCCTTGGCCGGTTCCACCGGCTTGAGCGCCGGGGAACCACCCGGGCCGCCACCACCCGGGGAGCCGCCCAGCGGCTTCTTCAGGTCGTCGAGCAGGTTGGTCAGCGGGGAATTCTTCAGCCGGTCCTCGAGGTCCTGCGACTTCTTCTGGTCGGTGGTCTGCGACTGCGACCCGGTCAGCGAACTCAGCGCGCTCTGCAGCCCCGAAAGGGCCGAACTCTGACCCGAATTCGACGAGGAGCTCGGGTTCGACGAGCTCGGGTCCGACGAACCGGGGTTGGTCCTGGAGGGATCCTTCTCGATGGGGTGCTGATCGTTCTTGTCCTTGCCCGTCGGATCCTTGTCCTTGCCGCCGGGATCCTTGTCCTTCGGGTCCTTCGGGTCCTTGTGGTCCTTGTCCTTCGGATCGTGGTGATCCTTGTCCTTGGGATCCTTGTGATGCGGATCATCCTTGCCCGGATGGGTCCCCTTGGGACCGGTCTTACCGCCCGGCTTCTTGGCGGCCTCGGCACCGGTGGTTCCCGAACCGGTCGGTGAGACGCCGCCGTGCGGGCCACCCGACCGCGAATCGGGTCCGGTCCCGCTGTAATCGGAACGCGGCGACCACGACGGGTCCTGCGTCGGCTGCGCGGTCGGGTCGTGCAGCTTGGGGACCGAGCCGCTCGCGAAGGCCAGACCCGGGATATAGAAGCTGGTGAACGCGGCCTTACCCTGATTGGCGTACTGGACCTCGGTGTCGGTATTGGCCCAGGAGTCGTTCCAGGCGGACGGCAGATTCATCGCTGTCACCGTGTTGAAAAGAGTGCCCGAGAAATACAGGACGCTCTCGGCCATCGCCTTGAGATCCGTTGTGAACGCAGACGATTCGGCGACGAAACGGGCCGTGGCCGACATCGCGCCGTCCACACCGTCACCGCCCCAGTTGCCGCTTTCCTGAATCCTTTTCATGCGCTCGGTGAGCTGCTCGTAGCTGGCATCCACCGTGCCCGCCAAGGTCTTCCATGCGGCGCTGGAATCGGCCACCGCGTGCGCGTCGATGCCGTCACGGACATCGAAGAACCACTTGCCGCGATGCATGCCGGGGTCCTCACTGCCGATCGCGCCGTAGCCACCCCCCTTGCTGTTGAACTGCGCGACGGCGTTCATGTCCTGGAGGTTCGGGTCGTCCGTGCCGGGCGGCTTGCCGGACCAATACGGGACTTCGGTCGTGCCCGCCTTCGGCAGCGTCTGAACATCGACGTGGCCCTTCGCCGCGCCCAGGAGGTTATTGAACGTCGCCTTCGAGTCCTGGTCCTGGTTGTCGTAGACCTTCCCCGCCGCGATCAGCGTGTCGGCCAGGGAGGTCAGCAGCGACACATGGTGGTCGATGATGCCGTCGACGGACGAGCCCTGCTCCTTGTACCGGTCCATCAGATTCAGGGCCGATTGCAGCACGCCGTTGTTGCTGAAGCCGGTGTACTCGGTCAGCGGTTTCGTACTTTTCTTCGCCTCGGTCAAGGCGTACACGACGTCCGCGGCGTAACCGGCCGCCTCCTTCGCGATGCCGGGTTCGATATGCAATCCGCCGTGGTGCGCCTGCCGGGACAGATCCACCCAGGGGTTGTAGATCTTGTCAGTCATGCCCCGCTCCTCAACTCACCCATCGCGTCGAAAGATTACCTGTCGCTCATTGCGAATGCCGTTGGCGGAAGCGCTGTTCCATGCCCGGAAGATAGATCGACGCGGGCATGCTGGAGGTGGTCGCCTCCACCACGCCGTCGTCGGTGACGTAGTAGAGCGCCCGGTCGATCACCGGTTCGTCGCCCTCGGTGGGAACGTAGACCATCCACCCCACCGGAAGGCGTTCCGCGCGAAGCTGATCCAGCGGATAGGCGGTGGTGTCGATGTCCTCGGTGCGCAGGTGGTGACGGACCGCGTCCAGCGCCTCCGGCTCCGGCAGCGGTTCCGGGCCGAGGCGCGCCACCCCGGCCATGGCCAACTGGTAGTGCGCGGAATCCAGATCGTGCGACCCGAAGGCAGCCTCCAGCACGGCCCTGGTGACATCGCGACGCTCGGCGGCGGCGACGAATTCGGCTACCGCGGACCGCAGTTCGTCGGAGGGCTCGACGGCGACAAGATCGCAGATCACGCCCGCGACGGTGGCGGCGGTCCAGATTCCGGGCACCGCGGGGGCGAGCTCGGCGGCTGCCGGAGAGGCGCCGCGGTACCAGCGGCCGCGCTCCCACCAGTAGCAGAACGTGAGCATGCCGCCACTGGCCCGGGTGTTCAGCACCGGGTTGGCGACCCAGTCGGGGGCACCCGCGTACAGATCCGGAAGGGGCGTCCCATCGTCGTAGGCGGTCACCAATTCCGGTGCGTTCCAGACGCCGCCGGACAGGACTGCCCGGCCGCCGGGCAGCAGATAGAGCGACGAACCCGACCGGCGGGAGCCCTCGAACCAGCTGAACGACGGGAGAACCCGTGGCCCCCACTCGGAACCGACCGCTACGAACGCGGCCGCGATGGCGGCCCAGCGTGCCCACAGCACCGGAAGATTCGGGAAGTCGTCTTCTGAAACCGTTGGGATATAGCCGGATTCGCTATCGGCGCGGGCCGCGGTCGCGGCCTGCCGCGGGGTGCGGGACTGACGGTCGTTGTGCCGGAGCAACGCGGCCAGCCACGTAGGCACAGTATCGCGCGGGTAGGCCTCCAGATCGGCCAGATAGTCCTGGAGAGCGAGCATCTGGTCGGCCGGAAAGGGCTCGTCACCGTAGTCATGGTCGACGTCCAGTTCACCGGCCGCACTCAATTGCAGCTCCAACCGCCACCACGGGTCACCCAGTTCGGCGGAGAGACCGCGGTGTTCGGCGACCAGTGCGAGGACCGAAGGCCACGCGGACACCTGTGCGTGGCGCTGCTGGTCGTCGGAATAGTCGATGCGGGCGCGCTGGCCGGTCACGGTGAGCGAGAAGGATGCCTGTACCCGTGCCCAGCCCTCGGGGGCCGCATCGCGCAGTTCCTGGGCGATGCGGTGGGCCAGGGTACGGGCGCGCTGCGGGATATCCGGTTCGACCGCGGTCATGCTGAAACCGATGTCGGGCGTGGGCTCCGCCTGGATCTCGTCGACACCGAGGACGGCGGCCAGGCTGTCGAAATCCGAGCCCTCCCCGACCGGTTCCGGTGCGGCGGGCGGGTTTTCGATGTTGTCGTGCGAATGTGTCACGCGATTGTCTCCTGTGCGCCGCTAGCTCTCGGTCGTCGAATCGAATTCGGCGATCCGACGGGACATCTCCGCGCGCCAGCGGTCGGCATTGCGGCCGTCCAGCTGACCGGCGAAGGACCGCTCGGCGGCGGCGATCATGGCGTCCGGGATATCGGGATGAGCGCGGGCGATCGCCCACAGGGCATCCTTGACCGACGCGTCGAGACCAGTCGCGCTGCGCACGCCGAGACCTTGCCGGGCAGCGGCCAGCGCGGACTCGAAATTGTGGCGCAACTGCTCCTCGCTCGGACGGCTACCGCGCACGTCCACCCTCCTCCGTTTCGAAAACCAACCGTCAGCATCACATATCGCAAACGACCGTGCGGTTGCCTGAACCATAAAAATCGGCGAACTCACATGTCCGGGCTCGCGGCGATCATCCGAATATGCCCGCCCGGCGGTCCGGGTCGGCCAGCACATCCCGGATCAACAGGCCGAGGTCCGCGTCGGCGGGCACGGTGCGATAGCGCAGTTCACACTGCGCGGTCCCGACGACGCCGACCAGCAGCCGGTTGTAACCGTGCTGGCTGCGCTCCCAGTGGACATCGGCGCCCAGGCGATCGACCTCGAAGGCCTGATCGCCGATCCGCAGCACCAAGCCGGAGGTCCGGTCACGGTAGAACATCACGGGCACGCCTTCCAGATGGTCGTAGACGCCCGCCGGCAAGCCCGCACCACCCTGCGCGGATTGCAGTGCGCCGGTGGCCGGGTCGAGGGTCGCGAATTCACCGAATCCGGAATGGGACCGGAGATACACGCCGTGGCCGGCATTGCCGGAGTTCGGAGCCGTGGCACGCGGGAACCGGCTGGTATTGCGGCCGCGGCCATTGCCCGCGCCGCCCGGCTGGGCACCCGGTGCACCACCCATGGGCGCGCCGCCCGGGAATCCGCCGGGCATACCGTTCGCGCCGGATCCATTGGCCGAGCGGGTGTTCCAGGGCGTAGCCGGGTCCGGGCCGGACGGCACGAAACCGTTCGGCGGGTGCCCGGGCGTCCCGTTCGGCGCGGGCGGGTGTCCGCCGGGTCCGTTCGGACCGCCGCCCGGCCAGGTCGGGGCACCCGGTGCGTGCGGACCATTCCCGTTGGGTGCCACCGGTGTGTGCGGCACGCCGTCAGGCTGCTGCGGCCGGCCACCCGGATTCTGGAGGCCACCCGCGGTATTCGAGGGATTCTGCGACTCCGGCCAGCCGGACTGGCCCCACGGCGTACCCGGGATCTGCGGCCGGCCCGAATTATCGGTGGGCACACCCGGGATGTGCGGCCAGCCGTTCTGCCCGTTGGGCGGCTGCGGCCGTCCACCCGGCGGAGTCGGGATGTGCGGCGGGGTGGGCCACTGCGGCATCCCCGGACCGGTCGGCATGTGCGGTCCGCCCGGGGGCATCGAGCCACCCGGACCTGACGCGCCCGGATGGTTCGGGCCGCCGGGGTAGTTCGGGCCGCCGGGATAGTTGGGTCCACCCGGATGACTCGGTCCCACAGGCTGATTCGGTCCCACAGGCTGATTCGGATCGCCATTGTCCGGCGGCAACGACCACGGCGCGGCCTCCTGCGAAGGCTGCGGCGTGTACTGCGGGAACGTCGGGTTGAACGGATGCACCGGATGCGGCACGTGCGAGCGCCGGCCCGGGTTGTGCCATCCGTCGCGCGGCTGCTGCCCGGGCTCGTTCTGGTTCGGGTCACCCGGATCGCCCGGATCGCCCGGATCGCCCGGATCGCCCGGGGGCAGAGCATTCTCGGCCTCCGGCTCGGGGACAACCTTCGCGCCCTGCTCGGCCTCCGGTTTCTCCAGCGGAACACGATGCCAAGGCTCCTTGCCCTGCAAATCACCCTCCGCCACCGGCGGTTCCTGGTCCTCCGAGGAATTCGGCTGCGGGGCAGGCTCATTCGCATGCTTCGGTTCCTCGAGCAGCGGCTGCCGACGATCCGGTTCCTCGACAGCGGACTCCGACTCGGCCCGCTCCTCGACCACCGGCTGCGGCTCGGGCTGTTCTTCGACCACCGGCTGCGACTTGGGCTCCTCCTCGACCACCGGCTGCGGTTGAGCCTGTTCCACAACAGGTTGTGGTTGGGCCGGTTCCTGGATCGGCGGGTGCTCGGGCAGGCCGGATTCGTGCAGGATCACCGGCGGTGTCGGGGATGCGGGCTTTTGCGGCTCGGGTTCGAGAGCGGCTCCGCCGTCACCGGTTTCGGGGCCGCCGGGCTTGCGGGCGCTCACGCCCGGGGTCGGGTCGTCGCCGGGGTCGCGATTCTCCGGCGGTGTGCCGTCGGCCTCGTCGTCACCGGGTTGCGGCGCAGGGGATTTCGGCGGCTCGGCATTGCCGACGATCGGCTCCTGGCCGAGCGTGGTCTCGTCGTCACCCGGCGGCTTCGAGCCGCCGCCTTCCTGATTCGACTCGGTCCGCTCCCGCCGCTCGGTCGGCGGCTGTTGCTCGGTCGGCGGCAGCTGCTCCGGGGCCGGGAGGCCGCCGTCCGGCAGGGTCCGTTCGTGGGTGCCCGTCGGCTCGGACTCGCCCGCGACCCAGCGGGCGAACTCGTCGGCGCGGTGGACACGGAGGACGGCGTCGCGCAGGGTGTGGAAGACGTTGTGGGGGTCGACGCTCGCCACGAGAGCGGCGCGCGGGTCGAGTCCGGCGAGGGTGGCCTTGTAGCTGGACGGGGTCAGTCTCGCCTCGGAGACCTCGATGCCGGTGCGACGCTTCAGGTCCGCGAGGGCCTCGGTGAGCGCCGCGTGAGCTGCCGTGCGCGCGCGTTCGGCGGCCGCGGGAAGGGAGTCGCCCGCCGCCACGGATTCCACTGCGAGACGGCGGAGTTCGGTTTCCCAGCGCCCCACCCGGTCGGCGGCCTCGTGGAAGCGGTCGGCAGCCTCGGCCAGCACGAAGCGGGCGCGTTCGTCCACCGTCATGTTCGCGCGCAGCTTCGTGGCGAGTTCCTCGCGCGTTTCGCGCACCCATTCCGGGGTGAGCTGATCCAGCGTGTACGGCAGGCCGGACGCGGCCAGTTCGCGGTTGGCCGCCGCGGTCTCGAGATCCCGTCGGGCCGTGTCGAGTTCGCGATGAACGCGGGCGTCGGGGGTTTCGCTCGCCAGGTGGTGGGCGGCGGCATCGCTCTCGGCACCGGCGAGGAATTCCTGCGCGATCCGGTAGCGCTGCACCGCGTCCCGCAGCGGGGCGGTCTCCTCGGTCCACACCGGGTGGTCGCCCTCGGGAACCCGCAGCAACGCTTCGACCTGGGCGATCACACGCTCAGGGCTGCGGCCGGTGGCCGCCGGATTCTCGGTGATTTCCCGTTGCAGATCACCGTGGGCACCCTCGACCTCGCGCCGCCAGACCTCGACCGCGGTCTCCCCCGGTTCGGTCGCGGCGCGGTCCACCGCGGCGCCCAGTTCGGCCTCGAGCTTCCCTACCCGATCCGCGGCGTGCGTGTAATCCTTTGCCGCTGCCACCAAATCGTCGATGCGCTGCTGCGCCCCCGGCAGTTGGCCACCCTCTTCACGCGTGCGGGCGGCCAGGTAGTCGGCGGTGCCGGACAGGCGGTGCGGAGTCAGGTCGGAGTGCTCGATGGCCCGGTTGTGCTCGAGCCAGACCCGGCCGCGCGCGTACTCGCGGTTCGCGTCGGCCTGCTCCAGCGCCGCGCGGGCGTCGGCGAGTTCCGCTGCCACCTCGCGCGGAGACCGTTGCGGCGCTTCGGGTTCCGGCGGCATGGTCAGGGCGTTGTGCTCGGCGGCGAGCCGCGCCAGCTCGTCGATAGCAGCCTCGCGGGCGCGCACCTCCTCGCGCATGGTGTCGATGACGTCGTCCATCTCCGACATCTTCAGCCGCTCATGCTTGTCGATCTTGCCGTCGCGGTAGGCCTCGTACACCTCGGCGTATCGGGCATTGCGGGAGTTCTTCAGCAGATCCACGAACTGCTCGCGGGACAGCGGTTCGCGCCCGGCGGGCATGCTGTCGCGATAGGCCTGGTAGCCCGCCTCGAAATTGGCGGCCTCGCGCCCGGCGTGCAGCGCGTCGCGCAACTGGTCCGGAGACATCCGGTCGTGCAATGCGGGCGCATGCGTCTCGTAGAGCTTGACGGTGCGGTCGATGCTGAAGGTATCCACCCCGAGCAGCCGCGACCACACGCCCGCCGCCTGCGACGGGTTGTCGGAAAGCGGTGGCTCACCGAGGGATTCGTGCAGCAATTCCCGCAGGCGCGCCGGAGCCTTCGGATCGTGGATGGGCAGCACGCCGTCGGCCAGGCGCGGATCGCGGGACAGATCGAAGCCCAGGTTGTCGCGGAAGGGATCGAGATCGCCCAGTTCCCCGACGTAATCGGCGAGGGCCGCCAGCAGTTCGGGCCGATCCTCGGAGCGCCGCAGCACCTCATTGATCGCGTGCACCAACTTCTTGGGGTCGGTGCTTTCCGGATCTGCACGATAGTCGACGATCAGACCGGTCGCCTTGTTCTTGGCATGGCGCTCGGCGTACAGGTCCTTCGGCTCGACGCCGAGCCGGACGGCCAGCCGGTCACGGGCGGCGAGCACGGCCTTCTTGTCGCCGTCGCGCAGCACGTTGGCGTAGTCGATCAGATCCCCGATGCCCTGCTCGCGCCGCAGCTTTCGCAGCCAACGGCGCGCGGCGTTCACGTCGGGGTCGGTCAGCGCCTGCGCGACGCGCTCGGGCGTGAGATTCCGGGGATCGTTCAGGCCCAGCCGGTTCGCGAGCTGGCCGAGCGGCTTCTCCCGCGCGTGGAAGTTGTCGATGGCATCGGTGGTGCGGACGAAGTCCGCCATGCCCTCGATCTGCGCGGCCCGCAAGGCATTGTCGTGGCGCAGCGCCTCGATCGTGGCGTCCAGATGCTCGGGACCGAGCTCCATGAAGTCGATCGAGAGTCGGGCCGCGACCGCATTGCGTTCCGCGCGAACGACATCCGGATCGCGCGGAAGGGTGTGCTCGACGGGGTCGATCGAATGCGGCCCCGCGGCTTCCAGCGGATGGGACACGATGCGCCAGGGCTCGTCCCCGTCCCGGAGCATGAGCACACCCAGTTTGCCTCCGGGAGTGTCGATTTCGTTGTAGCGGGCCTGCGGGGTCGCCAGCGAGTCCAGCTTGGCGATGCCCTGCCCGTCCACATCGATGGCGAAGTACTCGGGACGTACCTCGCCGGAATTGAGGCGCGCGGCGATCTCCGGGTGCTGGGCCAGGGTCTCGATCAACTGGACGTCGTGATCGCGGACACCGCGAATCACGAGGAGCCGCTTGGGATCTCTGGGACGCTCGCCCGGCGCGAGGCCGACACCGCGGTCGACCATGCCGCCGTCGATCGTCTCCATCCACGCGCGAATGTGCCCGTCGGCGAAGTTCGTCGCACGGTCGACCATGACGCTGTCGGCGTCGACGAAGTGATCCACCGCGTCCGACAGCCGGTTCAGCCGATCCAGGTCGTCGCGCGCCCGCATGCGCAATTCGGCGAGGGTGTGATCCAGATGCTCGGGGGTGAGCAGGTCCAGGTCGACACCCAGCAGCTGAGCCCAGTTGCCACGCTCGTCGCGAATCTGGTCACGCTGCAACGCGGCGTCGAACAGCTGTCCCTTGGAGCTGCGATAGAACTCCTCGTCGGCGTCCTCGAAGTCGCGACCGGGCTCACCGCCATTGCCCGCGCCCTGCCACTCGAGCGCGGTGGTCTGCGGCTCGCGCGCCCGCGATTCCAGCGCCTCGATCTGCTCCGGGGTCAGATTTTCGTCGGCGATCCGCTCGCGCAGCTTCGCCACCCGCTGCTCGCCCCGGGCGGGCTGCTCGGCGTGATGCAATTCGCGCTGGTAGCGGCCCAGCGGATCCTTGTCGAGGAAGCTGACCGGACGATAGGGGACTTGGGCGTCCTCGAGGTTGAACCGCTGCGCGGCATCGCGCAACGCCTCGATCGCACCGGCGCGGCGCATGAGCTCATAGGTTTGTTCGTCCACGAGCCGGCGCAGGGTCGCCGGTTCCGCGTCGGACAGGCGAATTCCCTGCTCCCGCACCAGTTTCACCAGATCGGTGAGCGCCTCGTCCCGGGCCAGAATGGCCTCGGCCACCGGCTGCGGCAGCTCGGGGCCCAGCTCGCGTTCGGTCATCGGCCGCAGCTCGGGCGGCCCGACGACCGGCAGCACCTCTTCCACATAGGCGTACTCCGGATGGCCCTCGAGGAAGAGGCGCACGCTCTCGTCGTGCTCCGCCACCTCCTGCCAGTGCCGGGTGTTGTCGGTCTCGGTCAGCCAGGGCCGGTACTCGCGGCCGTCGCGGGTGTGCATCGGCAGGACGTCGGGCGAGATGTCGGCGACCATGCGGCTGATGCGCCGCACGAAGGGCAGCTTCTCGCGGTCCTTCCACAGCGTCGCGGTTTCCTTGACGACGCGGATCGGGTTGAACTTGTCCTTGACATGGAGCAGATGCTCGTTGTGCGAGGCGTAGCCGGCCTCGACGGCCCAGAAGGCTTGGTACTTACTGTCATTGCCGGAGCCGGAGGGGTACTTCGGGGCGTGCCCGAGGTAGTCGCCGGTCAGGCGATCCCACAGCTTGCGCAGCCTGCCGCGCGGGGCTTCCGGCTCACGGGGCGCGACCGGTGCGTGCGGCTTCGGAAGTTCGGGCCGCGGTACGGCCTTGGCGACATGGGTGCCGTCGGGGCCCTCGGCCATGCGGACGAAGACGCGATCTCCCTCGGCCTCCAGCACCAGGTGCGGGCCCTTCGCCGGGTCCGGGCGGACGTGGGTGACCGCCACCAGATCCGCGACATCCGTGGCGCGGCGGAGGGTTTCGCGCATGAGGTCGTTGAGGACATCGACGCGGGTCGGGGGCTCGAGGAAGGTGGTCTCGACACCGAGCAGGCGGGCCCAGTCGTCGCGGGCCGCAGCGAGCCTCGCGCGTTCCTCGGGCCGGGTCGCTTCATCGTGCAGATGCAGGGTATGCGCCAGCGCCTCGACCGCACCGGCGCGCAACGCGTTTCGATACTGCATCTCCCCGGCCACGCGCGGCAGGTTCGCCACATCGTCGGCCGAGAGGCCGAGCCGGGAAATCAGTTCGGACCGCAGATCGTCCAGTGACATCAGCCGGGCCGCGCCCGCCGGACCGCGCTCCACCCTCGACCACGGCTCCAGTGGGAGGTCGCGGCCGGGCGGCGGAGGTATCGCCGGATCGCCCGAAGCGAGCGGCGGATGCTCCGCCTCGTTCCGCCGGGCGGCATCGAGCTGCTCGCGGGTCATGGGGGCGGGTGGGCGGCTCTGCTCCGGATCGCCGAAATGCCCGCTCTCACGTACGGTTTCGGCCAGATGCTGCAGGGCGCCGAGCGGATCGCGTTGGTGCGACAGCGCATCGAAGAGACCGAGGGCATCCGCCAAGCGAGCTGCGTACGCCCCCTCTTCCATTCCGCGCGGACGACCGGTCGACTCGACCACATGCTCGCTCAGGTGCTCCGCCACCGCTGCCAGGGCGGGCGAGGCCACCACCGGGTCGACCACTCGCTCGACCTCGTGCGCGGCGACCGGCAAGGTCTGCGTCGTCGCCTCGTGCATCGGCACGGGCGCGGACCGAGTCGCCTCCTCATGCACCGGGAGCGGCTGAGTTGCCTCTTCATGCACCGGCGTGGCCTGAGTCTCCTCCTCCCGCACCACAACCTGCGTGGTGCGCTCCTCCGGAGCAGGCGTCGCCTCCGACTTCGCACCCGGCGCACCGGGTTTCGTCGGATCCGACTCCGGGGTCGCGGGAGTGCCACCAGTGGGCGGGTCCTCGTCGCCGCGGTTCTCGGGCGCGCGCTCGAACGGCCCCTCGCCCCGGGACGAGGCCTCGCGCGGATCGGCACCACGCGGCTCCGACTTCGTGGTCGGCGCAACGGATTTCGTCGAATCCGATTCCGAAGTCTTGGGAGCGCCACCCGTGGGCGGCTGCTGCGAGTTCTCGGGCTTGTTCGGGTCGGGCTGGGCCGGATCGGCCTCAGTGCGGGGGCGCTGCCGGGCGGGGTCCTCGCCTTCGGCGCGCGGAACGGCGGGGCGGGGAGACGGGTTGGCGGGGTCGGCCGGCGGGGTCGGGGGGCGGTTGGGCGGGGTGCCCGCGGGGTCGGGGGCGGCGGGATCGTCCGGGGGGCGGACGGTTTGGACGGTGATGGTGCCGTCCTCGGCCACGCGGACGCGGCGGTACTCGACCTCGGTGCCCTGGGCGGCGAGGCTGTTGCGGAGATCGGGGCCGAGGACAGGGCTGGGGTCGTGGAGGGGGCTGACGACCACGACCCTCGCGGGGTCGCCGACCAGGCCGACACCCGGGCCGAGCACGCGGTCGACGCTGGACTTCAGGACGTCTTCGGAGGCCAGGAAGTGCGCCCGCTCGCGCAGGCTCATCGCCTCCTCGGACCGTTCGTGGAGCCGGGCGAAATCGGTGCTCGCAATGGCTCGGATGCGGCCCAGTTCGGCGCCGCGCGCAATGGCCGCGGGGCGTTCGACTTCCATGTACTCGGCCAGGCCGTTGCCCGCGCCCGGCGGGACATTGCGCTGCATCACTTCCGCGACGCGGGCTTCCTCGGCGGTGAGGGCATCGGTGACGGCGCGTTCCAGTTCGCGCGCGGTCAGGCCCGTCGGCTCGATGCCCAGGCCGCGCGCCACCTGGTCCAGCCCCGCGCGCGTGCCGTCGGCCACCCACTGTGCGTCGCGGGCTTGCTCGGACAGTTTGAGGATCTGCGCGCGAACCTCCGGGTCCCGGGGCACATACGTCTCGGCCGGACCGGCCGGTGGCCACTCCCCCGGCTCCAAGCCATGCTGCGCCCCAGCCGGATCCGCACCACCGGCCGGATCGACACCACCGGCAGAATCGGTTCCGCCGGCCGGATCGTCGGCCTGGGCCGGATTCGCACTCCCGGCGTGGTCCCCCTCGCCGGGAGTGGCATTGTCCTGCTGATCGCGCGCCTCGTTCGCGGTCCCGCCGGCCGCCCGCTCCTGGTCGGACTTCACGCCCGGATCATCGGCCTTGGACGGATCTGGTTCCACGACAACCGGTTTCGTTCCGCTGGACTGGTCGTCCTCGCCGCGCGCGTTCGGGTCGTCGCCGATGTTCGGATCGCGGCCGGGCAGGTTCTCGCCGCGCGACCAGGCCCCACGCGGATCCCGCGGGGTCGGGTCGGGGTCGTGCGCACCGGGATCGGTTGCGGGACGGACTGTTTGGACAGTGATGGTGCCGTCGTCGGCCACGTCGATACGGCGGTACTCGACCTCGGCGCCTTGGGCGGTGAAGCGGTCGCGGTTCTCGGCGTCGACGACGCGGTACGGATTGTCCTCGTGGGTGACCACCACGATCTTCGGCGGGTTGCCGTCGACGATCCCGACGTTCTCGTCCACCCGACGCGTGGTGGTGTTGGCCAGGATGTCGTCGATGGCCTTGCGGTTCGCCTCCTGGCGCAGGCGGTACGCCTCATCGGATTTCGCGCGGTGGGTGTTGATATGTTCCGCCCGCGCATTGCGGATGTCGCGCAGCTCGGCTTTGCGCAGCTCGGCCTCCTGGACCCGCTGCCAGTACGGTCCGTGCGCACTGCCGGTGACACCCTCGCCCGCGATCCATTCGTCGAAGGCGTTGATCTCGTCGCGTGCGGCGTTGTAGACCATCTCCGACAGCTGCTTCGCCGAGAGGTCGGCAAGCCTGGTCTCCAGCTCGCGCAGGCGGGTGTTCCGCTCCTCCGGCGTCAGGCTCGCGTCGTCGCGCAGTGCGCGCGCACCCAGATCGCGCGCCTGGTCTCGCAGCGCCTGGTGGGCCGCCGCGGCCTCGGCGTCGGCCTGCAGCGCGTTGCCCATGAGCTCGGTGATCTCGGCCTCGACCCGCGCGTCGACCGGCACATGCCGCTCCGGCGGACCGACCGGCTCCCAGACCGTATCGGTGCCCGAACGATGATGCGCCCCATCGGAATCCACGCCATCCCGGGACGAGTCTGCCGGATCGGACGGATCGGCCTGCGCCCCCGAGTTGCCCGAGTCGCCCGGGTTGTTCGGATCGGGCTTCGCACTCGAACCGCTCGGGTCGCCGGGGTCGTTCGGATCGGTCTTCGACGCCGACCCGCTCGGGTCGCCGGGATCCGACTCGGGCGGCTTGCGGTAGGCCTCGCGCGGGTCGGTCGGCTTCGTGTCCGGGTCGGGCTCGGGCGTTTTCGCGTACGCCTCACGCGGGTCGGCGGGCTTGGCACCCGACTCGGGCTCGGGGGTTTTCGCGTACGCCTCGCGCGGATCCGGAACGGGGTCGGGCGGGGTGTGGTCCTTGATGAAGTCGTTGAACGCGTCTGCGCGGTGGTAGTTCTCGGTGGCGGTGCGCAGGGCGGCCACGGCCGCGTGGGGGTCGCCGTCGGCTTGCGGCGGGACGGCGGCGTCGAGGGCGTCGAAGGTGATCGGGGCCGTGTCGGGGGTCAGATCGGTGGCGGCGGAGATCTGCAGGCCGGTCTCGTCGGCGAGGCGGGTGACGGCGTCGTCGAGGGCGGTGCGGGCGGAGTCGAGGGCGCGGGCCGCGGCGGCACGCGGGGTGTCGGCGGCAATGGCGGCCTCGGCCGCGAGATGGTCGACCTGGGCTTCCCAGCGGGACACCCGCTCCTGGGCATCGAGGTGGCGCTCGACGGCGTCGGCCAGGTCCAAGCGGCCGCGTTCCTCCGGCGTGAGCTGCACGGTGGGCTTGCCGCCCAATTCCTCGCGGGTGGCCTCCACCCAGGAGCGGGTGAGCTCCGGCTCGGTGACGGGCAGGCCGAACATGGCGTTGTCGCGCGCCATCGCCGCGATGTCCAGATCCTGTCGCGCGTAACCGAGTTCGCGGGTGGCGCGCTGCTCGGGCGTCTCGGCCGCGCGGGCCGCCGCGAGCGCGTCGTTCTCTGCCGCGCCGAGGAATTCGCGCGCGGTCTGATAGCGGTGCACCGCGTCCCGGACCGGGACCTGTTCGTCGGTCCAGAGACCCGCGGACTCGCGCGGGACGTTGGACATCCGCTCGACCCGGCGAATGACCCGATCCAGATCGCCCGAGTTCCAGTTCCCGGGCGCGGCGTCGACCGCGGCCTGCAATTCGGCGCGCGCGCTGTCGACTTCGCGCTGCCAGACCTCGGCGGGCGTCTCCAGCGGACCGGCTCCGGCCTCGACCGCCGCGCGCAGCTTCGACTCCAGGTCCCGCACGCGGTCCTGGGCCTGGTTGAACTCGCGCGCGGTCCGCTCCAGATCATTGATCCGCGGCTCGAAATTGGGCAGGTTCCCGCCCTCGTCGGCATTGCGGGTCCGCAGGTATTCGGTGGTGCCGTGAATCCGCTCGGGCGTCAGGTCGCTCTCGGACAGCGGACGATTGTCCTGCAACCACATTCGGCCCATGGCGTGCGCACGGTTGTCGCTCGCGATGAGCAGCCGGTGGCGGGCCTCGGCCAGATCGGCGGCGAGTTCGCGCGGGGTGCGCGGCGATTCGGGGGTCCACGGGGTGGTGAGTTGGTTGTGCTCGGCGGCCAACCGGCCCAGCGCGTCGATATCGGCCTCGCGAGAACGGATCTCCTCGCGCAGGCCGTCGATGATCCCGGACAGCTCGCCCGGCTTGGGATGCTCGTGCTTCTCGATCTTGCCGTCGCGGTAGACCTCGTAGACCTCGGCGTAGCGATCGTGCCGAATCTCCTTGACCACCTCGAACAACTTGCCCTCGGAGAGTGGCCGCTGCCCGGGCTCCGTGCTCGCCACGTACTCGGCGTACACCGCGTGCTTTTCGTCGTCCGTCAGCTCGCGCCGTTGGTCACCCGCCGTTTCGCGCTGCTCCACCCCGCGCAGCACATTGTCCATTTGTGCGGGCGAGAGCCGATCGTGCAGACCCGGCAACTCGTCGCGGTACAGCTTCCCCAGGCGCTCGACATCGTGGACGTCCACCCCGAGCAGCCGCGACCAGACGGCCTCCGCCCGTGACGGATTCTCGGCGACCAACGGCTCGCCGATGGAACCGCTCATCAACTTCTTCAGCAGCGCGGGAGCGTTCTCGTCGTAGATCCGGACCACACCGTCCGCGGCGCGCGGATCGGCGCTCGGGTCATGGCGCAACCCCTGGCGGAAGGGATCCAATTCGGCGATGGTGTGCGCGTATTCGGCCAGCGCGGCCAGCAGCTCCGGCCGGTTGCCCGACCGCTCGAGCACATCGTTGATGGCGTGGAGCACGGCCTTGGGCTTGGTGCTCTTGGGATCCGGCCCGTAGCCGACGATCTCCTTGTTCTCGTCCTTGACGTGCTTCTTCCCGTACAGGTCCTCGGGATCGACACCGAGACGCTCGGCCAGGCGGTCCCGCGCCGCCAGCACCGCCTTGCCATCGGTGGTGTCGCGCAACGTCTTCGCGTAGTCGAGCAGATCCTCGAGCCGCTGGATGCGCGCGGCCTTCTTCACGTTCGGATCGGCCATGGCCTCGGCCAGCCGCTCCGGCGTCAGGTGCTCGGGGTCCACGCCGATGGAGTGGGCGAGGTTATTGAGTCGGCGATCGAGATCGTGGAAGTTCTCGATGGCATCGCCGCTGCGGATGTAGTCCGCCATGCCCTCGATCTGCGCGGCGCGCAGGGCATTGTCGTGGCGCAGCGCGTCGAGGGTGGCCTGAAGGTGCTCGGGGCCCAACTTCATGTGGTCGATCGAGAGTCGCGCGGCGACCTCGTTGCGTTCGGCGCGAACGACATCCGGATCGCGGGGTGCGGTCCGCTGCGGCTCGGTTGCGACCGTTTCGGCCTGATGGGCCGCAACGGTCGGATCGTGCCTACCGTGCTCCGGCTGCACGACCTGCCACGGCTCGTTGCCCTCGCGCACCATGAGCACCGGGGTACGTTCGCCGTCCACCTCCATCTCGTGGAAGCGGGCCTGCGGGGCCTCGGCCTCGCGGACCACGACATGGCCGTCGCCGTCCACGCCGATGACGCGGTAATCCAGTTGCAGCTCACCGCGATTGAGCAGCTCGCCCAGATCGGGGTGGGCGGCCAGCGCGTCGGCGAGGCGGACCTCATGGTCGTCGGTGCCGCGAATCACGACCAGACGGTTCGGTTGGCCGGGGCGCTCGGCCGGACGCAGGCCGACACCGTCCTCGAGCATGGTGCCGCCGTGGGCGTCCAGCCAGGCGTGCGCGGTGCGATCGCCGAGCTGCCCGGCCAGGTCCCGCGCTTCGGCGTCCAGCCGCAGGAAATGCTCTGTCGCCTGGGCGAACTCGTGGATTCCGGCAGCGTCATCGCGCACCTGCATGCGCAGGTCGGCGATGGTGTGCGCGAGCCGGTCCGGATCGTTCGCGGTCGGGATGAGCTCGTCCAGGCCGATCCCGAGCAGCTGCGCCCAGTTCGAGCGCTCCTCGCGGATCTGATCGCGATTCAGGGCGTCCTCGAAGAGACGGCCCTCCTCGCTCTGCGCGAATTCCGGTTCGGGATCGTCGAAGTGGCGGGCCCATTCGCCGCCATTGTTGACGCCGTGGAAGTCCAGCGCCGTCGTGCGGGGCTTGCGGGGCAGGTAGTACGGGTCCGGATCATCGGGCGAGACGCCGTCGCGCGCGCGGCGGGCATCGGCGCGCTGCTGCTGGATTTCCAGCTCCCGCGCCTCCCGCACTTCCCGCACGTAGCGGCCCAACGGGTCCTTGTCATTGAACTTGGCTTCCCGGAAGGGGACCCGCTCCGCCTCCGCGTTGTACCGCTCGGAGGCGTCGCGCAGGGCCTCGATGGCACCGGCGCGACGCATGAGCTCGTAGGTGGCGTGATCGACCGCGCGGTGCAGGGTGGCCGGGTCGGCGTCGGTGAGATCGATGCCGTGGCGGTGGGCCAGCCGCACCAGGTCGGCGAGGGCCGCGTCACGAGCGTCGACGGCACCGACCAGCGGCTGCGGGACGTCGTCGGCCATGTGCCGCGCGGGCGGCGGTTGCAGCTCGGAGTTCGGATCCCGTTCCGGCGCAGGGGGAACCTCGTAGTCGTCGGGGTGGTTCTCCCGGTAGAGATCGATGCTCTCCTGGTGATCGAGCCGCTCCTGCCAGCTCCGCGAATGATCGACCTCGGTATTCCAGGGCTGGTATTCGCCGCCGTCGCGGGTTCGCATCGGGATGATGTCGGCGGAGACGTCGGCGATCTTGCTCGTCAGGTGCTTGAGCAGCGGCATCTGCTCGCGCACCTTGAGGATGGTGGCCGCTTCCTTGGCGATGCGCGCCGGGTTGGCCTCCTCGACCTCGTGCACCTCGACGTGGGCCACGTCGTGGATGATGTCGCCGACCAAATTGATCAGTGCGCCTTGGCCCTTGCTGTCATTGCCGGAGCCGGACGGGTACTTCGGGTAGTCGCCCTTGAAGGAGGCCATCATCCGGCGCAGGACGCGCTTCACGAGGCCCGGATGCTCGGGCTCCGGCGCCGGCGCCTTGGGCGCGGTGGGCAGGTCGGGGCGGTCGACCACCTCGACGCTGCGGTTGCCGTGCTCGTCCTCGGTGACCTTCACGTGCACCCGGTGGCCATCGGACTCCAGCACCAGGTGGTGACCGGCGGCCGGGTCCTGCACGTGGTGGGTGGCGGCCATCAGGTCCGCGACATCCGAAGCGCGGCGCAGGGTTTCGTCGCGCAGCTCGCTCAGGGTCTGCGCCGCGTGCTCGGGCAGGACCCGGTCCGGATCCACGCCGAGCAGGCGGGCCCACTCGTCGCGGGTCTCCGCGAAGCGTTGGCGCTCCTGCGGGTTACCGGCATTGGCATGCCAATCGACCGCGTCGCTGAGCGCCTCGATCGCGCCGGCGCGCAGCATGTTCCGATACTGCATGTCGCCGATGACCTCGGACATGCGCTCAGGACTCAGGTCCTCGGGACGAAGGCCCAGCTCGGCTGCAAGCTCGTGACGCAACTGGTCGAGGGTGAGGGCGCGCGGCTGATCATGCGCCGGACCGCGATTCACCTCCGACCAAGGCTCCAGCGGCCGCCGGTCCGGCTTCGCGCCCGCCGGCAGCTCGGTGCGCTGCCGGGAATCGAAGCGCTCGCTGTTCGAGAGCGGCCCGTAATCCTCGGCGCGCATGGGACGGGAGGGCACGTCCCCCTCGGGATCACCGAAATGGCCTCGGGCGCGGGCCTGCTCGGCGATATCCCGGAAGGCCGACAGCGGATCGCGGCGACCGCCCACGGCCTCGCGCACCCCCAGGGCCTCGCTCAGCCGGCGTCCGTACTCGCGCTCGCCGGGCGTGTGCGCACGGGCGCCCACCGGGGGCTCGCCGCGCAACAGATAGTCGGCGGCCGCGCGGAGGGCCGGGGAAGCATCGACCGGATCGCGCGGCACCGGCCGCGACTCCTGCCCGGGGGCAGTGAGTTCCACCGTCGGAGCCTCGCTCGCCGCGACCGCGGCGTGCTGCTGCGCGGGCAGCTCCTGCGTCTCCGCATTCGGGTCGTGCAGCGGTCGCGGCACTTCGAGAGTTGCGGCGTTGGGATCGTGCCCCGGCGAACCCGGCTGCTGGAGCTCCTGGGTCTCGGCATTCGGGTCATGCACCGGAGACCCGGGCTGCGGGAGCTCCTGTGTTGCCGCATTCGGGTCATGCACCGGCGAACCCGGTTGCGTGAGTTCCTGGGTCGTGGCGTTGGGGTCGGTGGGGGTGTGGGGTGGCTCTTCGGGGCGGCCGCCTGCGATTTCCCAGGCTAGGTCGGCGTCGTGGGCGAAGATGCGGGCGCGGGCGTCGGCGTCGGCGATATCGGCTTCCAGGTCCAGCCGTTGCGGGGTGCCGGGCTCGAAGGTCTCGGCCATTTCACGCAGCCAGTCGGCATTGCGCTGGTATTCGCCCGCCAGCCAGTCGGCGTGGACGGCGCGCTGGTGATTCAGCCAAGCGCCGCTGTCACCTGGTGTGTTGCCGTCGTCGGGGAGGCCGCGGCGCTGGGCGGGTTCGGCGGGGTGGGCGCCGTCCTCGGTGTGGGAGTTGTTCTCGCCGTGGGCCGCTCGCTCGACCTGGGCATTGTGGGCGTCGATCAGGACCTGGCTCAATACCTTCGATTGTTCGGAGGCGGCCGCGCCATTGAGCACGTCGTCGGTGTACGCCTCGGCCAGGGCCTCTTCGGGATCCCAGCGGCCGTTGCGGTCGAAGGCGATTCCGGGCTGGTCGTTGAACCACTCCTCGAAACCGTCCAGGCTGCCGCGGGTTTCGGCATAGTGGCGCATCATCGCGTCGAAGGCGTGATGCTGGGCCGCGAGGCCGCCGGAGTAGTCCAACATGTGCGCGAACTCGTGCACGATCGTCGAATACACCGGGCGCGCAGCCGATCCCGGCGCGAGGTGGCCCGCCTCCTCGGCGCGCGCCACCTCCCGGGCCAGCGCGGCGGGATCCCGGGCGAAGCGGCTGTCGAGGGTGATCCGGTCGGTCTGGATCCGGCCGTTCTCGATACGTCCGGGGGTCGTCTCGGCGAAGACGCCCCGCTCGTCGATCGGCCCGACATGAACGTTGCCCACCCGGGCATCCGGGAATTCGGCGAATCTGGCCTCGAGGGCGCGGCCGTATTCGCGCAGCGCCTCGACGTCGTAGTAATCGGCGAAGCCCTCGACGATGGTGCCGGTGCGCTCGTCGTAGCTGGTGACCTCGACGTCGCGGTGGATCTGCTTCAGCCGATCGGCGATGCCCTGATGGTCGAGGGTCGACCAGGCGTCGTCGGGGCGCGGCGACCAGTCCGACACGGCCTCGTGATGTTCGGAATCCGGTGTCGCGTGGTCGTTTTCGTGCCCGGCGGCGGAATCATGTGACGCCGGATCGGGTGTCGCCGGATGCGGCTCCTCGAACGGGCCGCGGCGTTGCGCCGGACCGTCCGGACGCGGCTGCTCGGCCGGGGCCTCGACGGCACGCGGCCCGGCCTCGGGCCCGCGACCAGCGATCCGGTCGGTCATCCGCCGCCACAAAGACCGCGGCTGCTCCGGTTCCGTGGGCCGCAGCGGGGCGGAGGGATCCTGCAGCACATCGCGAATCCGGTTGGCCAGCTTGACCGGATCCTTATCGCGCATGCCCTGGAAGCGCTGGGCCAGCGCGTCCGACGCCTCACCGCGCCCGGTGGGCCCGGGTACCCGCCAGCCGCCCTCGCCGTCACGTTCCAGCCACAGGTTCAGGGTCGTGGAACCCACCTTGAACTCGTGCAGGTCGAAGCGATCTTCGGCCCGGTACCGGTAGGCGTCCGCGCTGCGCGAGCCGAGGGCGACCTGCCGGGTCATCAGATCGTGGGCGACCGCAGCCGGATGCGGATGGCTCACACGGTTCCGCACGGCCTCCCGGTGGCCGTCCTCCATGAAGTTGTGCGACAGCTGCAGCGCGTGTCGGTCGGCCCCGCGCGGCACCCTGGTCCCCGGCCGATGGGCGAGTTGGAAAGACCCGTCACCCAGGCCGCGCATCCACTCGTCGAATCCGACGTGCACGCGGCCGTCCGCCCGGAAATTCAGGTAGTGGGCGAGCATCTCGCCGACCGCTTCCCGCATGTCCGGGCGGCGCATGGGACCTTCGGCCTCGAGCGAGTGGATGTCGCGCACCCGCGCCCCGCCCTCGCCGTCGGGGGTGATCTCCCGGTACTCGAGCCGGGTCCAGGGATCCCAGAGCGCGTCTCGCAGGCGCGGATGCGCTTCGGCCAGCTCCCGCAGCGCGCGCATGTGCCCGCCCTCACCGGCGTACACCCTCAATACACGGGCACTTCCGGTCGAGTTGTAGATCTGGACAACGTGATCGGTGAGGCGCGTCGAGCCACGCTTCTTCGCATCGATATCGGATGCCTGCCTCGACAGCGCGCGATCCCCGGCCTCGTCCAGCCGCGGCTCACCGCGCACGGGCTCGTGCACGGCGTTCGGCGGACGCAACAGGTCACGCACATTCGGGTGGCCCCAATGGGTATCGCCGGGCTGACCGAAGGAGCGCACCACGTCGAAGGCGACCTCGGCGTCGTGCAGACCGGTCTTCTCCAGATAGCGGCGCAACGCGGTCAGACCCGCCTCCCGCACGCTGGACTCGGAGGCGTGCGGGCGGGCCGCGGCGGCCTCGCGGGCGTCGTGGTACGCGCGCTCCGCCGGTCCGACCGGCATCGGCGTGCCTGCCTCGCGCATTGCGCGCAGATGCTCGATCTCCTGCGCGTATTCCGCGGCACGCCGAGCGCGCATCTCGGGGGTGTCGGCTTCTCGGCTCGGCAGCCGGACCGGATCCGCACTGTCCCGAATACCGTGCGCCCGATCCCAATCCGCCGCGTGCGCGGCCGCCGGGTCGTGTTCCTCGACGCGCGGGCCGTCGCCGACCAGCCGAGCCAGCACCTCGCGGACACCGGCCCGGTAGGCCGCCGCCTCGAGCATCCGCTCGTCGGCGGTGTTCTTGCCCTCGTAGGCCTTGCGCGCGGTGTCCAGCGCCTCATCGTGGGCCCGGCGGTAGGCACGTTCGAGCGGATCGGCCGAGCGCGGACGGGTCCGGCCTTCGGGGCCCGCGGTGCGGTTGTGTTCGTAACCCAGAGCCAGCGCCTCGGCCTGGCGCGCCAACATGGCACGCACGTAGTCGTCACGGGTGAGCGCGAACCGCTCCAGCGGGCCCTCGACCCGGCTGCGCGCCTCGAACTCGGACGCGGCGCGCACCAGTTCGGCCGCGTGTTCGGCCGGTGACGACTGACTGTGCAGCACAACGGTATTGGTGGCCGGGTCGTACCCGGCCATGGGGCCGCGTTCGGGTCGGCCATCACGGCCGACGCCCACCGCGGCCGCCGGATCGTCGGTGATCCGGACGTCGACACCGTTTCGGTCCAGCGTCTCGAGCGCCCAGCGCGAGAGCTCGCTACCGTGCTCGTTGTCGAAAGCGGCCTGGATGGCGTCGGAGACTCCATCGGCTGCGGCCTCGGCCCGGGTACGCGGCGATTCCGGCTGATCGGTGTGGGACCGGTCGGATTCGTGTCCGGTGGGATCACCGGTGCGAGCGGGTGTTTCGGAGTGGACCTCGGTCGGCTCACCGTAGTGCTCGGCGAGTGAATGGACACGGGTCTCGCCGGTGAAACGGTTGTCGGCGAGCAGGGCCTCGACACCGGCCTCCCGCGCGACCCGGCCCGCTTCTTCCTGCGTCAGTTCGGGATTCACCTCGCGGGCCCGCTCGACAGCCTCGTCGCCCGCCCGATGATAGGACTCGCGGGTGCCGTCGATAAAGGCACTGTCCGCGGGGGCGTGGAAGGGCCCGCGCTCGGGGTCGTACCCCGCATCACGCAGCTCGCGGACGAATTCCGCTTCCCTGGCGAAGGATTCGGCCGCGCGCCGCAGGTGCTCGGGACTGCCGGGCTCGACGGCCGGATGCGCGCCCTCCAAGTGGGCGGCGGCCGCGACGATGGCCGTGGCCTGATCCAGCTCACTGCGCTCGTGCGTGTCGATGATCAGTTCACGCCGGGCCGGATCGTAGAAGTGGCCGTGCACGCCATCATAGGTCAGCGTTTGCCGGTCCGGATCGTGCACGAGAGCGCGGTCGCCGCCCTCACTATCGAACAGGCGCAACGAGATTCCGGCCTCCCGCAGGGCGATGAGGGCGGCACGCCCGGATTCGGTGTGCGCCAGCACTTCCCCGACCGCCACCACGCGTGGATCGACGCCCTCGGCCAGATACCGCGAGTCCACGAAGTGTGTATCGGCCACGACCGGGTAGACGAGTTCGCGCACGGCGCGCTCCTCCGGGCGCACGTTGTCCGGCACGTCCTGGGCGTGGGACGAGGGCTGGTGCGGTGCGGCCGCCGCCGAGCCACCGGTCGACGTCGAACCGCCGGTGAGGTTCGCGGGCTGTTCGGCGGCGCGCGGCTCCGATTGGGCAGCGCCGTCGCCGGATTCGGGTCCACCGGGCTTGCGGGGGCTCGCGCCGGGAGCCGGGTCGTCACCGCCCGGTTCACGACCGTCGGAGGCCGGGCCGGACTCGTCGCCGCCGGACTTCGGTGGTTCGGATTCACCACCGGGCCGTTGCTCTCCGGGCCTCGGCGGTTCGGCTTCACCACCCGGCGGCACCGCACTATCGGACGCTCGTTTGGCGGACTCCTGGGCGAGCCGGGCCGCGATGTCGGCGGGTATCGGGTCGCGGTGCGGGAGCACCACACCCGAGCCGTCCTCCGCCTTGATGCGGTAGTCCAACGGGACGTACCGGTTTCGGCCGGTGTAGCTGGGGACGCCGTGCAGCATCGAATTGCAGTTGGCGCACGCCGCGGCGGGATCGCCGACACCGAGTTTCTCGCTGATCCAGCGGGGATCGAAACGCAGCTCCGCGAGCACCTCACGACCCAGCGGAGGCGGAGTGGAGTCCGCGCCGTGCTGCAATCGCCACTCGTTGTCGTGGGCGCGCTGGCGTGCCCACAACAGCTCGTTGACGGCCTTGACCTCGGCGTGCCGCAAGGGCTCGTCGAAGTGGGCGCGGCCCTGATAGACCACGTCCCGTTTCCCGACGCCCTTGACCTTCCGTTGGAGGATCTTGTCCTCGGACTCCATGACCGGGTGCTGCCAGTCGCCGAGAGCGCGATGGTTCTCGCGGAGCAGGGGATGGACGTTGTCGCCGTCGATCACGTCGAAGGTGCGCCCGTTCACGCCCTCGGTGATCAGGCCGGTCCGCAGGTCGATGCCGAGAGCACTACACGGCCCGTCCTCACCCGGGACGAAGTCCTTCGCGTGGTACAGGGCGCGCTCACGGGAGAGCTCGCCGATGTACTCGTGCACGGGTTTGCCGTCGATCGCCTTGATGAGGCCGTCGTCCCCCACCTGGACTCGGGTGTGATCGTTCAGATCGAGCTGTTCGACGACCGCACCGCGGGTCTTGTCCCCCTCGAAGTCGGGATCGTGGATGTGCTGTGCCGGACCGGGATCCGCGAGGTCCTCGGTGAATCCGATCGGGTGTTCCATCGGCTCGCCAGCCGACGGGGCCTTGGTCTGTGCCTCCACGGAGTGGTCGCCGGAACCGTGATCGATGCCGTCGCCGGAGCCGTGATGGACGTCCTCGCGATCGGGCTGCGCGTGCTCCTCGATCCGGTCCAGGCGCTCGCGCATGGCCTCGTGCCAGTCGGGGTGGCCCAATCGCTCGAACTCGGGTGCCAGGGCGTCCAGGCGCTCGCGCACGCGTGCGATATCGGAGCGGGTGAGTTCGTGGTCGCGCCAGACGATTTCGCCGTGGTCCCCGCGCTCCATGAAGTGCGCGGCGAACATGCTGGGGCTGTGACTGCGTACCCCACCGCCGAAGCCCAGACTGTGGTCGATACCGCTGACCACCCCGTCGGGTCGGACCATCCAGTTGCCGGGACCGCGGTCCGGCATGTCGATCAGCGCGTCCAGCAGACCCAGGCGCATACCGGCCGGCGTATCGCGGTAGATCAGAGGGGCATTCAGGTCGCCCGGGTGCAGGTCCTTGGCGGTCTCACCCGGCACCACCTCCATATAGACGACGCGCTCACCATCGCGGTGCACACGCGGCACATCCGCGCCCGCCGCGCGGCCGACCAGGGAGGCGAGGTCCTCGGCATGGGCGTGGGCGGGGGTGGTGGTGATCTTGCGGATGAGCTGGGTGCCGTCCTCGAAGGTCACCAGCTCGACCAGCTCGGCGCTGCGCATCGCGCCCTCGGAGATCACCTGGGACGAGACCTCACCGGACTCGACGGCCTCGCGGACCTGGTCGGCGAAGGCGCTCCGGTCCGCGAGGGGATCGACCGGACGGTTGTCGCGTGACGGCTCGGCGACGTGGGGTTCGGCGGCGTGAGGCTCGTCTCCGCCGGCCGCGTGCTCGGGGAGCGGATCCTTCCCGATCCCGGGAATGCGCTCGAGCTCGGCGATCCGGTCGGCCCGCGTCTGCTGGAGGAAATCCGAAGCGGGACGGCCGGTTTCGGGGGGCTCGGGCGCGAACTTCGGGTCGAGG
The DNA here is from genome assembly GCF_040645495.1 of Nocardia sp. NPDC046763. Classification (NCBI taxonomy): domain Bacteria; kingdom Bacillati; phylum Actinomycetota; class Actinomycetes; order Mycobacteriales; family Nocardiaceae; genus Nocardia; species Nocardia sp. NPDC046763. The sequence goes on along the minus strand of NZ_JBEYYI010000004.1, from coordinate 140,097 downwards.
CCGTGGCGAGTGCCCATGCTGAGCGGATCCACGGCCTTGCCGTCGGCGTCGAACAGGACGGCGTGCGTGCCCTTCGTTTCGACCGGAACGATGGGCGGGAAGCCGTGCTCGCGGCCGATGGCCGGATCCTTGACGACGATCTCGCCGCCCTCATTGGCCAACACATAGGCGTGCGCACCGACACCGTGTTCGTCGACCGGTCCGGCGTAGTGGTCGACGATCAGGGCCGAGGCACCGGAGCCCAGATCTCTCAGGCGGTCGGCGATGGCATTGTGGTCGTCGAAGGTGCGCAGCTCGCCGCCGGCCGCGGCCACCAACTGCCTGGCCGATATCCCCTCCGGGCCGATCTGGTGCTCGGGCACGTGAATCGAGTCATTGCCGGTCAGCTGCTTCAGCAACTCCAGCGACATCGCGCCACAGTTGCCGCGCGGCCCAGGATCGGCCGCACGAGCCGGATCGGCGGCGTGGGCCAGATCGGCCGCGTGCGCCAGATCGGCGGCGATCATCAACCGCGTGACGTTCTCCGCGCGGTGGTATTGCTGTGCGGCCTCGCGCAATTGGGTGAAGGCCGGGCGCGGGTCGCCCTTGACCTTCCCCAGGTCGCGACCCTCGAGGTCGCGCATGGTGTCGGCGAATTTGCCTGCGGCCAGGTCGGATTCGGCGACCTTCAGGCCTGTCACCTTTTGCAGGTTCTCGATGGCCTTCCGCAGGTCGTGCCGGGCCACGTCGTGCGAGCGGGCGATCTGCGTGCGCAGGTCATCGGGCTGCTGCTGAGCGCTCGAACCCCCATGCCCGGCGTGGGCGGGGAGCAGGCCCTGCCGGGTCCGCTCACTGAGCGGATCCACCGCTGTGCCATCGTCTTTGAACAGGACGGCGTGCGTGCTCCGGGTCTCGGTCGGCACCTCCGGCGGGAAGCCGTGCTCGCGGCCCGCCGCCGGTTCCTTGACGACGATCTTGCCGTCTTCATTGACGAGCAGGTAGGCGTGCCCACCCACCCCGTGCTCATCGGTGGGGCCCGCGTAGTGATCGATAACCAGTGCCGACGAACCGGAGCCCAACTCGCGCAGCCGATCCGCGATCGCTTCGTGACCGTCGTAGCCGCGCAGCTTGCCGCCCGCCATGGAGACCAATTCCTTGACGGTCATGCCCTCGTGGCCGACCGGGCGTTCCGGCACCCGGATCGAATCGTTGCCGGTGAGCTGGCGCAGCAGCTTCAGAGCCAGCTCGCCGCAGCGACCGCGATTCGGGTGGGCGTCGGAGTGGGCGGCCCGATCCGGCTGCGGTGCAGCATGATCGGGTGCCGAGTCCGGATGCGCCGACGCGGAATGCTCCGATGGCTCACGCACGGTACCGGGGTGCGCCGCCGCGCCGTCGCCACGCTCCGGCGGCGCGGACCGGCCCTCGCCGGGCCTATCCGCCCCGCGGCGATCCGGGGATGCCGGGCGCTCGGTGGAATGCTGCCCTTCCCCGGCACCCGCACGCGGCCGTTCGCCATCGGGAATCCCGCGATCACCGTCACCTACGCGCGGAACCAGGTGCTCACCAACGGGAATCGGTGCGATCAGCAGGCTGTCCTCCGGCGTGCCGTGCTCGTCCCGATCACGGGCGGGCGCGGGATCCCCCGGCTCGGATCGATCCGCCCCGGGGCGTTCACCGGTGGGGCGGTCGTGGCCCGGGAGGTCGGCGGAATGCTCGGATTCCGGCCGCACCCCGGACGATTCCCGCAGGTGCTCGGCAGGTTCCGGACGATCCGCGCCGACTGCCCGGTGTTCGGCGGTGGGTTCGGATCGATCGGTGGCGGTCGTCGGTTCGTCCGCGCCATGTTCCACCGGTTCGACGGCGACATCGTCGGTTCGAGAACGGTTCTCACCATCGGTCGGCGCGGAGTCCTCACCTCGAACGCGACCCTGGGAACCCGGCGATTCACCATCTCCACCTGGCTGTGAATCCCGTTCGTGCGGTGCCGATTCCTCCGACCGTGGGCCGCCCGCCTCACGCGGGGGCACCTCATTGCGAGCGGCCTGCTCGTCACGGGCCGCGGCCTCGTCGTGCGGCGCAGTCTCATCGTGCGGCGCGGTCTCATCGTGCGGCGCGGTGTCGGAACGCTGCTTCGATTCGTCACGGGGCAAGCCGGATTCGTCGGTGGCGTGACGCGAATCCGGTTGTTCCGCAGGATGATCCGCAGTGGATGTCTCAGCGCGGTCGGGGACTTGTTCGGGGGCCGCACCGGCGCGGGGTTCGGATTCCGGGGGTGCGTCCGGCCGGGGCGATTCGGACTCGTGTCCGGACGCGGGGCGCTCGGCGTTGTCGCCGGGAACGGATTGATCGGTCGAGTGTTCGGCGGCCGGGTGCTCCGGGCCGACAGGTTCGCGGCCGGGCTCCACGGCATCGGGGCGCACCGCGGTCGCTTCCTCGCCGGGGCGCGCCTCGCCCGCTGTCGACCGAGCGTCGGCACCGGCTTGCGAGCGGGCGTCCGTACCGGCTTGGAGGCGACCGTTTTCCGGGCGGGCTGCGTCGGGCCTGGCGCCGGCGGCGTCACCCGCGCGGGTCGGCGACGGCCGGTTTTCCGGCGTAGCGGTGCGTGGGGTCTCCGAACGCGGGGTTTCGGAACGCGCTTCCGGGGTCGCGGTGACGTGCTGGGGAGACGCGGTGTGGGCGGCGGAGGACGCGGCACCCTGGCCCGCGGCCGGTGCGGCTCCGCTGGAGGACGCGGCGGCGAACTGTGCGTCATTAGGTCCGGAAACGGCTGCGGCTCCGGACATGTCGTGTGCGGCGGTGGTGCTCTGCGGGGCGGCCTCATGGGCGGGCGCACCCGACTCGGCGGGAGTGGCCGCCGCAGGGCTGTCGTGCGGACCGGAATCCACATGTGTACCAGAGTCGGTCGGAGTTTCCACGCGCGACGAGTCGCCCGCTCCGGAATTCGCGGAGGCATTCGCGTCACCGGCGCGCGTGCCGGAATCCGAGGTCGGCCGGGCACTCGAATCCGCGGAGGTTGAGCCGGAGGACGCGGCCTTGGTATCGGCGGCGGGGGTGGCCGACGTGCCCGAGGGTGCTCTGGAGTCGGAGGTAGGGGCAGGTGCGGACGAACTCGAGCCGCGCACGTCGGAAGGTGCGGATTGAGCGGGACCGGAACCATTTTGGGTCGCTGCCGGGCCACTCGAGGTGGAATCTGCCGTGGGCGCGGGTGTTTCGTGCTTACCCGCCTGCACGCCGGTATCGACCGAACCGCCGTTGGCTTCGGATACACCCGCATGCGGCTCGCTGCCACGGGTGTCGCCGCTCGGGGCATCGGCGGGCGCATGGGAGGTGCTGTCCTGCGGAGCGTGGGACTGGCCGTGGTCGCCGCCGCCGGCGGCGGCCGGATCATCGGTCGGGGTCCCGCGATCGGACGATCGGCCGTCAACGCCGACGCCGCCGCCGGTGTCGCCGCCCTCGGGCCGTGCGGTGCTGCCGTCACCCGTGGGTCGGGCCTCGTTGGCGGAATCGCCGCTGTCGCCGGAGAATGCGGCCGGGTGGGTGCTGGGTCCGCCGTCGGTTCCGCCGGTGTGCCCGGTATCGCCGCCACCGGTATGGCCACTATCCCCGCCGCCCGTATGCCCCGTGTCGCCGACACCGGTGTGTCCGGTATCGCCCGGTCCGTCCGGGTGGGCGCCGACATTCGCCAGATCGGAGGGCACGCCCGCCTTCCAGGCCGAGACGCGCGGTTCCCAGAAGTTGTGCGAGGCAGTGTGATTCAGACCGGACAGACCGCCATTGGAGACACCGGCGGTGAGCATGCGCGGGTCGAAATTGGTGAAGGCGTTGCCCATGTTCTTCCAGGCGTCGCCCCAGCCGTGCTGATATGCGTCGAGACCGAACTGCGCGCCGGTGCCCGCCAGGAATCCCGCTCCTGCACCGGCCAATCCGGCACTGGTGCCGGTAATGGCCGCGGCCAGATAGTGGTTCATGGCCGAAGACTCGAAATGCTCACCGAGCGCCTTGCCGACCTTGCCACCGGCGATGCCACCGGCCGCCGAACTGATGGCGGTGACGCCGATCTTGCCCCAGTCGAAGCCGCTGCGGTGCCCGGCCGCGATCTGGTAACCCTCGATGCCGACTTCCTGTAGCACACCCAGCCCGGCGTCCAAGACGAAGTGCCGCACCATGAACTTCGCCAGCGAGGAGCCAAGCATCTTGCCGACGTATTCGGCGATGCGCTCGACCGCCTCCTTGCCGATGATGCGCACCGCGATGCGGGTGGCCGCCTGCGCCGCCGCCTCCGCGGCCGGGGCGGTGGGCGGGAAGATCCAGGCCGCGGCCATTTCGAACGCCAGCATGGCCAGCGACGAATAGAACATCAGCTTGGTCGACTCGATCTCGGTGCCGGTGTCGTGCACCGAATCACCCAGCTGATCGAAGAAGCCGGCCAGATCCAGGATGGAGGTATTGCCGTCCTGTTTCCCGCCGACACCGGCCATCAGATCGAACTGCTTGGCCATCTCGTCGCGGCCGTCACCGTCGACGTACGCGGCCAGCGTGGCGGACTTGGCCGCGTCGATGCCCGAGACCTGGTTACGCAGACCTTCGGCCGCGGTCTTCCAGTAGGAGGCCAGGTCCCACATCTGGTCTTCGTTGCCCTGAGGCCATTCGACCCCGACGATCCAGCCCAGCCATTCGAGTTCCGAGGGCAGTTCGAGAGCCATGGTCGGCTACCTCACCCGGCGCTGTCGTATCACCATCCGGAATCGGTGGCCCCGCCCCGCCGCGGCTGTGCCACATCGATATTCGCGTCCGAATCTCGGTAACCGCCCAGGCGCTCCGCCGATTTCGGCGGCGCGGTGGACACCACCGGCGGCTCCGGGATCGCGAGCGCCTTGCTCAGGTCGGGCATGCCGGGCACCAGGTCGGCGAGGGTGGGCAGCCGCTTCCGGTTCTGCGACACCGGCGCCATGATGTCCCGGCTGCGGCGGGCGACCTCGGCGGCGGCCTGTTGCGCGGCCTCGGTGACCGCCTTGGCGATCTCCGGGTAGTCGAGATCCTCGATGTCGGAATGGAATTTGGTCTCGATCACGGTGCCGTCCGCGTTCACCGTGACCGTCACCCGCTTGCGCACGGTGACCGACGCGGTCAGAGCCGCACGCTCACACTGCAATTGGGTGATGAGGCGCATCTGCTCGCCGAAACCCTCGAGGATGTCGGCCAGTTCGGCCTTCTGCCGTTCATTGCTCATTGCGCGGCCTGCTGGAAGGCCTCGCGGTTGGCCTCTTCGGTGGCCGCCAGCTTGTCGGCCGAATCCTTCTGCGACTTCGAGAAATTCGCGAAGGTCCCGGCCATGTTGGTCGCACCCTCGACAATGTTCTTCTTGCTGGCCAGGTAGCCCTGATCGCCATTGGCGAACTGGTTACCGAGCGAATCATTGCCCCACGGCGTGCCGAGACCGTCCGCCTGAGCGTTGAAGGTGTTCACCACCCCGTTGATGCCGTCGCGCACGTCGCCGGTCCGCTGCGACGCCGTGATCAGCAAATCATGGTAGGACTCCAGCCGACTGCCGCTCATAACGTTGACCTTGTCAGCATCGGACAACCAGATTGTGGCCGGAATATTAACGGACAGTGCTGATTCAGAAGGCGCGGCGGTCACACCCGCCGCGCCTCCGCACCCGATCAGACGTACTCTTGCTGCTCCCCACGGGATTCCATGTGTTCCAGAATCCCCCGGATAACGCGGTCGAGGTGATCGACAAGCCGTCGGGCATCCACGCCGACAGCGGACTTCACCTCCGGATCGAGATCGATCATGTACCGGCCGTCACCGGGCAGATCCCGCCACACGAGGGTGGAGACGGCGACACCGCGCGGTCCGTACTTGGAGCGGCCCTGCAGAATCTGCATGGCGCCGGTCTGATCGGCGGGGGTCGACAGGAAGCGCAGACTACGGGATTCGGTGGACTCCTCGAAGGTATCGAAGGCCGAAGCCTGCGGCGCCTCATAGGGATCCGGAGCCGACGGCTCGGTCGCGATCGCGATCGCGGTCGATTGGCCGGCCTCGACGTCGGGAAGCTGCGCCACCAGCAACCGCGCCAGCTCCTCCGGTTCACATTCGATCAATGTGACGCCGCCGCTGTGCATCGTCGTCTCCCCCGGCTGCTGGATCAGCACGCAGGCGCGGCGACCGCGCCGTGCCCCGTGCACCACCAGATGCTTGTCCGGGTTGTCGATATCCGCGTCGTGCCAGCCGTGCACACCCACGAAAACCTCCGGGTTGCACACGACTTCGAACACGGCGCGGAAGTTCGGATCGAGCCGCTGGTCGAGCTCCTCCTCGGCCGCCAGGAGCTGTCGCCGATACTCGTCGGCGTCCATGGTCCGGCTCGTGTACACCAGGGGCGACGGGATCGCGCCCTGGCGGTACCGGTTGCACAGCACCTTGAACTCGATGTCGGTGAACTGCCAGCTCATGCCTCGACCACCGGGCTACCTTCGATAACGCCCTCCAGGCCCCGGATGAAGTCGACTTGCTCGGGCGCGGGATCCGCGGCGGCGGCGGGGATCCCGGGCGCTGTCGGCGCGGCCTCGTCCGAGGGCGCGGCCACGATACCCACCAGCGGATCCAGTCCGGCACCCGGACCCGTAGCTCCGCCGAACAGGTTGGTCAGCCCCGCCAACGGCGAATTGGTCACGGCCGCGGCGGGAATCGCGCTCGCCAGACCAGAATTCGGCGTAGTCACCGTGCCCAGCGGCACGGTGTCGCTCGGCAGTCCGGCGGTCGGCGTGGGCGTCTGCGGGGTGTTCCCCGACAGGCCCAGCAATTGTGACAGTTGGGTCACCTTCGACGGGTCCTGCTCGATCGCGGTGAACGCGGTCGTCAGCTTGTCCTCGGGCACGCCCAGCGCGGTGGCCAAGTTCGACAGCTCCGTAGAGTGCATCGAATCGAGCGCCTGCAGGATGGACGGCAGCTGCTGGGCGATCGTCGAGATGCCGGTGCTCGCACCGCTGACCAGCGTGCTCAACAGGCTGCTGAGCTGCGACATGTCCGAACCACCGGAGCTGCCGCCGGTCGAGCTGTTCTGCGGCTGAGACTGATTCGGGTAGCTCTGGTTGGAACCGTTCGGGTTCGAGCCGTTGGGGTTGGAACCGTTCGGGTTGGTGCCATTCGGGTTGGCACCGTTGGTGTTCGGGTCCTTGACGTCCTTGAGGGGCGGCACCTGGGGATTCGGAGTGCTGCCACCGGGATTCGGAGTGCCGCCACCCGGATTGGGTGTGCCCCCGCCCGGGTTGGGGTTGGGGTTCGGGTTCGGGTTCGGGTTGGGATTGGGGTTCGGGTTCGGATTGGGGTTCGGGTTCGGATTGGGATTGGGGTTCGGATTGGGGTTCGGGTTCGGATTGGGATTGGGGTTCGGATTGGGGTCCGGCTTCGGCTTGTCGACAGGCGCCGGGACCGGCACCGACGGCGTCGACTGCGAGGTGTGGGTGACGCCGTCGGCGTAGTGGTCCTGAAAATGGCCACGGTAACGCTCCAGTTCGCCGTGCTTGTCGCAACTCCACGGCTGATGCTCCTGGTACGGCATCGACGCCGCGGTCTGGATCATCCAGCGGCTGGTGTAGCGCATGATCTGGGATGCGTTGTCCATGGTGTCGAGCAGCGGCTGAATACTGTTGCAGTAGCTGGTCACCGCGGTCTGCGCGGCGGTCGCGCCGTCGCCTTTCCACTTGCTCTGCAACGCCTGGATCGAGTTGTTGAAATCGCTGAGGCTGCTGTCCACCTTCGTTTTCAGCAGCTTGTACAGCTCGTAGGCGTTGTTGTACGGATCGGGCTTCATGTCCTGCCCGAGGTGGTACAGCGCCTCCCAGCTCATCGAGTCCTTGGGCTCGGGGCGCGCATCGAAGCCCGCCTTGCCGCCCTTGTAGTTCTTCAGGCTGTCCGGATAGCCGTCGTCGGCCGAATCGTCGTAGCTGTTCGGCGATGTCTTGTTCGGAACGGTGAACTGATGGTCGCCCGAGACCTTGAACGTCGACTGGCTGTCATCGGCAGGCGATTGGGTGTGCAGATACCGGAAGTTGTCCGCGGACATATTTTCCGTGGTGACGTAGTTCCGCCCCGCCCGGTTGAACGTGTCGATCATGTCGCGCAGGATCGCGATATGGGTGGTCAACGCATCCGACATGTGCGTGCCGATCAAATTGAGATTGGTGGCCACCAGGCCGCCCGACTTCAGATCGCCGATGGGGCCGATGTCGGTGAGGTGCCCGTCGATCATGCCCTGGTAATACAGCAGATCCGCGACCAGCTGTGCGGCGGCCTGTGCCCCCTGCTCGGCCGCCCCGGGCTCGAATTCCAGGTGGCCGGAATTCGCTTGGTCCATCAGCCCCGGCCAGGCCGTCTGGTCCTTGTCCTTGTACTTACTGTTATCAGGTGCCATCGCTAACTACTGTCGCTCCGCCCGTTGCCAGCTGAAGATGCCAGCACAGCCTACTGTCGTGAACTACCTATGGCGCACAAGGAAATTCGGGGCGTGCGTGGCTGCTCGAGGATAGCCCCGCGGGGGCGAACGCGCCGTCTGAGAGGATTGGCAGCCATGCGGGTACTGGTGCAGCGGGTGACGTCGGCGCAGGTGAGCGTGGGTGGGGAGGTTGTCGGGCGGATCGACCCCACCGCCCACGGCGCGCCCCACGGGTTGGTGGCGCTGGTGGGGGTCACCCACACCGATACCGAGGACACGGCGAAGACGCTGGCCGACAAGCTGTTCCGGTTGCGGATTCTGGACGGGGAGCGATCGGCCGCTGATCTGGGTGCGCCCATTCTGGTGATCAGTCAGTTCACGCTCTACGCCGACACCGCCAAGGGGCGTCGGCCCTCGTGGAACGCGGCCGCCCCCGGGCCCGTCGCCGAACCGCTGGTGGACACTTTCGCCGCCACCCTGCGCGAGCTCGGGGCGACCGTCGCCACCGGGCAGTTCGGGGCGCATATGCATGTCGAGCTCGTCAACGACGGCCCCGTCACCATCCTGCTCGAAAGCTGACCGGGGACAACAACGCCCGCGGCTAGGGTGGCGGGCATGCTGCTGTGGATCAATGGGCCCTTCGGCGGAGGGAAGACGCACACCGCGTATGAACTGCATCGGCGGTTGCCCGGGAGTGTGGTGTGCGACCCCGAGGAGGTCGGGTTCGGGCTGCACCGGGTCATCCCCAGGGAGTTGCGGGGGGACTTTCAGGATCTACCGGCTTGGCGGCAGGGTGTTTTCGAGACACTCGATCTGGTGATGACCAGGCATGCTGGGCCGGTGATCGCGCCGATGACCGTGGTCGAGCCTGCCTACTTCGAGGATACGGTCGGGCGGTTGCGCGAAAAGGGGCATGAGGTACGGCATTTCGCGCTGATGGCGCGGCCCGAGACCGTGGTGCGGCGGCTACGAGAACGCGCGCTGGGCGGGCTGCGGCACGAGAGCTTCGCGGTGGAACGGGTCGACCATTGCCTGAACGCGCTGGCCTCACCCGAATTCGCCGAGCACATCCACACCGACGAGCTCACGCTGCGTGAGGTCGCTGATCGGATCGCCACCACCTGCGGCCTCACCCTGACCCCGAACACCGACGGCCCGCTCCGCACCGAACTCCGCCGAGTCCTGGTGGGCATCAGGCATATTCGCCTGTTCTGAGCCGAGCCGCCAGCGGACCCATTTCGACGTCAGGCCCGCCACGATAGAACCGTCGAGGTCCGACAGGCTGTCGGCGACGAAGGCGCGGGCGAAATGGGGCGCGGCTCCCCGGAGCCACGCCTGACGAATCACGAGGCGGGTGCGAGAGGCTGCAACACGCGTTCCACCAGCGAAGTGTCGCAGTGCTCGACCACCTCGATGATCAGCCCGCCCGCCAGGGTGAACAGGAGACAGTAGGTCTGATGGTAGGGCTCCCCCGCGACCGTGGTGGCATACCCGCGCGCCTGGACTACGACCCGGTTTCCGTCGGCCAGAATCAGATCCGCTTCCATCCGATAGGTATCGGCGAACTGCCCCATGAGTGGCCGCAGCAGCCCATGCACCACAGCGGTTTTCGGAGCCCAGGTACCCGCCCACGACCACTCCCCGGGAAAGGTCCAACTGCACTCATCGGCCATGGCGTCCGTCAACGCCCGGCCATTACCCTCGGCCATCTGCTCGAAGACGACCCGAATCAGCTCTCGATTCTCCGTGGTGCTCATAGCAACCGACGCTACGGACTCTGCAGGCATGCGACCAACGAGAATCCCGCATACCCGATATCACCATCCCGCATGGTTCAGGGTTCAGGAGCGTCGAAACGACCGTACCCGCCTCAGCGGGGCCGAGGCGGGTACGGAAGATGTTGCGCGGAGCCTACTCCGGGCGCAGGGTCAGGATGCGCGGGCCGTTTTCGGTGACCGCGACGGTGTGCTCCCAGTGGGCGGCCCGGGTGCCGTCGTCGGTGACAACGGTCCAATGGTCGTCCAGCTCATGGGTTTCCGTGGTGCCGAGGGTGAGCATGGGCTCGATGGCGAGCACTGAGCCGACGCGGAGCTCCGGGCCCTTGCCGGGTGCGCCCTCGTTGGGCAGGAACGGGTCCATGTGCATTTCGCGGCCGATGGCGTGGCCGCCGTACCCGGAGACGATGCCGTACTTGCGGTCGTGCAACTTCTCGGCGGCGTAGGTGCCCTGCTCGATGGCGTGCGAGACGTCCGAGAGCCGGTTACCCGGGACCATGGCGGCGATGCCGGCCTCCATCGAGAGCCGGGTCGCCTCGCTGAGCAGGCGGTCCGCCTCGATGATGGTGCCGACGCCGAAGGTCCACGCCGAATCGCCGTGCCAGCCCTCGAGGATGGCGCCGCAGTCGATGGACACCAGGTCGCCCTCGGTGAGGATCTCGTCCTTGGACGGGATGCCGTGCACCACTCGGTCGTTCACCGACGAGCAGATGGAACCTGGGAAACCGTGGTAGCCCTTGAACGACGGGATCGCCCCGGCCCCACGGATGACCTGCTCGGCCACCTCGTCCAGTTCCCAGGTGGAGACGCCGGGCTTGGCGGCGGCTCGCACCGCCACCAGCGCGCGGCCGACGATAGCGCCGGCCGCCGCCATGGCGTCCAGTTCACCGGCGGTCCGGAAGGGCACCACCCGCTTGCTCTTGCGGCCGAAGACCATTCAGCGACCCAGGGCCTTCAGCGCCCGCTCGTTGACCTCGGCGACATCGCCGACACCCTCGACCGAGACGACCTGGCCGTCGTAGTGCTCCAGCAGCGGCTCGGTCTCCTCGCGGTAGACACGCATGCGGTTGCGGATGACCTCTTCGGTGTCGTCGCCGCGGCCGCGGGCCAGCATGCGCTCGACCACCACGTCCTCGTCGACCACGAAGGAGATGACGGCGTCGAGCTCCTTGCCGGCCTCCTTGAGCATCTTCTCCAGCGCCTCGGCCTGATCCACGGTGCGCGGGTAGCCGTCCAGGATGAAGCCGTTGACCGCGTCCGGCTCTGCGATGCGCGCCTCGACCATGCGGTTGGTCACGTCCGACGGCACCAGGTTGCCGGCGTCCAGATACTGCTGCGCCTCGCGGCCCAGCGGAGTCTGCTCCGCGATATTCGTGCGGAAGAGGTTCCCGGTGGAGATGTGCGGAACACCGAGCTTTTCGGACAACAGTTCGGCCTGGGTGCCTTTACCGGCGCCGGGCGGTCCGAGCAGTACGAGTCTCACTTCAGGAACCCTTCGTAGTTTCGGTTCATCAACTGGCTCTCGATCTGTTTCACGGTATCGAGGCCGACGCTCACAATGATCAGCACGGAGGTACCGCCGAACGGCAGGCTGGACACGCCGCCACCTCCGGAGCCAATACCCAGCAGCAGGTTCGGTAGCACAGCTACAGCACCGAGGTAGAGCGAGCCGGGGAGGGTGATCCGACTCAGGACGAAGTTCAGGTAATCGGCGGTCGGCCTGCCCGGGCGGTAGCCCGGAATGAAGCCGCCGAACTTCTTCATCTCGTCCGCGCGCTCCTCCGGATTGAAGGTGATCGCGACATAGAAGTAGGTGAAGAACACGATCAGGGCGAAGTAGATCGCCACGTAGACCGGGTTACTCGGATTGACCAGATACTTCTGGATCAGCTCCTGCCACTTGGCAGGGTTACCGGAACTCTTCTGGGTCAACTGCGCCAACAGGTTCGGCAGATACAGCAGCGAGGACGCGAAGATGACCGGGATGACACCGGCCTGGTTCACCTTCAACGGCAGATAGGTCGAGGACCCGCCGTACATCTTGCGGCCGACCACGCGCTTGGCGTACTGCACCGGAATCCGGCGCTGGCCCTGCTCGACGAAGATGACGCCGACGATGACCACCAGTGCGGCGAAACCGACCAGGATGGTGGTGGTCAGGCCACGGCTGTCGTAGATCTGCTTGCCCTGCGACGGAACTCGCGCCGCGATACCCGCAAAGATCAACAGCGACATACCGTTACCGATGCCGCGCTCGGTGATCTGCTCGCCGAACCACATGACCAGGGCCGCGCCCGCGGTCATGACCAGCACGATGATGATCATGCCGAAGATCGAGGTGTCGTCCAGGATGTCCTTCTGGCAGCCACGCAGCAGCTGACCGCGGGAGGCGAGCGCGACCAGACCGGTCGACTGCAGCACGGCCAGCGCGATCGACAGATACCGCGTGTACTGGGTCATCTTGTTCTGACCCGACTGGCCTTCTTTGCGCAGTTCCTCGAACCGCGGGATGACGACCGTCAACAGCTGGATGATGATGCTCGCTGTGATGTACGGCATGATGCCGATCGCGAACACGGACAGCTGCAGCAACGCGCCGCCGGAGAAGAGGTTGATCAGCTGGTAGATACCGGCGTCATTGCCGCCGTTGACCAGGTTGATGCATTCCTGAACGTTCTTGTAACTGACGCCCGGCGAGGGCAGCGACGCACCGAGCCGGTAGAGCGCGATCAGTCCCAGCGTGAAGAGAATCTTCCGCCGTAAGTCCGGGGTCCGGAAAGCCGACACGAAGGCGGAAAGCACAGATCCTCCTGGCTAACGACATGGGTCAGGCCACGGATTCAGCGATGGGCTGGTTCAGCCGAAAAACGCCGAGAACCATGACGGTGTTGGCAGACAACACTTGAACTCTAACAGCGGCACCGGGCGAGCTCGCGACTCGCCCGGTGCCATTGCTATTTCAGGTTACCGTCAGGCCAGCTCGGTGGCAGTGCCACCCGCAGCCGCGATCTTCTCCTTGGCGGAGCCGGAGAACTTGTCGGCCGAGACCTGAACGGCCACAGCGATTTCGCCCTCGCCGAGCACCTTCACGAGCTCGTTCTTGCGAACGAGGCCGTTGGCGACCAGCTCGGCCTTGCCGACGGTGCCGCCCTCGGGGAACACGCGGGCGATGTCACCGACGTTCACGACCTGGTACTCGGTGCGGAACGGGTTGGTGAAGCCCTTGAGCTTGGGCAGACGCATGTGAATCGGCATCTGACCGCCCTCGAAGCGGACCGGGACATTCTTGCGAGCCTTCGTACCCTTGGTACCGCGGCCCGCGGTCTTACCCTTCGAGCCCTCACCGCGACCCACACGGGTCTTCTCGGTCTTGGCACCCGGGGCAGGACGCAGGTGGTGCAACTTGATGGTCATGCTTAGACCTCCTCAACCTGAACGAGGTGGCGCACGACGTTGATCAGGCCGCGATTCTGCGCGTTGTCATCACGCACCACGGACTTGCGGATACCACGCAGCCCGAGGGTGCGCAGCGACTCCCGCTGATTCGTCTTGGCGCCGATGCTGGACTTGATCTGGGTCACTTTCAGCTGTGCCATATCAGACTCCCTGTCCCGCGCGCGCACGCAGCATGCCGGCCGGGGCCACGTCCTCGATCGGCAGACCGCGGCGAGCGGCGACCTCTTCGGGACGCTGCAGCATCTTCAGAGCCGCAACGGTGGCGTGCACGACGTTGATGGCGTTGTCGCTACCGAGCGACTTGGCCAGAACATCATGGATGCCCGCGCATTCCAGCACGGCACGGCACGCGCCACCGGCGATCACACCGGTACCGGGCGAAGCCGGACGCAGCATGACGACACCGGCAGCCGCCTCACCCTGAACCGGGTGGGTGACGGTGGAGCCGATCATCGGAACGCGGAAGAAGTTCTTGCGAGCCTCTTCGACACCCTTCTGGATGGCCGCGGGAACTTCCTTGGCCTTGCCGTAGCCGACGCCGACGAGACCGTTGCCGTCACCGACGATCACGAGGGCGGTGAAGCTGAAGCGACGACCACCCTTCACGACCTTGGAGACGCGGTTGATCGCGACGACGCGCTCGAGCTGGTTCTTCTCGGCGGCATTGTCCCGGCGATCGCCACCGCCGCGGCGGTCGCGACCGCCACCACGCTGATCGCGGTTGTCACTGCCACCACTCTGTCCGGCGGGACCGTTTCCGCCGTCACGCCGCTGACGTCCCGGCATCAGACGTTCCTTCCATTCGCAGTTTTGATCATCAGAACTTCAGCCCACCTTCACGGGCGGCATCGGCGAGGGCCGCGATACGGCCGTGGTAGTCGTGACCACCACGGTCGAACACGACCGCCTCGACGCCGGCAGCCTTGGCGCGGGCGGCGATCAGCTCGCCGACCTTGGCGCCCTTGGCGGACTTGTCACCCTCGAGAGCACGCACATCGGCCTCGATGGTCGACGCGGCGGCAATGGTCTTGCCGGCGGAGTCGTCGATCAGCTGGGCGTGGATGTGGCGCGCGGAGCGGTTGACCACCAGGCGCGGACGCGCGGTGGTGCCGACGACCTTCTTGCGCAGACGGAAGTGACGACGCGTCTTGGACAGGCGGCGCGCGGTCGAGGCGTCCTTGCCGATCGGCTTGCGAGCGGCCTTCTGCTTTTCGGTTTGTGCCATGGCTTACTTACCCGTCTTTCCGACCTTGCGGCGAACGACCTCGCCGGCGTAGCGGATGCCCTTGCCCTTGTACGGATCGGGCTTACGCAGGCCGTGGATCACCGCGGCGATCTGGCCGACCTTCTGCTTGTCGATGCCGGACACCGAGAACTTGGTCGGGGACTCCACCGCGAAGGTGATGCCCTCGGGCGCGTCGACCGGAACCGGGTGGCTGTAGCCCAGGGCGAACTCGAGGTTCGAGCCCTTGGCCTGCACGCGGTAACCGACGCCGAAGATTTCCATCTTCTTCTCGTAGCCCTGCGTCACACCCACGATCATGTTGCTGATCAGGGTGCGGGTCAGGCCGTGCAGCGAGCGGTTCTGGCGCTCGTCGTTGGGACGGGCCACCTCCAGCTCACCCGACTCGGCCTTGGCGACGGTGATCGGCTCGGCGACCACGTGCGAGAGGGTGCCCTTGGAACCCTTCACCGTGATGCTCTGGCCGTCGATGGTCACCTCGACGCCGGCGGGAACCGGGATCGGCTTCTTACCGATACGCGACATTGTTCCTACCTCCCTTACCAGACGTAGGCGAGGACTTCGCCGCCCACGCCCTGCTGCTTGGCCTGACGGTCAGTGAGCAGACCCGAGGACGTGGAGATGATCGCCACGCCCAGGCCGCCGAGCACCTTGGGCAGGTTGGTGGACTTCGCGTAGACCCGGAGGCCCGGCTTCGACACGCGGCGCACGCCCTGCAGGGAACGCTCACGGCTCGGGCCGTACTTCAGGTCGACGACCAGGGTCTTGCCGACGGTCGCATCTTCGGTGCGGAAGTCGGCGATGTAGCCCTCACGCTTGAGGATCTCGGCGATGTTCGCCTTGAGCTTCGAGTGCGGAGCCTTCACCTGATCGTGGTACGCCGAGTTGGCGTTGCGCAGACGGGTCAGAAAGTCTGCGATCGGATCAGTCATGGTCATGTGTTTGACCGGTACCTTTCTCGCCGCGGTTCCCATTCAGCACCGTCTGAGATCGGCGGTCGTGGGCCTACGACAATTCGGGGCGGTCCAGCCGGGGATGCCCGACTGGAGAAAACGCTTGCGCCCGGGACGATAAGGCCACACGCGCGAGGCGCGTGCGGACACAGGGGTGCCCGAGCAACCGGTCTAGTGTAGACACGGGCTGATCAGCGGCCAAATCGGGGTCATGACGACTAATCCGTCGATGTCGGTTCGCAGCCGGGAGGGAAGGACACCGTGGGTGTCGCCCATGAACGCGGCTTCGGGCCGTACACCGTCTACGACCTCGACGCGCTACCGGACGAAGGCAAGAGCTACGAGCTCGCGGACGGATGGCTGATCCCGTTGTCACCAAGTCCC
The DNA here is from genome assembly GCF_040645495.1 of Nocardia sp. NPDC046763. Classification (NCBI taxonomy): domain Bacteria; kingdom Bacillati; phylum Actinomycetota; class Actinomycetes; order Mycobacteriales; family Nocardiaceae; genus Nocardia; species Nocardia sp. NPDC046763. The sequence continues at coordinate 123,867 of NZ_JBEYYI010000004.1, read as the reverse complement.
CGACACGATATGGCCGCCGAAGCTGCCCGAGCCTCCGCAGCCAAGGTCCACATCCAAGGCCCCTTGGACATCTCGACTCCGGCAGGGATTCGCAAACCCGATGTCGGCGTGATGGATCGCGATTCCGCTCGCGACGCCGGACCCCAACCGATGCACGCCTGGGCCTTACCCCGTGCATCCGGTGCCTCTGCTTCGCGGGTTCTCCTGCACCGATCTTCATAGCAACAGATAGCATCTGTCGCTATAGTGGGGGTATGACTCGAACCATCACCCAAGCTGAGCTGCGCAATGGCAGTGCGGGCGTGATGGATGCCCTCGAAGCTGGAGAAGACTTCGTCATCACCCGCAACGGTCGACCGGTCGGCGAACTGCGGCCGATATCCCCTCGCCGCGACATGACGACTGCGGAACTCAAGGCCCTGCTGGTTCGCATCGGACGCAGCGGCACTGCCGCAGAGGAGCGGGCGGAGATCGACGCTACCTTCGGCGAGGATCGCCTCGATGATTGATCCGACATCCACCGGACGGTTTCCCGAAGGACTGTTGGATACCTGCGTTCTCATCGACGCATATCTCATCGAGGATTCCAAGCTGCCCATGCGGCCGCGGATCAGTACGGTGACCCTGGCCGAACTCGGTCTGGGGATAGCTCTCGCGACCACGCCCCAAGCACTGGCCCTGCGAACGGAGCGTCTACTAGCGATCGAACACGGCTTCGACGCACTGCCGTTCTGCACCGCGTCCGCCCGGCGGTTCACCTCAATGACGAAACTCGTTGTCGCATCAGGCCGTAGCCCAAAGCCCCGCAAAATGGATTTGATGATCGCGGCCATCGCCTCGGCGAATGACCTGCCTCTGTTCACGTGCAATGCCGATGATTTCAAAGGACTGGAACCGCTGCTGACCGTCATACCGGTGTAGGCCGCGATGGAGCCGGAGACACGCGCCCGGGTGCTCGGCCGTCGGTTAGGGTGACGATCCAGCACGCGAATTCGATGGAATGGCAAGGGGGTTGGGCCGGTGCCCTACGTGACCACCGACGACGGAACCAAGGTCCACTATCTGGACACCGAGACCGACGGACCGGCCCTGCTGCTGGGGCACGGGTTCTTCATGGACGCCGAGATGTGGCTGCCGCAGCTGGAGGAGCTGGCCGACCGGTATCGGGTGATCGCGGTGGATGCACGCGGGCACGGTAATTCCGAGGATGCCGGGAACCCGTTCACCTACTGGGATCTCGCCTGGGACGCGTGGAAGCTCGTCGATGCGCTCGGCGTGGATCGCCTTGTCCTCGGCGGCCTCTCACAGGGTGGTTTCACCGCGCTGCGGATGGCGTTGTTGCAGCCCGCGCGCACGCGCGGGCTTGTTTTGATCGGCACCACCGCGGCCGCTTACACCGAGCAGGAGCGGGAGGGCTACGAGCGGGTCATCGTCAGGAGCTGGGTGGGCGGTGCGGTGCCGATCGACGACATCGCGCTGCCGATGGCCGCGGTCATGATCGGTGGGGACCGGGACCGGCATCAGCGGCCGTGGGTGGAGAAGTGGCGGGCGAGCGACCGCGGCCGGCTCGCCCAGGCCGCCCGCTGCCTCATCGACCGCGAGTCCATCACGGAACTGCTTCCGGAGATCACCGCGCCCGCACTGCTGCTGCGCGGCATCGGTGACCAGGCGTTCAACCATGAGCACATGCAGGGTCTCGCAACGGGATTGGGCGGTCCGGCGCGGATCCAGACGATTTCCGCCGACACGGCCACCCACATCTGCAATCTCACCCATCCCGAGCTGGTGAATCGCGAGATCAGGGAATTCCTGGACGGTCTGCCTGCCTGATCAGGCTCCGTCGCCGGAGGGGAAGCCGATGACCAGCCAGCCCGAGGCTGCCGGAATGAGAGATTCGCGCAGCACGGTCATGGTCGCGGTGCCCGGCGACCAGATCCGGCGGTCGCCCTCCGGCCGGCGGACGTAGACGACGCCGGAATCCCAGAGCCGGCGAAATTCTCCGTGACTGGCCGCCAACTCCCGAACGAGCTCGGCGGTGCACCCGTATTCGGGTGCGGCCGCGTAGTGGTGGCGGAGCATCCCCGTCACGACGGTCGCCTCGAGCTGCCAGGTCGGCAGCACAAGTTTGGCGCGAGGATCCCCGAACAACCAGTGCGGCATGGTTTTCGCCTCGACCAGTCCCGGCAGAAGCCTCCGATACCCGTCGTTCGCGGCGGCCACGCCCCAATCCACCACCCATGCCGCCGGTATCGAGATGATCTGGTCGAGCAGAATCGCCACGTCCTCGGCCGACGCAGCCTCGTCGAGGGTGACATCGGGTCGTCCCGCCAGCGCCCGCAGATGCGCCCGCTCGTGTTCGTCGTCGCACATCGCGTCGGCGAGGACGGACAGCGCCCGGTCGCCGACGCTGACCTTGTCACCCTGTTCGAGCTTCTGCACCGTGCCCACTCCGATGTGCGCGTGCTGCGCCAATTGCCGCTGCGTCCATCCGCGCCGCAGGCGCAGTCGCTTCACGAACGCTGCGAGCGTCGGCATCTCGACTTCGACCCCATCGCCGAACAGCATCTGTGAACCCTTTGCACCAGTGAGAAATTCGACTCCCCCGCGATAGGGGTAGAGCGCCCGACGCTACCACCGGGTTGGGACAGCCCGTGATCTTGCTGGAGCGATCACCGCATTGAGAGAATTGACCTCCGGCGATGCCCTGGCCGCGGTTTGGAGGGGACGGTCAGGTTTTCGCCTCCCTCGAACCACCGGTGCCAGCATGTCGGCGCGGCGTGTCGATCTCGAGTGAGATGACGACCGGCGCGAATCGCGCTGCAAGGCCCGGAAATACGTGCCTACTCGAGTGGTGTGGTGGGCCGGCAGGTGCGGTCTTCTGCCGGGAAGGTGCCGTCGCCGAAGTAGCGGTTGGTGGTGTCGAGGATGCAGGTGCTCAAACCCGGGCGCAGCACCATGTGGATCCTGGTGTCGGTCAAGGTGATCAAGCGCGACCCCGACATTTGTTGGTGGAGTGCTACAGCGTGTGGGTAGGGCGTCCGGTTGTCGCCGGTGGCCTGCAGGATCAGTGCGGGCACGGCGTTGTCGACCACAGTGGGTGGTTCCAAGGGCGGCGGCCAGAATGCACAGGGTTGAATATTGTTGGCCAGTGCCGCGAAGATCGGCTGGCTCGGGCGGGCCGCCTGGATCGCGTTCCAGTACCAGGCGGGGTCGGCGGGCATCGGTGCGTCCGCACACCAGATCTGCACCATGACCGAATCTTCCGCATGCTTGTCGGCCTCGATCTGCTGGTGCAGCTGCTGGGGTACCTGCGGTGCGCGTCCCTCGGCCGCGTCGGTGATGGCCCGTACCGATGCCGCCAGAGCCTCGTTCAATCGCGCGTCACGCAACATCGTCCACAGCACGTTCGGCAGGAGATGATCATCGAAGCCGAAGCCCTCGACCATGATCGGCGACAGCGATGCGCGGTCGATCAGGTCCTCGACTCCACGACGTACCTCGGTCGCGGAGTCGCCGAGGTGGTACTGCTGGTCACGAGCAGCGACCCAGTCGGCCCAGTCGTCGAAGGCCGCTTCCACCGCCGGCCCCCAGTCCTGCTGCAACCCGAGCCAGTAGCGTCGCGGATCGATGACGCTATCGAGCACCATGCGATCGGATCGGTCGGGGAACAACTGGGTGTAGACCGCGCCCAGGTACGTTCCGTATGACACACCGTAATAGCTGATGCGGTCCTCGTTCAGTGCTGCACGGATCACGTCCATGTCGCGGGCAGTATTGCGAGTGCTGAGCTGCCGCATCCAGTCCCGATCACCCACCAGGCAATCGACGGCCAGCTGTGCTTGCAGGACGGTTTCGGCAGCGAATCCGGGGAACCCGATACCGGCCGACCGAATCGAGCTGGCGACCGGCCATCCGCATCGCTGGGACCGTCCGGAACGGGCGACTCCACGCGGGTCGAATCCGATCAGGTCGTAGCGGCTCAGCACATCCGGTTCGAGAACATCACCGACGAGATCGAACGCATCGATCCCCGGCGTACCCGGTCCGCCCGAATTGGTCAGCAGCACACCGCGACGGTGTGCTGCGTCGCGTGCCGGGATCCGTGAGACCGCAATGGTGATGCTCGGCCCGTCCGGCCTGCCGTAATCGAGTGGCACCTCGACATCCGCACAGGCCGCGCCCTCCGCCGTCAGGGCCGCATCCTCGCACGTACGCCAGTCGAGATATTGCTGATGAAAGCGCGCCAACGAGTCTCCTGGTTCAGCGACCGCAACGCCCGAAGCAGAGGCCACCGTGACCGCGAGGACGGCAACGATCACCGTCGCAACAACACCGCAGAAATTATTCAGCAAACCTCGAGGGTGGCAGCGCTCAGAGGACGCAATCGAGTACGCATCTCCAACACCCACGAGGACCAGACCTTTCAGCAAGTCGAGATCGAATCGCACCGGGAGCCACCGCCAATCACCCAGCCGAGCAGAAATCAGTCCGGGTCAGCCGCAAAACCAGGCGATTCCGGGGAATCCCATGGAATTTCCGCCTCGGCCACGGATTTCGCGGTGGATTGGCGGGACCGAGTTTAGCGTCCGATCACGGGGCGGGCGGTTGTTCGGGCTCGTTGCTGAGCAGGTATTCGACGACGGCCTTGTAGCACATAGCAAACTCGTGGCAGACGTTGACGACCAGCGACAGAGGGCAGCGGGTCCGGGCCTGTGGTGAAGGCGACCAGCTAGGCGAAACTCTCGTCGTCGTCCTTCTTCGGACAATCACCCCGGCGGCGGAGCGGCGGGGACCGAAGTGCCGCAATGGTTTGCGCAGCACATCGGTGCGGACGGCCGCACCCTGACGCTGACACCGACCCCGACGGCAGAAGATATTGCGCAACTGAAGGGCACCTGAACCGGCGGCTCCCACCGAGATGGACCGGGTTTCGGACGTGAGCGCAATCGTTGGAACGGGCGGCCGGTCGCGGATAGGGTAGGGCGGGTGAACCGGAAGCGGGAGACGCGCGGCGACCTTCGAGTAGTGAGTTCGGCGGACGCACCGGCCGAGTGCGAATGCGGCGAGTGCGGCGGCGCCGAGACCGCGAGGCAGGACATCCTGCACGCACTCGAGCACTTCATTGATCCGGTAGAGGCCGAGCTCTTCGGCGGAATGCTATTGGCGACCACTCGTCTGGCCGGTGATGACCTGGAGGAAACAGGGATCGGCCCGATACTTCCGGAGATCCTCGACCTGGGCGAGAACGCGTCCGCGGTGCTGGCGGTGCTGGCGTTCCTCAGCACGGGCCGCCTCGGGCGGGAGGCCGCCGCGGAACTCGATCGGTTGCCGGCGAGCGGATTCGCGCCTTGGGTCGAGGAACTGGCCCGCCCGGTGACCGCCCGTGACTTCCTGGCGCTGACGGGTCCCGACGATGAAACCTTCGCACTGGCAGCCTGTTTCGACCGAGCGAACCGATCACACGCGATTGTCATGCTCCTCGAACCGGTCCACTGCGGCGCGGCGGCCACCATCGATCTGATCGACTCGCAACATTTGCCGGACGCACTCGCCGACATCCGACAGCACGCACGGGAGGCTGGACTCGCCTTCCACGAAACACCGCTCAGCCCAGCCGAATTCCGCTGGCGCGCCGAGGTGGCGCTGGATCGCCGCGTCCAGCACGACCACGAGGATCTCGACACCGCCGACCTGGCCGACGTCATCGACCTGGGCGAGGAGGACGGCCCCGGTTACCACATCACGCTTCCGCTGTTGCAGGCCCGGCTGCGCACGCTGCCGAAGTCGCCGAAACCGATTCCGGCCCATCCGCAGTCGTCACCGGATGACCTGCTGGACATGCTGCGTCAGTTCACGACTCCGGCCGGCCGCCCCCTCGGCTCGCCGAGACCCCGCAAGTTGCCGGCCAAGCGCAAGACCCGGGACGGCCGGGCGCCGATCTACCGGCTGCGGGTGGATCTGCGCGGCGCCAAGCCGCCGATCTGGCGACGACTCGAGGTGCCGGGCGACATCCCGCTGAACGAACTGCACGACGTGTTGCAAGCCGCGTTCGAGTGGGACGACGACCATTTGCACGTATTCGAGACCGATTTCGGCGATTTCGGCGAGCCGGACCCCGAGTTTGGTCGTCGCGCCGAGACCAAGGCGACGCTGGAACAGGTCGCCGGCAGCGGCGCGAAGCTGGTCTACACCTACGACTTCGGCGACGACTGGGAGCACACCATTCTCGTCGAACACATCGCCCCCGCCGAAGCCACCGCCGAGTACCCGCGCTGTACCGGCGGAAGGCGTGCCGCTCCGCCGGAAGACTGCGGCGGAATCTGGGGATACGAGAACCTGCTGGCGACCCTCGCCGACCCGAGCGGCCAGGATCACGAAGAGCTACTGGAATGGCTCGGCCTCGACACCGCCGATGATTTCGACCCCGCGCAATTCGACCGGGACGCCGTCAACTCGGCATTGGCGCGAATGCACGGCGAGCGGACCACACGCAAGCGTCGGTAGATTCGATGCCGAACAGGCCTGTGCCTGCACGGCATTCAGCCGGACGGAGATTGCGCCACGTCGGCGACGCGGCGCTGCCTTGCCCGCTTCGCAGACGCGGCCAGCGGGACCGGGGAACGTGCGCAGATCGATGCCGCCTGCAGTGCGGAGCGACTGGATGACTGAATCAGGGTCGATCGATCTGATCGACGTCGCGTTTGATTCGCTTCGCGACTTCGATGAGTGCCGCGTTCACGGTGTCCTTCTTCGTGGACGTGCCCAGGAGACGCTGAGCTTCCGCGAGCGCCTCGTCGTCGACGTCAATAAGGAGTTTGGACATCGGATATCCCTCGCTTATATATGCGATATCTGACCCAGATATAACCGATATTGCCCTCGTGATGCCGGATACCACGAAGTCAGGTGAGCGCGAAGCACGCCGAAGGCCCCCACCGGGACGGATCTCGGTGGGGGCCTTCGGGTTTGGGGGTACTAGCTCACCAGGACGACTTGTGGACGCCCGGGAGTTCGCCGCGGTGGGCCATCTCGCGCAGGCAGACACGGCACAGGCCGAACTTGCGGTAGACGGCGTGCGGACGGCCGCAGCGCTGGCAGCGGGTGTAGGCGCGCACCGCGAACTTCGGCTTGGCGTTGGCCTTGTTGATCAGAGCCTTCTTAGCCATGGATCAGTTCTCCTTGAACGGGAAGCCGAGGTGCTTGAGCAGGGCCCGGCCTTCTTCGTTGTTGGTGGCGGTGGTCACCACGGTGATGTCCATACCACGCGGACGGTCGATCTTGTCGACGTCGATCTCGTGGAACATGGACTGCTCGGAGAGACCGAAGGTGTAGTTGCCGTTGCCGTCGAACTGCTTCGGCGACAGACCGCGGAAGTCGCGGATACGCGGCAGCGCGATGGAGATCAGACGGTCCAGGAACTCCCACATCCGGTCGCCGCGCAGGGTGACCTTCGCGCCGATCGGCATGCCCTCACGCAGCTTGAACTGCGCGATGGACTTGGTGGCCTTGCGGATCTCGGGCTTCTGGCCGGTGATCAGGGTGAGGTCGGCGACCGCACCGTTGATCAGCTTGGCGTCACGGGCGGCGTCGCCGACACCCATGTTGACGACGACCTTCACCACGCCCGGGATCTGCATCACGTTGGCGTAGTTGAACTCGTTGTTCAGGGCCGGCTTGATTTCCTCGCGGTAGCGGGTCTTCAGGCGCGGCTGCACCTTGTTCTCAGTAGAAGTCATCTCAGATGTCCTTCCCGTTGCGACGGGAGATGCGGACCCGCTTGCCGTTCTCATCGGTGCGGTAGCCCACGCGGGTCGGCTTGCCGTCGGAGTCGACGACCATCACGTTGGAGGCCTGGATCGGCGCTTCCTGGGTGACGATGCCGCCCGAGCTGGCGCCACGCTGGTTCGCGGAGTTCGCGACGTGCTTCTTGATGCGGTTCACGCCCTCGACGAGGACCTTGCCGGTCGCCGGGTAGGCCTGGATGACCTTGCCCTTGGCGCCCTTGTCCTTGCCCGAGATCACGATGACCGTGTCGCCCTTGTGCACCTTCATGGTTACAGCACCTCCGGGGCCAGCGAGACGATCTTCATGAAGCGCTTCTCACGCAGCTCACGGCCGACCGGGCCGAAGATGCGGGTGCCACGCGGATCGTTGTCCGCCTTGATCAGCACCGCAGCGTTCTCGTCGAACTTGATGTACGAGCCATCCGGGCGACGACGCTCCTTGACGGTGCGCACGACGACGGCCTTGACGACCTCGCCCTTCTTGACGTTGCCGCCGGGGATGGCGTCCTTGACAGTGGCGACGATGATGTCACCGATGCCGGCATAGCGACGCGACGAACCACCGAGAACGCGGATGCAGAGGATCTCCTTGGCACCCGTGTTGTCGGCGACGCGCAGCCGCGACTCCTGCTGAATCACTTCAGCTCCTCCTAGACCTGGACGATATGCACGCCGGATTGCCGACCCGACGGGCATGGTCAGTTGCCCTTCAGCTGAGCCAATGGCCCGCTCCGCAGGTACGCGGGGCAGCGCCTGCCAGCGGTTTTTCACCGAACAGGAGAACAACCACTGTGGGTTCGCGGCCGAAGTGCGGGCATAGCTCCCGCAGGCAACCGGAACAGTTTAGCGAAGACCCTGTTCAGGGTGAAATCGGGGGCAAACCCGGGAGGCAGGCCGAGCGGGACATCAGGGTCGGCGCGGATTCAGATCTTCCTCAGTCGGGTCAACTAGCGTCGACGCGAGCAACGTCCGAGCAATTCCGATTATCCGGTAGAGGAGATTCGCGTTGTCCGAGCGCCCCATCGCTCTCGACCGCCGCACGTTCCTGATCGCCCTGGGCCTGGCGCCCGCGGTGGCCGTATTGCCCGCCTGCTCCCCGGACTCCCAGACGTCGAAACAGCCGACGGGCCCGGATATGTCCGGGTCGGATCCGGCGGTGCGGCCGCAGGACGATCTGTACCGGTTCGTCAACGGGAAGTGGCTGAAGGAGTATCAGCTGCCGCCGGACAAGTCGTCGTTCGGGACCTTCAATGAAGTGCGGGAGCGGGTCCAGGAGCAGCTGAAGGCGATCATCGAGGGGATCCGCGATCCCAAGGCCAGCTCGGACGAGCAGAAGATCCGCGACCTCTACGACGCGCGGATGAACCTGGACGAGATCGAGACGCTCGGCATGACGCCGCTGCAGGATCTGTTCGATCAGATCGACAAGGCCGTGACCAAGCCGGATCTCGCGCATGTGATGGGCGGATTGACCAGCGTGGGTCTCATCGGCCTGAGCGTGGGCCCGGACCCGAAGAACTCCAATGCCTATCTCCCCTCGATCGGGCAGTCCGGGCTCGGCATGGGCGAGCAGTACTACCGCAAGCCCGAATACGCCGCCCGGCTCGCCGCGTACCGGACGTTCATGCAGCGCCTCGCCGCCGGAGCCGGGTTCCCGGACCCGACCGCGATGGCCGACCGGGTGGTGGACCTGGAGACCCGAATCGCCGGATTCCATTGGGACAACGTCAGAACCCGCGATACCGATGCGACCTACAACCTGATGACCTGGACCGCGCTGACCGCGCTGGGACCGCAATTCGACTGGGACCCTTGGCTTTCGGGTAGCACCGACCGGCCGACGAACATGTTCGGCATGATCGATGTGGGTGAGCCGTCGTTCGTGACCGGCGCGGGGCAGCTGTGGGCCGAGGTCGACCTCGCCGCCTGGCGCGAGTACCTGAAGCTGAGCCTGGTGCGCGCGTACGCGCCCTATCTTCCCAAGGCGATCGCCGACGCCGATTTCGATTTCACGGGCAAGGTGGTCCAGGGGCTGCGGGAACAGCCGGAGCAGTGGCGGCGGGCCGTGGAGTCGGTCAACAGTGTCGTGGGCGACGCGCTCGGAAAGCAGTACGTGGACAAGCATTTCCCGGCCGAGGCCAAGAAGCGAGCGCTCGAGATGGTCGACGATCTGCGCGCGGCGTACCGGGACAACTTCCAGAATTCGACGTGGATGTCGCCACCCACCCGGGACGCGGCCATCGCGAAACTCGGGAAGATCAACGCCAAGATCGGCTACCCGGACAAGTGGCACGATTACTCCGAACTCACGGTCACGAGGGGCAGGCTGGTCGAATCCCTGCGCGCCTCGGACGTTTTCGAGGCGAGGCGGATGTTCGATCGGCTGGGGACGCCGGTGGACAAGGCGGAATGGGCCATGCCGCCGCAGACGGTGAATGCCTACTACAACCCCAGCGGCAATGAAATCGTGTTCCCCGCGGCCTTTCTGCAGCCGCCGTTCTTCGATCCGGATGCCCAGCCCGCGGTGAACTACGGTGCGGGCGGTGCGGTGATCGGTCACGAGATCGGCCACGGGTTCGACGATCAGGGCTCCAAGTACGACGGGGACGGCAATCTGAAGGATTGGTGGACACCGGAGGACAAGGCGGCCTTCCAAGCCAAGACCAACCAGCTCATCGCGCAGTACAACGCGCTGGTGCCGCAGGGCCTATCGCCCGATCAGCACGTCAACGGCGAGCTCACGGTCGGCGAGAATCTGGCGGATCTGCGCGGGCTCGAGATCTCCCTGTCGGCCTATCGAATGGCCGAGAAGCGCAAGGGGACAGAAACTCCCGACTACAAGCCGATGTTCGAATCCTGGGGCCGGACCTGGCGCACCAAGATGACCACCGAGGCGCTGCAGAGTCAGATCGCGTCCGATCCGCACTCCCCTGCCGAATTCCGGTGCAATCAGGTGGTACGGAATCTGGGCGAGTTCTACAGCACCTTCCACGTGCAGGACGGCGACCAGGGATACCTGCCGCCGGACCAGCGCGTCACCCTCTGAGAACACGACAACCCGCGCGAGGCCGCCGACCCCGGTAGCCTCGCGTCGGTATCGCAGCTTCGGGGAGAGGTAGTGCCTGTGAGTTCGTCGGATCGTCCGGCCGGTATGGACCGTCGTCGTTTTCTGATCGCGCTCGGTCTCGCGCCGGCCGTCGCCACGCTGGCGGCGTGCGGCAGCGATACGAAGAACACGGTCACCTCGACCCAGCTCACCGGCCCCGACATGTCCGGGTCGGATGCGGCGGTGCGTCCGCAGGACGACCTGTACCGGTTCGTCAATGGCAAGTGGCTGCAGGAGTATCAGCTGCCGGCGGACAAGGTGTCGTTCGGGACCTTCGACGATGTCGCGGATCGGGTCGAGGGCCAGCTGCGCGAGATCATCGGGGGCATCAAGGATCCCAAGGCGGACACACCCGAGCAGCAGATCCGCGATCTGTACGACGCCCGGATGGATGTCGACACCATCGAGAAGCTGGGCCTCACGCCGCTCGCCGACCTGTTCGCCGACATCGACAAGGCCGCGGGCAAGCCGGAGCTGGCCAAGGTGATGGGCGCGTTGCCGATCGGCGGGCTGATCGGGCTGGGCGTCTCGGTGGACCGGAAGAACTCCAGCGCGTACATCGCCTCGGTCGGTCAGTCCGGAATCGGCTTGAGCGAGCAGTACTACCGCAAGCCCGAATACGCCGACAAGCTGGCCGGATACAAGACCTACCTGGAGAAGATCGCGACCGGGGCCGGATTCCCGGATCCGGTGGCCATGGCGGACCGGGTACTGGATCTGGAGACGCGGATCGCGGCCGGATTCTGGGACAACATCAAACTTCACGACACCAAGGCCAGCTACAACAAGATGTCGTGGACCGACATGGTGGCGCTGGCGCCGCAATTCGATTGGGATCCCTGGCTTTCCGGGAACACCGATCGGCCCAAGAGCCTGTTCGCGACGGTGATCGTGGGCGAGCCGTCGTTCCTCACCACGGCCGGGCAGCTGTGGCACGACGTGGATATCGCGGTGTGGCGGGACTACTTGAAGCTGGCGGTGGTGCGGGAGTTCGCGCGGTTCCTACCGAGGACGCTCTCCGACGCCAACTTCCAATTCTTCGGCACCGTGATGAGCGGGCAGCAGCAGCGGCCGGATCTGTGGAAGTCGGCAGTCGGCACCGTCGACAGCACGGTGGGCGAGCAGCTCGGAAAGCTGTACGTGGCCAAGCATTTCCCGCCCGAGGCCAAGAACCGGGCGATGGACATGGTGGCCGACCTGGTCGCGGCCTACAAGGACAACTTCACCAATTCGACGTGGATGTCGCAGCCCACCCGGGACGCCGCGCTGGTCAAGCTGAGCAAGATGGGCGTGAAGATCGGCTATCCGGAAAAGTGGGAGGACTACACCGGGCTGAAGATCACCCGCGGCCAGCTCGTCCAATCCCTGCGCGCCGCCAATGTTTTCGGCGCCAAGAAGATGTTCGACAAGCTGGACAAGCCGGTCGACAAGACTGAGTGGGGTATGACGCCGCAGACGGTGAACGCCTACTACCAGCCGGTCAACAATGAAATCGTTTTCCCCGCAGCCTTTTTGCAGCCCCCATTCTTCGACCCGAAGGCCGAGGCGGCGGTCAACTACGGCGCGGGCGGCGCGGTCATCGGTCACGAGATCGGCCACGGCTTCGACGATCAGGGCTCCAAGTACGACGCCGACGGCAACCTGAAGGACTGGTGGACCGCCGAGGATCGGGCCAAGTTCGACGACCGCACCAAGAAGCTCGTCGACCAGTACAACGGCCTGGTCCCCGAGGGCCTCGACCCCGCCCACCACGTCGACGGCACCCTCACCCTCAGCGAGAACGTCGCCGACAACCGCGGCCTGCAGATGGCCTTCGCCGCCTACCGCATCAACCAGAAGCGCGCCGGCGTCGAGAACCCCGACTATCAGCCCATGCTCGAATCCTGGGGCCGCAACTGGCGGGCCAAGCAGACCCCGCAGTACACCGAGAATCTGCTCGCCAACGACCCCCACTCCCCCGACGAGTTCCGCGCCAACCAGGTGGTCCGCAACCAGGCCGAGTACCACGCGGCCTTCGCCACCAAGGACGGCGACAAACTCTTCCTGACCGAGGACCAGCGCGTCACCTTCTGACGCACCCTGATCGCGGCGGGATCCGGCGGTTCAGGCCGGATCCAGCAGTTCCCGAGGTGCGGCCAGCCGCCAGGAGTCGGTCACGATGGCCGTCAGTTCATCGTGGTCGTCCAGGGCCGCGAGTCGCACCCGCACCCACGCGTTCCCGGCCTCGTGCGGGGCGATCCAGAATTTCTCCGGCTCGGCCTGCACCAGTTCGTCCCGATCCACGATGGGGCACCGGACCGCCATGGAGGTCTCGTTCTCGGGCAGGGTCAGGAACAACTTCCCGGCCACCCGGAACGTGGGCATCTGCCATTCGAACTGTTCGGTGGTGCGCGCCAGCGCAAGCGCCACCGCCCGCACCTGATCCCCGGTCGCCGTCATGATCTCGATGCTCCCAGCCCGGTACGACAACTGGGTCAACGACCGAGCAAGTACACCTTTTCCGGGGTCACCGAGATCTCGAAGGGTCGCTCCACGACGAGGAGTTCGTCGCCGGTGACGCATGGCCCGTGACCGAACGGCGTGCCGTAATCGAGTGCAGCGCTCACAGCTCCTCCTGAGTGTCGCAAGCTGTGTATCTACGTCTGGTGGTCCTTGTCCCGGCTCGGAGATAGATCTCTCAATTCCCTCGGTGAGACAGGTGCCAGCATAGCCAGACACCGGGCGCGCTCGGTGTCAATCAGTCGTGCGCGGCCTATCCCCGGGGGTGCCGAGGATCATGCTGCCCACATTGCATTCCTCCAGTTCGTCGGCGCCGGTGGCGGCGGTGAAGGCGGCGGTGTCGGAGAAGCCCTGGGCGACCACGCCGAGGCGCATGGCGGTGGCGGTGAGGTAGAGGGTCTGCATGAGGACGCCGACGTGTTTGAGGATATTGGCGTAGGCGACCGACTTGTAGGACCACATGACGCGGCCCGCCCGGGCCGAGATCAACAGCAGCAGTTGGGGTTCCGCGCCATTGGCGAGGGTGGCGGTGGTGGTGCGCAGGAGTCGCTGGACCGCGATGGAATCGGCGGGGGCGACCAGGCGCAGGGCATGCTCGAAGGAGTCGTAGTGGTACATGCCCGCGGCCAGGCCCTCCACCGTTCGGACCACGGGGTAGAGCTCGAGTTCGTGGACGCCGCCGCCGGAAGGATAAGGGCGGGAAGGGAGTTCGGCGCCGTCGGGGCTGGTCTCGACCGACCGGGTGCGGGCGCTGCGGTAGAGCAGTTCGGCCAGCTGGGTGAGGGTGATCGGCCGGGCGTCGTCGAAGGAGCGGCAGGAGCGGCGGTCCTCGAGGACGGCGGTGAGCGCCGGGTCCGTGGCGCGGAGGGCGCCGAGGTCCGGCGCGGTGAGGGCGATCGGGGCGCCGGGATAGGCCGGACGATGCGCCGGGCGTTGCGGGAATTCGTCTTTCGCCCATGCCGTGGGGCCGAAGTTGTCCCAGGTGACGGTGCGGGAGCCGAGGGTGCTGCGCCGGTGGAACCAGAGGTCGGGGGCGCTCCAGCTGCGGGTGGTGAAGTCGAGGTCCTCGGCGGCGGGGTCGGCGGTGAAGCCGCCCCAGCGCAGGTCGGCGGCGATGCGGGCCGAAAGGGACTCGGGCAGGCCGAGTTCGGTGGGATCCGCGCCCGCGGCGAGGGCCAGCAGGCGGGGGTCGTGGACGCGGAAGTCGCACCACGAGGTGGGGTGTTCCAGCACCAGGCCGTCCGGATCACGGTGGATGACAGTGAATTTCGACAGGACCGTGCGCGGCCCGTCGCCCGTGCTCGGACGTGCGGGCGGGGTGCTGAAGGGGCGCAGGGTGTAGAGGTCCCGATCGCCGTCGCGGACGGTGACCTCCAGCCAGCCCGCCCCGGCCAGCCGGTCGAGAAGGGTTGTCACCGAGTCGGATTCGGCCGCGAGCGCGCTCGCCGTCGCCGGACCCTGATTGAGGGTCTTCAGCGCCTGGCTCTGGGCCGGGGTGAGCCCGGCCAGCTTCTCGTTGTGCGGCGGGTTCAACAGGACCGCGCCGCCGGGGACGGTCAGGCAGGTGACGCCGGGGCGGAGGGCGTAGCGGGTGTCGTCGGTGCGGATCATTTGGCGGCGTTGGCGAGAGCCGGTTCGAGCTTGTCGAGCAGGTAGGGCAGGGCCAGCGGGGTGGGCTGGTTGATGGCGCTGATCTCCTGGACCGTGAGGAAGACCGCAGAGTTCTTCTCGACCGAGGGCAGCGCGCCGAATCCCGGCAGGCCGCGGTACTTCTCGTCCATGCCGGGCGAGTAGCCGGCCAGCAGCAGGTCGGCGTCGAGTTCGTC
This sequence comes from Nocardia sp. NPDC046763, assembly GCF_040645495.1. Lineage (NCBI taxonomy): Bacteria > Bacillati > Actinomycetota > Actinomycetes > Mycobacteriales > Nocardiaceae > Nocardia > Nocardia sp. NPDC046763. The sequence continues at coordinate 108,652 of NZ_JBEYYI010000004.1, read as the reverse complement.
GAGGCGTTCGGGCGAAAGGGCCAGGCGGCCTCCGGAGCCACCCTGGTCCACCAGGTGCTGCGGGATGGTCATGCCGAGTTGGGTGAACAGGCGGCTGGACCCGTCCCCGGGGTCGGTGAGGACCATGAGCTGCGACGGCCCGGCCAGCCAGGAGCTGATGAAGGTCTTGTTCTTCAGGCCCGGATTGCGTTGCGCGATACCGTCGATGCGGCCGTTCAGGTCGGCGATGAGCTTGCCGGCGGCGTCGGTCTTGTGCAGCACCTGGCCGAGTGCGCGCACCTGGTCGGCCCAGGGCGTGACGGCCTCCTTGGTGAGCCCGGGCAGGGTGGGCGCGACCTTGGACAGGTCGCCGTAGGTCTTGGCGTCGGCGATGAACGGGTCGGCCAGGATCAGGTCCGGGTTCAGCGCGGCCACCTGTTCGGCGAGGTTGCCGGTGGTCTGCAGCGCGGTGGACTGCGCCAGCGCGGTCGGCTCCCACGGCGGTGCGCCCTTGCTGAGCACCGCGATGTTGTCGATGTAGCCGACCGGCGTGACGCCGAGCGCCTGCGCGGTGTCGAGCCACTGATTGCCCAGCGCCACGACGCGGGCCGGGGTCCCGTTCACGGTGGTCTGGCCGAGCGCATGGGCGATGGTGACCGGTTCCCCGCCGCCCGCGGCCCCGGGGAACCCGCCGCCCGCGGCCCCGGGGAACCCGCCGCCCGCGGCCCCGGGGAACCCGCCGCCCGCGGCGGCGTCGCCGGACTTCGATCCGCAGGCCGCGAGCCCGAGGGCGAGCAGGCTCACCACGGCCGCAATGGCGCCTCGCGCGGTGATCGATCGCCCGCTACGCGCGGTGAACGCCGACTTCATCGTGACTCTCCTGTCTGCCGATGCCCAGCCGATCGGCGCGAGCAGTAGGTGAGCCTAGCCTAATTTTTTCGCCGGGCGGGGACCGTTGTCGCCGATTCGATCCCCTAAGAGGTGGCCGATCGTGCCCTCGATCGATTAGGTTAGGGTTGCATAAGTTAGAACCGGGGGGTTTGGAAAGATGGAGCGAGCGGTGCCGGAAATCTTGTCCGCGGTCGAGCGTCATCGGCTCGTGGACGAATGGGCCAATGGCGTCGAACTGTACGACGTGCCGTCGGTCCCCATGCTCATCGAGTGCGGTCGCCGCGTGCCCTCCCTGCGGACCGCCGTGCGCTGCGGCGATCACATTCTCACCTATGCCGAACTCTTCGAACGCCTCGACGGCGGCGTCACCAGGACCGCCGGGCCCACGCTCGACGATCTGGCCCGCGTGCTGTGCGATATCGCCGCAGCCGCCGAGTTCGGCGCGGTACTGGCCGAACTGGGGCCGAATGGCACCGGCATGAAGCCGGTCGCGGTGGCCGCGGCCGCCGACGATCGCCGCGCGGTTGCCGCGGATCAGCGCTCCTGCCCGATCGACCGGGCCTACGGCTCGCCGGATGTGCGGTTGCTGGCCACCCGCTGGGATACCACCGCCGCGGCGGTGGAACTGCTGGCCACGCTGGCCGACGGCGCGACCCTGGTGCTGGCCACCGCCGTCCAGCGCACGGACGCGGCCGCCCTGGCCGAGCTGATCGCCCTGACCGCCTCGACCCATGTGGTGGCCGACGCCGGGACTCTCGCGAACCTGGCCTTCCTGCCCTCCCCCGCGCTGCCGACCGTGCGCCGCTGGGATGTGTTCGGAAACGACTGCCCGGCCGCCCTTTCCGCCCTGCTGCGTGAACTCGCCCCCGGGTCGTGCACCGGATTCGCCTACACCACACCGGAATACGCGGGCGTCGCGGCGCGCGGACCGCTGGACGGCTCCGGCCGGGTGCGGCCGATTCCGGGCGCGCGGCTGCTGGTGCTGGACGAATCGCTGCGGCTGGTGCCGCCGGGACGCTCCGGCCGGGTGTACGTGGGTGGTTCGGCGCTGGCGCTGGAATTGGACGGTGCCGCCGAGGGTTTCGTGGACGACCCCTTCGTGCCGGGCGGCCGGCTGGTGCACACCGACACGCACGGCGGCTGGACGGCCGATGGCTGGCTGCTGCTGGACATGGTCGAATCCGTGTCTCCCGCAGCGCCTTCGGCCACCGAGCCGATCCCCGCCCCGGGTCGGGACGACACCACCGGCTACGCCGCCGCCTGACCGCCCAGCCCGTATCCTCGGCCGACCGCGCGGCTTCTCCCGCGGTGGGCTGATCGGCGAACTTCTCCCGTGGTACCGGCCGCCGCCCACTCTCCCGCGGCGGACGGCCCTTACCGCCTGGTGGTCAGGACAAGGCGACTGCCAGGGCTGCCAGGCTGCGCTGCCAGAGTTCGGTCAGACGATGGGCTTCCGATTCCGTGAACAGGGTTTCGCTCCAGCGCCAATTGGTGGTGAGCTGCGGGCCCTCCGGGGCCGAGCCGATGCCCGCGATGACATCCAGTGCGTAGCGCAGGGGTAGGTCGGGTTCCGGGTCCAGGGGCAGTGCCTCGTTGAGCGGGCCGGTGAGCAGGGACCAGGATCGGGTGTCGTGGCCGCTGAGGTCGACTCGGCCGAGGTAGTTGAACTCGATCTGGGGGTGCCGCGCGGTGGCCAGCTCCGGGACGCGGGTGGTGTAGCGGAGCAGGCCGTAGTCCAGGCCCTGGTTGGGGATGGCGGACAGGTGCGCGGTCACCGACTCCAGGAGGGCACGGGCCACGGCCGGATCCTGTTCCGCCCGTCCGGCATCTACGGTCTCGCCCGCGCCGAGGCGGATCGGGAACACGGTGGTGAACCAGCCGAGGGTGTTGCTGGTGTCGGTGCCGAGCAGGTCGTCGGCGCGGCCGTGGCCCTCCAGGGCGAGGAGGGCGCCGTGGGCGGGATCCTGGGCGCGTTCGCGCCGCCAGCTCGCCAGGGTGATGGTGAGGGCGGTGAGGAGCAGTTCGCGCACACCCTCGTCGCGGGTGAGCGCGGCGAGCAGGCGGGCGGTGACCTCGACCGGGGTCAGCGCGGTGGCGACGCGCAGAGAGGACCAGGTGTCGGTGTGCGGATACGGCATGCGGCGGCCGATGGCGGGATCGGGTGCAGCGAGCTGGTTGCGCCAATAGTCGTGCTGCGCGCAGACTTCCGCGGACCCAGCCCGCTCCGCCATGCGGCGCGAGAATTCGCGGTACGAGGTGGATTCGGGCAGGGCGGCACCCTCGTTCAGGGCGGCGATGAGCAGGTGCCAGGAGACCACGTCCACCGCCAGGTGGTGGATGGTGAGCAGCAGGACATTGCCGCGCTCGATGCCGGAGAACCAGACGGCCCGCACCATATCGCCGGTACGCGGGTCGATCTGGTCCATCACCGTCCGGGCCGCGGCGTGGACGGCGGCGGCGTCGGCGGGATCGGCTGTGTGCGTGAGGATGTCGGCCGCGCGGACGGTGCCCGGCGCGGCGGTGACCAGCCGCGGGCCGTCGTCGGTGTCGACGAGGCGTGCGCGCAGAGTGTCGTAGCCGTCGAGGACGGCCTGCAGCGATGCCTCGACGGTGTCGCGGTCGATGCCCTCGGGCAGCCGGAGCAGCGCGGTCTGGGTGAAACGGCGGTAATTGCCGTACTCGTTCATCCACGAGACGACCGGAAGCGGCTGCACCGCACCGTGATCCGCAACCCGCTCGGGGTTGGTCGAGTCCGCGGCGTCGAGGGCGGCGGCGAGTTCGCGCAGGGTCGGGGTGGCCAGGACCATGCGCGGGGTGAGGGTGAGGCCGCGGCGGCGGGCCTTGTTGACCAGGGAGATGGCGACGATGCTGTCCACGCCGAGGGCGAAGAAGTCGTCGTCGACGCCGGGAGTGTGGCCGTCGAAGAGTTCGGCGAGGACCTCGGCGAGTTCCTGCTCGGTGGCGGTGCCGGGCGCGGCGCCCGATCCGGTATCGGCGAGGGCCGCTTCGGCGAGCCGCGTCAGCTCGGGGCCGTCGAGTTTGCCGTTGGCGTTCACCGGCAGCCGCGGCAGGACGAGCACGCGGGCCGGAATCATGTAGGCGGGCAGGCGTTCCGCGAGCGCGGCGCGGGCGCGCGCGGGGTCGACGGGCTCGCCCCGCTTCCCCACGGCGAAACCGACCAGGCTCGCCCCGCCCGCGCGGCGTACCACCGTGACGGCGGCGGTGTCCACGCCGGGCAGTCGCCGCAGGGCGGTCTCGATCTCGCCGATCTCGATGCGGTAGCCGCGCACCTTCACCTGCGCGTCGGCGCGGCCCAGGTAGCCGAAGCCGCCGTGGGGCAGGCGGCGAACCAGATCACCGGTGCGGTACATGCGGCGGCCGGGCCGGAAGGGGTCGGCGACGAAACGGTCGGATGTGGTTGCGGCACGGCCGATATAACCTCGGGCCAGCTGCGGCCCGGACAGGTACAGCTCGCCTACGACGCCGCCGGGTACCGGGCGCAGCCTGGAATCCAGGACATAGCCGGACATTCCGGCGTTCGGCGTGCCTATGGTCGGGGTGTCGAAGTCCGCGACCGGGGCCACCACGGCCTCGACGGTGGCCTCGGTGGGTCCGTAGCAGTTGTAGACCGCGGTGCCGGACCGGCCTTCGGACGGGGCCAGCGCGCGCAGCCGTGCCCACAGCGCGGCGTCGATGGCCTCACCGCCCAACGCCAGCACGGGCAGCTCGCGGTCCACCAGTCCGGCGGCGTTGAGCTGCGCGAACATCGACGGGGTGGTGTCGATCAAGTCGATGTCGTGGGCGATCATGCCCGCGCACAAGCGCTGCGCGTCACGCATTTCGGTGGCGTCGAACAGGTGGATCGTCTGCCCGGCGAGCAGGCCCACCATGGGCTGCCAGGAGGCGTCGAAGCTCAGCGACCAGGCGTGCGCGATGCGCAGTGGCCGGCCCAGGCGGGCCGTGGCGGGCCGATAGACCCGGTCGCGGTGGTCGGCGAAGTACGCCATGAGCGCGGCGTTGGTCCCGGCGACGCCCTTGGGTTCGCCCGTCGAGCCGGAAGTGAAGATGAGGTACGCGAGCTGGTCCGGGTGGCGGACGACGCGCGGGAGTGCGACAGGGACGGCCGAGGGATGTTCGGCGACAAGGGAATCGCCGAGGAGCAGCAGCGGCACCCACTGCTTGCCGACGGCTACGACACCTGCGCCGGACTGCGGAGAACCGGCGGTTTCGAGCAGGTCGCGGGTGGTGTCGTCGGCGACCACCAGCGTCGGCCGCGCCTGCCGGAGAATCGACTCGATGCGTGCGGCGGGCAGCGTGATATCCACCGGTACGTAGGCTCCGCCTGCGGCAAGGGCCGCCAGCACCCCGACAATCGATCGCACCGTGCGCGGAAGCACCAGCGCTACAACAGTTTCCGGCACGACACCCTGTGCGGCGAACTCGGCGCCGAGCCGGACGGCCGCGTCATGCAGGGCGCGGTAGGTGTACCGCGAGCCGGAGCTGTCCTGGAGTGCAACGGCTTCCGGCGCGGCGGCCACCTGTCGCTCGAACAATTCCCAGGCCGAGGCGGCGCCGGCGACTGCGGTCGTGGAACCTGCTGCCATCGCGGCGGGTGGGAAGGGGCTGATCGGCGCCGCGGACATCTCCTGCTCGGACGCGGTGAGCACGCTGAGCGAATCGGTTGTGGCCGTGCCGGTTTCCGGTAGTTGCCGCAGCAGCGCGAGCAGCCGCTCGCCCAGCTCTGCGGCCGGGAAGTACGGCAATGCGGCGGGCATCACCTCGAGCTGGATCAGCAGCTCGTCGCCGCTCATGTGCGCGACCACCGTGAGCGGGTAGTGCGCGAGGCTTTCCATCTCGATCGGACGGAAGCGGGCGCCGTCGGGGGCGGTGACGGTGCGGATGGCGTCGTCGATGGGGGCGTTCTCGAAGACGAACAGCGTGTCGAAGAGGGTGCCGTGCCCCGCGGCGCGCTGCACCGCCGAGAGGCTCAGGAAGCCGATGTCCCGCATGGCGGCGCACTCGCGCTGCAGGCGGGCGCACTGGTCGGCGATCGAGGTGCCGGAGTCCAGTTGGTGGGCGACGGGCACGGTGTTGACGAACAACCCGACCATGCCCTCCACGCCCGGAAGCTGGTCGGGCCGACCGGAGATGGTGGTGCCGTACACGATGTCGCGGCGATCGGTGAGCCGCCCGAGCAGCACCGTCCAGGCGAACTGCACGGCGGTGTTGAGGGTCAGCCCGTGCGCACCGGCCCAGGTACGGACCCGGTCGGTGTCGGCAGCGGACAACAGCAGGCGGGTCTTCTCCGGCACGGTGTTCGAGCCGACCGGCGCGCCGTCCGCCAGCATGAGCGGACCGCTCACCCCCGCGAGGTAGTCGACCCAGCGCCGGGTGACGGCGGCGGTGTCCTGGGCGCCCAGCCACGCGATGTAGTCGCGGTAGGGACGCGGTTTCGGCAGTGCCGCAACGGATCCGCCGGACCGGTAGACGGCGAGCAGTTCGGTGAAGAACACCGCCACCGCCCAGCCGTCCATCAGGATGTGGTGGGCGGTGAGGATCATGCGCCGGCTGCCGGTGTCCGGCACGGTGAGCAGCAGGATGCGCAAGGCCGGGCCGCGGCTCAGGTCGAACGGCGCGTGTCGTTCGGCCGCGGCGATGGTGTCGAATTCCGCCGGCCGCGCCTGCTTTTCGGTCCAGGGCAGTAGGGCCTGGGCGGGCACGATCTGCACCGGCCGCGGCACGTTCTCGTCCCAGAAGGCCGCGCGCAGGTTGGGATGCCGGTCCAGCATGGCCTGGGCGCTGCGCCGCAGCAGCTCGGTGTCCAGCGGTCCGTCGATGTCCACCACGAACTGCATGGTGTACAGGTCGAGGCCGTCGCCGCTGAGGCGCGACAGCGAGAACAGCCCCTCCTGCAGCGGGCTCAGTGCCAGCACGTCCTCGATCTGCGGTGGCGCGGTGCGGTTTCCGGTGGTGGTCATCGGGCCTGCCAGGACGAGGTGAGGGCGGCGAGGGCGGCGGCGTCGAGGCCGGAGGCGCTCATGGGGGCGGATTCCTCCGGTGGGTTCGACTCCGCTTGCGCGGCAGCGGGTTCGGCGGCGTCGACCGCGGCGGCGAGTTCGGCGATAGTGAGGTGCTCGAATACCAGCTGCGGGCTGAGCGGCAGGCCGAGCGCGGTGGCGCGGGCCGACCACTGGATGGAGATGACGCTGTCGCCGCCGAGGGCGAAGAAGTTGTCGTCGGCCTCGACCCCGCTGATGTCCAGCAGCTCTTCGAGTAGTTCGATGAGCGCGCGTTCGGTGCGGGCGTGGTCGCCGATGGCGGCGGCGCGGGTCGCCGCGGCGGGCGCTGGCGGGGCGAGCAGCCGCTCCAGCCGGTCGACGGGCAGCACCTCGAGCTCGACGACGGTGCGGTCGGGCGCGGTGGCGTACGCCTCCAGGGTGGTGGCCAGCGCGGTCGCGATGTGCTGCACGGTCTCCGGGTCGTACAGGTCGGCATTGGCGACCACCCGCACGGCCAGGCCGCCGTCGCCGGTGACGTTCACGGAGACATTGAGGTCCAGGAAGGAGACGTCGAAGTCGACCGGCAGCACGGTGGCGGTGGTGGTGCCCGCCACGGCCAGGGTGGTCGGCGCCCAGTCCGCGCCGCGGAAGTGCAGCATGCTCTGGAACAGCGGGTTCCGGGAGCGTGAGCGTGGCGGGTTGAGCGCCTCCACCAGGCGTTCGATCGGAAGTTCCTGGTGCGCTTGCGCATCCAGGGCCATATCGCGGCCGCGCAGCACGGTGTCGCGCAGGGTCGGGGTGCCGGACAGATCGTTGCGTAGCACCGCCATATTGGCGAACAGGCCGATCAGCGGTGCGATCGCGTCGTCGACGCGGCAGGCCACCGGCGTGCCCAGGGTGATGTCCGTGCCGCCGCCCAGCTTGTGCAGCAGGGTCGCGACGGCCGCCTCGTACACCATGAATTCCGTTGCGCCGCAGGCTTCGGCGAGCGCGGCCAGTCCGGAGCGCAGGGCGGCGGGCGCCGCGAAGGTGGCGACCTCGCCGCGCTTGCCGAGAACCGCGGGCCGCGGCCGGTCGGGAGCGACATCGATCTGGTCCGGCACTCCGGCGAGGGCGGCGCGCCAGAAGTCCAGCTGCGCCCGGCCGTAGTCGCCGGGCAGGCCATCCGCGCCGGCGGCGAACGCATCGTGCTGCCACAGCACGTAATCCGGGTACTGCACGGCAAGCGGGGTCCACTGTGGCGACCGCCCCTCGACCCGCGCACGGTAGGCGGCGACCAGGTCCGCGAGCAGGATGCCCAGCGACGCGTGGTCGGCCACGATGTGGTGCACCAGCAGCGACAGCACGTGCGTGCCCGGGTCGAGGACCAGCAGGCGCGCCCGCAGCAGCGGCTCGGCTTCGACCGTGAAAGGGTAGCGGCCGATCTCGGCGAGCTCGGCCGCCAACCGGTCGGCAGCGATGCCGGTGATCTCGAGCTCGACCTCCTCGGCGGCTCGCACCACCTGGTACGGAACGCCGTCCTGCTCATCGAAACCGGTGCGCAACGCCTCGTGCCGCGCCACCACATCGGCGAGCGCCGCCCGCAGCGCGGCGATATCGATGCCGCCGTCGAACCGGACGGCGAAGGGCAGATTGCCGACCGCGCTCGGGCCCTCCATGCGGTACTGGAACCACATGGCCAGCTGCGAGTAGGACAGCGGCAGTCGGTCCGGACGCGGGCGCGCGGTGACGGCCGGACGCCCGGAAGCCGATGCGGTGACGGCGGTCTCGGCCGTCTCCACGTCGTCGTCCATGGCATCCAGGTCGATGCCGAACTCGTCGCGGAACCGCGCGACCAGACCGGCGGCCAGCCCGGCCGGGGTCGGGGTGTCGAACACGATCCGCACATCCAGCTCCACACCGAATTCGGCGCGGATCTGCGCGACCAGGCGCGCGGCCAGCAGTGAATGCCCGCCCAGCTCGAAGAACGAATCGTCCGCGCCCACCGTCGGAATCCCGAACAGCTGGGTGTAGATCGCGCACAGTCGGCGTTCGGTGGCGGTGGCGGGCGCGCGGTGCACCCGCTCGATCGCGGGCGTCGGCGCGGGGAGCGCCCGCCTGTCCAGCTTGCCGTTGACGGTCAGCGGAATCTCGTCGATGACGGCGAAAGCGCTGGGCACCAGGTACTCCGGGAGCGCGGCGGCGACGTGGGCGCGCACCTGGTCGACCTCGACCGTCGCACCGGCCGCCGGCACCAGGTAGGCGGCGAGCTGTGCGCCCACGGCCGGATCCTCGGCCACGATCACCACGCAGTGCCCGACGCTCGGGTGTACGGTCAGCGCCGATTCCACCTCGCCGAGTTCGATGCGGAAGCCGCGCACCTTGACCTGCTCGTCGGCGCGACCGACGAAGTCCAGTTCCCCGAACTCGTTGCGGCGGGCCAGGTCTCCGGTGCGGTAGAGCCGCGCGCCGGTGGTGAACGGGTCGGCGACGAAGCGGCTCGCGGTGAGCGCGGCCCGGCCGAGGTAACCGCGCGCCAATTGCGCACCGCCCAGGTAGATCTCGCCGACCACCCCGGCGGGCACCAGCTGCAGGGCCTCGTCGAGCACGTAGGCGTGCACGTTCTGATTGGGTACGCCGATGGGCACGATCCCGGTGCCCTGCGGTCCCGCCACCGGCTGATGGGTGGCGCACACCACGGCCTCGGTCGGCCCGTAGTGATTGCGCAGTTCGGCGTCGAAGACGGTGGCGAACCGGTCGGCCACCTCGCCCGGCAGCGCCTCCCCGCCCACCGGGACATGGCGCAGCGCACGCCATTCGCTCACCTCCGGCAGCAGCAGGAAGGTGCCGAGCATGGACGGCACCATGTGCAGCACGGTCACGCCGCGGCGGGTGATCAGATCGGCGACATAACGGATGTCGCGGAAGGCATCGGGTTTCGGCACGATCAGCCGCGCGCCCAGCGCCAGGGTGACGAAGATGTCCAGCAGGGAGGCGTCGAAGCTCACCGAGGACGATTGCAGCAGCCGGTCGTCGGCGGTCATGCCCCATTCGGCGGTGAAGCTCACCACGTGCTCGGCGATGGCGGCGTGCGAGACCGGGACGCCCTTGGGCTCGCCGGTCGAACCCGAGGTGTAGATGACGTAGGCCAGGTTCGCCGGGAGCAGCGGGCGGACGCGGTCGGCGTCGGCGGGATCGGTGTCCGGCAGGCCGGCGGCGGCCTCCTCGGCGGCGTCGAGTTCGACGCGGCCCAGCACCAGCCGCGGGCCCGCGTCGGCGATCAGGTAGTTGATGCGGTCGTCCGGGTAGGCCGGGTCGATGGGCAGGTAGGCCGCGCCCGCCTTGAGCACGCCGTAGACGGCCACGATGAACTCGACCGAGTTGCCCATGCGCAGGGCGACGATGTCCTCGCTGCCGATGCCCTCGCGAATCAGCCAGTGCGCCAGGCGGTTCGCGCGGCGGTTCAGGTCGGCGTAGGTGAGTTCGATGTCGTCGGACACCAGGGCCAGGGCGCCGGGGCCGGCGGCGGTACTGGCCTCGAACAGCTCGACCATGGTGGCCGGGTCGGCCGGCACGTCCGCGCCGCGCGACTGTTCCAGGATGGCGAGGCGGTCGTCCCCGCCCAGCATGTCGAGGTCGGCGAGCCGGCCGCCAGGGGTGCTCAGCGCCCGATCCAGCAGCCGCACATAGTGTTCCAGCATGCGCTGCACCAGCGGCCGCGGCAGCACGTCCACCTGGTACTCGGCCTCGAGCACCGCGCCGTGTGCGCTCTCGGTCACGACCGCGACGGCCAGCGGGACCTGCGCGGTGGGGGCGCCCAGTTCGTCCAGCTGGGTCGAGGTGACGCCGTCGAGCGCGAAACCGTCGGCGCCCCTGCGGACGCTGAAACCCAGGCGCACCAGCTGATCCATGCCGTCCCGTCCAGCGACACGCTCCGGGTTCACCTCGCACACCACGCGGTCGATGCCGACGGCCCGATGGGCGAAGGCGTCCAGGCAGGCGCGCCTGGTGGCCGCGACCAGGCCGGTGAAAGTCTCGGCGCGGTCGAAGGTTTCGCGCAGCAGCAGGGTGTTGCCGAAGTAGCCGATCAACTGTTCGGCGGCCGCCGATCGGCGATTGGTGACCGGAATGGCGACCAGGAAATCGTCGGCGGCGGTGTAGCGCTGGATCAGGGCGGCGTAGCCGGCGAGCAGCACCATGAACGGGCTGGCCGCATGCTCGCGGGCGAAGACGTCCACCCGGTTCAGGAGATCGGCGGGCAGCGCGATGGAGCAGCGGTCGGCGCGCTTCGACGGCGCGACCACGGCCGAGCCGGGGAGTTCGAGGGGTTCCGGCAAGGGGCGCAGGGTGTTCCGCCAGTAGGCGATGTCCGCCTCGTCCTCGGCCGGGGCGTCCAGGACCTCGAGATCGACGAACTGCGCGGCCGGGGCGGCGGTCCGGGCTCCGTTGTAGGCGGCATTGAGGTCGGCGAAGAATACGCCCCAGGCGTCATCGTCCCAGCAGCTGTGGTGCGCGGCCAGCAGCAGCACCCACTCCGCTGTTCCGGTACGCACCAGCGTGATTCGCAGGGGAAGCTCGGTGGCGAGGTCGAAGGGGCGGCCGAATTCCCGGCGGGCCAGCACCTCCACCCGCACCGGGCGGGCGGACTCGGCCAGGTCGGTCAGATCGTGCGATTGCCACGGCAGCGTGATGTCGCCGGCGAACACCTGGAACGGCTCGCCGTCCGCGTCCACACCGAAGGTAGTGCGCAGTACGTCGTGCCGGGCGAACACCGCCGCCACCGCGGCCCGCAGACGCCGCTCGTCGAGCGCGCCGGTGAGCCGGTACGCCACACAGATATTCAGTGTGGTGTCCTCGGGGTCGCGCGTCTGCAGGAACCACATGCGGCGCTGCCCGGCCGACAGCGGACGCCGCTCGCCGGCCCGGGTGCGGCGCACCGGTGCGGCGGTGGCGGCGGCCAGGCCCTGCTCGGTGAGCCTGCGCCGCAGCAGTTCCCGGCGGCGGTCGGCGACGGAGGATCCGGCCACGGACACGGTGGCATCGGTGTCTGACATGAAATCTGGCCCCTAGCCCTGGTTGGTGTTCGCTGCCATCAGCAGCACGACATCGTCCAGCGATGCGCCGCCCAGGATCGCCGCGACCGGCAGCTCCCGGTCGAGCGACGCCTGGACCCGCTTGCGGAAGTCCAAGGCCTGCAAAGAATCCAGGCCCAGTGCGACCAGCGGCGTGGAGCGGTCGATGGTGTCGCCGGAGTCGATGCCCATGACCCGCTCGAGTTCGGCGAGCACCTGGTCCGCCAGCGGGCGGTCCGGTGCGAATGCCGCCGGCTGGCGAGCGACGGCACGCCGTGCCGGATGCTGATCTGCGGCAGCCTGATTCGCGCTCCCATCAACAGCCGCCGCGTCCGCGATGTGGGATGGCAGCGGCGTGATCGTCTCCGGCTCAGGCACCTCCGACAGCACCGCAGCCTGGCCGAAGGCTCCCATGACATCGCGCAGAAACGGCCAGTCGGCGGAGATCACCATCGCGTCGGTCGGCTGCCCGGTGAATCCCGCGGCGATGGCGTCGGCCGGATTCATGGGGTACACCCCGGCGCCCTCGACCCGCGCCATACCGGCCGCATCGAGCGGTCCCGCGACACTCCACAGGCCCCACTCCAGTGCGGAGCAATCGATCCCGCGCTCGCGCAGGCGGCGGGCGAGAATATCCAGCATCCGGTTGGTGACGGCATACAGAATCTGCCCGCGCCCACCGAGTGTCGCGGCCGTGGACGAGCACAGCAGCACCCGGCCATTCGGACGCAACCGCACCGCGTCGAGCACCGCCTCCAGGCCCAGCACCTTCGACGCCGCAGCGGTGGCGACCATCTCGGCGGTGATCTCCTCGATCCCGGCGTCCACATAGTTGACCGCCGCATGGACGAGCAGGCTCACCGGCTCCCCCAGCCCTGCCGCTAGGCGCGCAACAGCGTCGGCATCGCCGACATCACAGGCCGTGACCACGATCTCGGTATCACCGAGCGCCCGCAGTCGCGCCACTTCCGCGGCAGCCGAACCAGATTCGCCGGACCGGCTCACCAGCGTGATCCGCCCCGCGCCCTGCCGCGCGAAGTGTCCGGCGAACGACAGCCCGAGCTTGCCGGTACCACCCACGATCAGCACATGATCGAGCTCAGCGGCCTCCCCCGGCACCGACTCGTCCGCGACCAACCGCTTGACGAACACCTTCCCCCCACGCAGCGCCACCTCCGGCTCACCCGCCGTATGCAGCGCCGCGACAACCCGATTCGCTTCCCCCGCCCCGGCATCGGCCGCAAGATCCAGATGCCGGAGCAACACCCCGGGCTTCTCCACCCCGACACACCGGAACCCGGACGCCACGGCACCGTGGAACAACTGCGGCACCGCATCCTCCGGCACCACCACCTCACCCCCGACCGTCACCAGCCAGACCTCACCACCCGGCCGTAGGCCGGACAGACCGGGCAACCACGCTCGCCCGGCGAAGAATTCGCTCAGCTCAGCTATGGCATCGGCGCTCCCGCCCGGTGGCAGTGCGGGCCACAGGATCACGGCGCTGTCGAAGGACTCCGCCGACAGCACCGTGGTGGCTTGGGCGGCGAGAATCTCGCTGAGCGTGCCGTCCGTGACATCCGGCCCGCCGTTCTCGGCGACTACAGCGGCCATTTCGGCCAGGTCGAGGACCGCGCCCACATCGAATCGACCGGAAACCCTGTCGACCAACGACTTTGGTGTGGAGATCGTGAGCGCGGTGGCGCCGTATCGGTCTGCGGCGGCGAGCAGGGCGGACACCTGTCCCGCGCAACGGCCGGTCGGATCGACGAAGGCCAGGCGGCGGGGCGGGGTCAGGGAGCGACGATCCCAGGGGATCCACTTCTCCAACAGGCGTAGGGGTTTGGGGACGGCCGGGGTCGGTGGGTGCACGGCTTCGGGGGCGTAGCCCGGGTTGGCCCACAGGCGTCTGGGGTTCATGACCATGTGGGGGAAGTCGCGCAGTGGGAGGGCCGAGGGCGCGTCGGTGCGCAGGGCGGTCCAGTCGTAGGCGAGGTCCTGGACGGCGATAGTGGCCAGGTTGCGGGTGAATTCGCGCAGGGAGGTGGCGGTCCGTAGTGAGGTGCCGAGGACCTTGAAATCACGGGGGCCGCGGGACGGGTCGCCCGGGACCAGGGAGAGGTTTTCCTGGAGGGCCAATTGCAGGACCGGGTGTTCGGCGACCTCGATGAGGGTGTCGATGCCGTCGGTGGCGGCGGCGACCACGGCGCGGTCGAAGCGGACCCGGTTGCGCAGGTTCCAGTACCAGTACTGTTCCTGGATCATGCCTGCGGTGATTCGTGCACCGAGAGTCGCACCGTAGCAAGGGATCTCGGTATCGGTGAAGGTCGGATCGCTCAGCTCGCCGCCGAGGAAGCCTTCGAATTCGGCGCGCAGTTCCGCCACGATCGAGGTGTGCGCAGGGTAGGCGACGCCGATCTCGCGGGCGAAGTGGCCGCGTTCGGTGGCGGCGGCGACCATGTCGGCGATGGTGTCGCGGTCGCCGGAGATGGCCATGATGTGCGGAGCGTTCACCACCGACAGCTCGGCCCAGCCCGAGTGGCGGGCCAGCAGCGCCTCACAGTCCTCGCGGTTCATGGCCAGCACGGCCATGGCGTAGCCACGCGGCGAGAGGCGCTCCACCAGGCGCGCGCGGTGGGTCACCACCAGCACCGCGTCGCGCACCGACATGACCCGCGAGACCGCGCCCGCGGCCAGCTCTCCCTGGCTGTGGCCGATGGTGGCGGCCGGGCGCACACCCTTGGCCTGCCACATGGCGGCCAGACCGGCCATGTGGAACATCAAGGCGGGCTGCACCTCCCACACCGTGTCCTGGTACGCACCCGCGGTGCCGAGCAGATAGTGCAGCGGCTGATCGTGGCCGAAGCGCTCGGCGTGCAGGGCCGCGCACTCGTCGACGGTGGCCCGGTAGTCCGCGGACAGGTTGTAGTACAGCGCGCCCATACCGGGACGCTGACTACCCTGACCGGGGAACACGAAGCCGATCCGGCGCGCGGTGGCGGGACCGTCACCCAGCACCACCGCGGGATGCGAGGTCCCGTCGGCGACGGCGCGCAGGGCATCGAGCAGGTCCGCACGCCCGGTGACCATGGCCAGCGCCCGGTACCGGCGCGCCGCACGGGTGCGGAACAGCATGTCCGCCAACCGATCCGGGGCGACCGCGGGACGCTGCTCCAGGTAGGCCAGGATGCACGCGGCCTCGGCGCGCACGCCGTCCGCGGTGTCGGACGAGAGCAGGACCGGGATGCTGCCATCGGGCAGCCAGTGGCTACACATCGCTTTCCTCCAGCTCGGGCAGGCCCACGAGGGCGTGGGCATTCGTGCCCGCGACACCGAACGAGGACACGGCCGCGTATCGCATGCCGTCCGCGGCCGGCCAGGGTTCGAGTTCGGTGGCGAGCCGCAGGGTGGTTTCGGCCCAATCGATTTCGGCGGTCGGCCGCTCGGCGTGCAGGGTGGGCGGGATCTGCCCGTGCACTCCCGCCAGCAGCACCTTGATCAGGCCCAGCAGCCCGGATGCGGCCTGCGCGTGACCGGCATTGGACTTCACCGAGCCCAACCGCGGCCCGGAAGTGCCCGGGAGACCGTAAGTGGCTGCGAGCGCGGCCAATTCGAGCGGGTCACCCACCGGAGTGCCGGTGCCGTGGCCCTCGACGAGCCCGACCTGTCCGGCGGAAATCCCGGACACGGCCAGGGTGTCGCGGATGAGCCGCTCCTGCGCCGCCGCACTCGGCACGGCGATCGGCGCGCCCTTGCCATTGTGGTTCACCCGCGAACCCAGCAGCCGCCCGTACACCCGATGACCGAGCGCACGCGCACGCGACTCCCGTTCCAGCACAATGACTCCCGCGCCCTCACCCCAGAGCGTGCCGGTGGCGTCGGCGGAATAGGACCGGCAGTGGCCGTCGGCGGCCAGCGCATTGTTCTTGGAGAACTCGTAGAACGCGCCCGGCGAACCCATAACGCACACCCCGCCCGCCAACGCCCACTCGCACTCCCCCGCTCGAATGGCGGCGGCCGCCTGATGCACGGCGGTGAGCGCGGACGCGCACGCGGTGTCGACGGTGACCGACGGCCCGATCAGGCCCAGCCCGTGCGAGATCCGCCCGGCCACCGCGCCCAGCGCGGCGCCGGTGGCCCGGTACCCGCTGTACTCGTTGACCGAGGCTGCCCGCGGCCCGTACTCCATGACCGAGGCGCCCATCCAGCAACCGGCCGAATCACCATCCACCGCACCGGGATTGATCCCGGCCTGCTCGAGTGCCCGCCAGGCCACCCGCAGGCCGACCCGCTGCTGCGGATCCATGGCCACGGCCTCGCGCGGGGTGATGCCGAAGAACAGTGCATCGAAGTCGGTGGCGCCGGTGAGGAACCCGCCGGCGTCCGGCACCGCGCCCCAGCCCTCGTGCCGGTCCAGGGTCAGCAATTCCGCCAGCGGCCATTCCCGATCACGGGGAAAGGGGCCGAGTAATTCCCGTCCGGACGCCAGGGCCGCCCAGAATTCCGGCAGCGTGTCGATGCCACCGGGCGCCTCGATACCCATGCCGACGATCACAATGGGATCGCCGAAATCCAGCACGCTCATGCGAGGACGCTCTTCTCCGCGGCCAGCAGTTCGGCAATGCCGTCGACATGGTCGTTGAGATAGAAATGCCCGCCCGAGAAGAGGGTGACCCGAATTCCACCGTGGCCGTGGCTCTCCCATGCGTACAGATCACGCGGTGCGACGAATTCGTCCTCGTCGCCGCCCAGCACCAGAATCGGCGCGGCCACAGCAGTGTCGGCCGCGCACGAATACGCGTCGAAGGCGCGGTAGTCGGCCTTCATGACCGGCAGCGCCAGGCGCAGCACGTCGCGGCTGCCCAGCACCTCCGCACCGGTGCCATTGAGCGCCGACATGTGGTCGAGCAGGGCCTCGTCCTCGGTGGGATGCCCCGGCAGCGCGGCGATCCGGGCGGGTGCGGCGGCCGAGGACGCGATCAGCAGTCGCACGTTCAGCCCCGCGGCCTCGGCCAGGCGGGCGAATTCGAACGCGATCACCGCGCCCATGCTGTGCCCGAAAATCGTGAGAGGAACACCGGTTTCATGCGCGGATTCCCGGAATTCGGCGAAGGCCCCGGCCGCGATTTCGGACAGCGTTTCCAGGGCCGCCTCGCGCGCCCGGTCCTGGCGGCCCGGGTACTGGAACACCACGACATCGAATTCGGCAGCCAGCGCCCTGGCGAAAACCCGATAGGCGGAGGCGCCCGCACCGGCGTGCGGGAAGATCAGCAGCGGTGGCGCGGATTCCGCGCTCGGAGCCTGAAATTGCCTGATCCAGCCGAGTTCCCGTGGCATTTCCCGCATCTCTCCTACGCAACTGCCCGACCGCATTCGGCGTCGGTTCCGCTTGTCCCCCTTGCAATGTCCGGGCAACCGTAACACCACCTACTTAGTATAGGCTAGCCTTACTTGATAGGGTGATCAAGCTAACCGACGAACGGAGCGCCACAGCGATGAACCGGACGACCCACGTCCTCGCGCGCGAACTCACGGACCTTCCCGACCACATCCGCCGCGCGCCCGCACCGGTGCTGCCCGAGTTCGCCGCACCGTTCACGCTGCGGCCGGTCGACGTCGACTCCCGCGATCCGGAGACCATCACCGAGTGGATGCACCGGCCGCACCTGCTCGAGACCTGGGAACAGGCCTGGGACGCCGATCGCCGCCGCGCCGACTGCGAGACGCAGCTGGCCGGAACCTTCTCCCGCCCTTGCATTCTCGAATACGACTTCGCCGCCCTGGACCGCCCAGACCTGGGCCACCGCGAGGTGGCCTATGTGGAGTTGTACCGCCCCGCCAAGGACGAGATCGCGCGCCTCTACGACGCCGACGCCCGCGACATGGGCTTCCACATCGCCACCGCGGACACGACCCTGCTGGGCCGCGGCGTCATGTCGGGCTGGATGCGCCTGCTGGGGGAGGCGATCCTGGCGGCCGAACCCGAATGCCGCCGGCTGCTGTGCGAACCCGATCATCGCAACACCCCCATGCGGAAAGCGTTGGAGAAGATCGGTTGGCAGCACCTGGGCGACTTCGACATCCGGCCGGATCGGCGCATCTCGCTCTACGCGCTGCCGCGCAGCACGGCCGACCTGCCCGAGATCCGGTAACGCGGACCAGGATTCACCGCCGGTTGCAGGATCCGGTCCGAAAGCTCGCCCAGGCAGCTGAGATTCGGGAAGCCCGGACCCTGCGCCATGGCGGCCATATTCGGCAGGTACAGCTTGGCGTCCAGACCGGACACCGCCAGGTCGAAGCCGATGGCCGCCTCGATGCGCGCGGGCTCCAACGGGCCGCCGACCGCCAGTTCGAGCAGATCGGTTGCGGCCGAATCGAACAGATCCAGGAACCACAGCGGCTGGCCGCCGGTGGCGTCCACCACCAGATCGAAGGTGTGCACCTGATCGGCGCGCAGGTCGTTGCGCAGGGTGAGGGCGACCCGGTCGTCCTGATCGGCGAGGTTCACCACCCGGCCCTGCAGATGGTGAACCCGATTGTCCCCCAACAGGCTTTCCTGCACCCGCACCGAGAACACCCCGCGATCGGTACGCCGGATGACATCACGGCGCTCTGCCATGCCCAGGCCCGCCCACTTGGTCGGATCGCTGTAGAGCGAGTTCTCGAAATAGCTTTCACCGCGCGTGTACAGCGTCGCCTTGGGCGAGATCACCGAGACGGTGAGCATCTCGTGGCGGACCAATTCGTCCAGCGCCGACCCCGCGGTCTCGCCGCCGCCGATCACGGCCACCCGCGAGGACGGGGGCAGTTCGCGGCGGCCCGCCAGCTCCCAGAATTCGGAGATGCTGAGCACCTTCGGGTGCTCGGCCAGGGCCCGGTCGCTGCGGCCGGGTCCGGTGATCATGACTGCGTCGCAATCGATCTCGTCCACGTGGCCGGCCGCGCCGGCGACCGACACCAGCCAGCCGTCGGCCGCGGCGGCGATGCCCGTCACCGCGCCCCGCACCAGATCCAGGTCGGTGCGCCGGGCCACCCACTGCAGGTATTTGGCCCACACGTGATGCTGCGGGCTGGGCCGGCCGCGATCGATCCACTCGGCGTAGGTGCCGTGCTCGACCAGGAAGGCCGTCCAGCTGAAAGCCCGCATGGCCGTGTCGATCTCGCGGTTGTGGCCGCGCGCCCAGGTCGAGTGGTAGGGGAAGCCGACGTCCTTCTCGGGGCTGGTGCCCAGGCGGTGTCTGCCGTCGGTCCAGCCGCCGGTGGGTAGCCAGTTGCCACCGACCGCCTGCGCCTCGACCACGGTCACCCGCGGTGCGGGCAGACCGAGTTCCCGAAGCACATGCGACTTGGCCGCTACCGCCAGGGCTTTCGGCCCCGCACCGACCACCAGAAGTGTCTCCACCGGTTCTCCGTCCCAGTTGCTCACTGTTGCCTGCCTCGCACAACCCACCAATCACTTTAGGTTTGCATAGCCTTACCTTATATTGCTTGGCAGCGCTTGCGAAGCGCTCGAGACGAAAACGATTGGACTGGAAACGATGCCCCCTACCTCGCGCCTCCTCGGTGCCGCCCTCGCCACCGCCGCCCTGCTGGCCGGGACCGGCGTCAGCGCGGTCGCGGCCACGGCCGCACCGGCTTTCACTCCCGTGCGCGCCGCCGCCCCGAGCACCGGCGACCTGAAGGCCAAGCTGCAGACCGCCCTCAACACCGGCGCCCCGGCCGCCACCCGGGCCGCCGAGCTCGAGGCCGGCGAGGCCGGACTGCCGCTGCTGGACCAGATCGGCACCGCCATGAACGCCGCCCCGCCGAGCTTCCGCTGGACCATCCTGGGCCCGGTCGCCGAGAACGGCGACACCCTCTCGGCCACCCTGCAGACGGCCGTGGACGGCTTCGATCCGTTCACCTTCCCGCTGACCTGGAAGCTCGTCGACGGCGACTGGAAGCTGTCCCGCGAGGGCGAGTGCACCGTCGCGAGCGTCGCCATGCTGCCCTGCAGCCTCTGACAATTCGAGAATCGCCCACCCGGACGGCCCCGGACTCGCGCGGCGGAATCCGGGGCCGTCCGGCTACGCGGGTACCGGTGTCGGCGTGCGCGATGGTCGCGAGACGATGCGCCACCACGAGAACGGTTCTGCCACAGGTCAGTTCGTGCACACCGCGCGCCACCGCCGCCTCGTGATGCGGGTCGAGGGCGCTCGTGGCCTCCCACCTTCCTCCATCCGGCGCTCCCACGAACACCGACGAGAAGATCGGGAGGGCCAACTTTTACCGAACGGCCATACCGTCGGTCAGCGCGGCACCTTTCCGGTCAGCTTCTTGCCGCCCGCGTCGTGGACCATGCATGTCGCGCGGCCATTGAGCTTGTTCCACTGGGTCTCGCTGGCCGGGTAGAGAATGAAGGTCTCCAGCTGGTCGTACATCGAACTCTTGCTCAGCTGCTTGTCGATCTCATCCAGGCAGGCGTCATTGGCCTGCTGGAACGAGGCATCCAGCGAACCCGGCCAGGAGCCGGTCAGATGCACCTGGGCGATCACCTCGGCATCGTGCGCGGAATCGCATGGCAGCACGGTCACCTTGCGGATGTGGTTGTTCTCCTCGACGGTCTGCAGGCAGTCGCCGACCTTCACCTCGTCGACCGAGATGGAGGTGGGCGAATCCGGCAGGGCCGAGGCTCGGGTCGTATTGTCCTGCGACGCCGAGGTATCCGAGCCGTTCACCGCGCCCACGGCGAACAGGATCACGACGATCAGCGCCCACACGCCGGACGCGACCAGGCCGCCGATCGCCAGCCCCTTGCCGTTCTGATTGCGCTGCTTGATCTGGGTCAGCGCGATGATGCCGAACGGGACGGCGAGCAGACAGGCGCCCAGCAGACCGAGGATCAGGGCGGCGATGGCCAGGCCATTGGTGCCCTGCGGAGGCGGCGGAGCCATCGGATAGCCGGGCGGCATCGGCTGGTACCCGGGCGGGTAGCCGGGCTGACCACCCTGGCTGTAATCCCACTGACCCGGCAGGCCGTAGGCGGGCTGCGCGTATCCCGGCTGCGGCTGGCCGTATTCCGGTTGCGGGGGTTGTGGAATCTGGCCGTAGTCCGGCTGACCGGGCTGGCCCGGTAACCCTTGCGGCTGTTGGTCGTTCGGGTACACGAGACCCCCGATCACTCGTTCCGCCCCGGACATTCCGGGCGTTGGCCAACCGTACCCCCTGGTCCGGGCAAACTCGGGGACTAGGGTTTGGCACGTGAGACGCAGGCAGCAACCACCGCTACCGAAGCGGCACGGGCTGGACCCGGCCCGGTTGCGGCTACCCGAAGACGGCGACTGGGCGACCATTCGCGACCACCTCGTGGAGCGATTGCCCCGGGTGCGCCCCGAACGCATCGACGAACTGCTGTCCACCGGCGGCATCGTGGACCTGGACGGCCCGATCACCCTCGACACGCCCTACGCGCCCGGCGGCGCGGTGTGGTTCCACCGAGATCTGCCGGACGAGACCGAGGTTCCGTTCCCGATCGGCATCGTCTATCGCGACGACGACATCCTCGTCGCTGACAAACCGCACTTCCTCTCGACCATCCCGCGCGGGCAGCACATTCTGCAGACCGCCCTGGTGAAACTGCGCCGCGACCTGGACCTGCCCGAACTGGTGCCCGCGCACCGGCTCGACCGGGTCACCGCCGGGCTGGTGCTGTTCATCGTGAATCCGGCGGTGCGCGGGGCGTATCAGACCATGTTCCACGAGCGGCTGGTGCACAAGGAGTACGAGGCCGTCGCGCGCGTCGACCCGGAGCTCGCACTGCCGCGCACGATCATCAGCCGGATCGTCAAGGAGCGGCAGGTGCTGCGCGCCTACGAGACCGCGGGTGAACCGAATGCGGAGACCCTCGTCGAATTGGCCGAGCAGCGGGACGGATTGGGGCGCTACCGGCTCCGGCCGCGGACCGGGCGGACACATCAGATCCGGCTGCACATGAACAGCCTCGGGATCCCGATCCTCGGTGACGACTTCTATCCCGAACTCACCGACAAACCGGTCGACGACTACACCCGGCCGCTGCAACTACTGGCCTCGGCACTGGAATTCACCGATCCGATCACCCGGGAGCCGCGCCGCTTCGACACCACGCGCACGCTACAGGCCTGGGACGATCCCGAGGGCTGGGCGAGCGGACGAGCGCCGGTGCGGGGTTGAGCACAATCGAAGGCCATGGCAAGAATCCGCTCGTACACTGGCCGGGATGTCTCCAAACGATAACGGTGTGGTCGCTGTACTCCCTGGCCCGCCCCCGCCGCCCGGCCACAAGCTGCACGCCTACGTGGATGTGGCCGTCGTTGTTGTCGTCCTGATCTGCACGAATCTCATCGCGCACTTCACCAATCGGTGGGCCAGCATCTTCACGGTTCCGATTGCCGCATTGGTGCTCGTTGCCCTGGTGCGCCGCCGCGGGCTGGGCTGGGAGGACCTCGGCCTGTCGCCGCGACAGTGGCGGCGCGGGTCGCTGTGGGCACTCGCGGCGGTGGGCGTGGTGCTCGCGGCCGTGGCCATCGGCGCGGCACTGCCGATCACCCGGCCCTTCTTCCTCAACGACCGCTACGCCGCGGTCTCGGGCGCGCTCATCGCGTCCATGATCGTGATCCCACTGCAGACCGCGATACCGGAGGAGCTCGCCTTCCGCGGCGTGCTGCACGGCACCCTGGACCGGGTCGCCGGGGCGCGCGGAGTGTTCGCGGCGGGATCAATGCTGTTCGGGCTCTGGCACATTGCCTCGTCACTGGGATTGACCAGCGGGAACAAGGGATTGACCGGATTCCTCGGCAGCGGCCCGGCCGGACAGCTCCTCGGCATCGGACTCGCGGTCCTCGCGACCGCCGGGGCGGGCGTGGTCTTCACCTGGCTGCGGCGGCGCAGCGGCAGCCTGCTCGCGCCCATCGCCCTGCACTGGGCGGTGAACGGTGCGGGCGCGCTGGCCGCGGCCGTGGTCTGGCACGTGACGGCGCACTGACCGCGGCCGGGCGCGCGAACGCAGAGGGGCCGACTGACCTGGGAACAGAGGGTTTGCAGCCAATCCAGCGCCAGTGATCTAAGAAATAGCACTATTACTAGCGCATTCATTCAGATCAGTTGGTCCGCACCATTTCCGCTGTAGCTTGGACTGTAGCTTACTGGCGCACCTGGGCCCGGCCCGTGCAGAACGAGTTCACGGCACGGCGCGTCCATGCCGGACCCATAGGCTCAGATCCCCCGCGCCATATTTGGACAGAGGACCACCAGATGTTATGCACAGGTAGTCCACAGGGTCGGTGGTTGGCATCCACAGTTCGACACGGCAACGACCTGCGAGTCTGTTTCAAAGTTGACATGCCAATGGTTCGAGACGAGACTGGCCGGTGCCTGGGGCGTTGGGTTGAGTGTGGTGACTTATTCAGGGCCCCCCGAAGCAAAAGCCGACCGCGGAACCGCGGTCGGCTTTTTCGCTTATGCACAGGTGCGGCCATCGAGGTGCCGCACGAAATCCACAGCGTGGCATTCGCCACATTTCACAGCGGAGGGGCATGGACCTTCGGCGTGCTTTCGGCAACTGAATTCCACGCTTGTGAGTCACAACATGTCGTGTTGTATGAATCTGTCGGCCACTAGGTGTAGCGTCTTGGGACACACCACGCCAACCCAGCAATCATCGAGTTCGGAAGGACGCGACACGACCCCCATGGCCCTCCCCCACTACCCCGGTGCCTCCACCGGCGCCCCCGTCTAGGGGACGATCAGACGCTCGCGGCCGCGCCGCACTCCATGCACCGCGGGACCCCGCAGTAGCCGGTAACCCGTCCCGTGTGACTGAGCGTTACGGCGCCAGCGTCCTGATCCAACCCCGCGCCCCTCCCGTCGAGGACGAACCACGCGCTTCCACACGCGTGGCAACGCAGATCATCGTCAAGCTGCGCAGCGGACTCGCGTCGACGGCTGCGCAAATCCACAACAGATTGGCCATCAGCCATGAAAAATAATTCCCTTCGTCACTACCCCAAGGGTCCCAACGGCACCTGGAAGACCGGCCAGAGGGTTCCGGAGGACGGCGACTACGTCGATCAGTACGGCTTCGTCTCCTTCCATGAGATCTACCGTGCCTTCCCGCCCTGCATCGGACGGAAAGGCGAGGTCGCCTATCGGCGGCGGTTGATCAACGAAGGCGAAGCGACCGCGTAAGGGTACATCGGCGCCCCTGGAGAGAACGTTTGGCGACAGCATCTCCAGGGGCACCATCATGCCATCGGATCCAATGAATTGATGAAATCTGGCCAAAATGTGACTACCGGTACGTTTCCGGGTCGACCCGACGCCGGGGCGGACGAGGTGCTCGCTCTTCTCACACTGCCAATGCTCGGCGGTGTCGTCGCGGTGTGCGACGGCGTGTATCGGACCGGGGCCGAGCCGAGCGTTGTTCTGGCCCGGCTGCGCAGCCTCGCCGATGCGATGCGTGAGGTCGAGTACGACGAGGAACCGGACGACCGCTACTGAACGACGGCGCGGCGGCGTTCGGCTGCGGCCAGAATGAGCGCACGTGCTGCGTCACCGGTGGTCGAGAGCTCGGCGAGCATGTCGAATGTTCGTCCATACACTGCGATCTCGCGTGGCTGGGTGATCGTCAGCTCGGCCGTGATGGTCTCGACGGTGGTCATGCGGTCGTCGAACATGACGAAATTCGTTGTTTGCTGCGGAATCTCAGCGGTTGCCGGGACGATTCCGACCGTGACCCGAGGCAGTCCGATCGCAACGAGCAGCCGATCGAGTTGTCCGATCATCACTGAGTCGCCACCGATGGTGGTCAATAGGGCCTGCTCGGCCAGCACGATATGAAACAGCCGGTCGCCGCGGTAGAGGAACTGCTGACGCTCCATACGTTTGGTGACGCCGGCGTCGATGTCGTCGGTCAATCCGTGCCGGGCGATGGACCGTTCCAGGATTGCGCGTGCGTACTCGGGTGTCTGCAATATGCCTGGGATCAGCACGTTTTGATAGATGCGGGTGAGTCTGGTCCGTTCGGCGAGCCGGACCAATACATCTTGGCTGCGTCCGGTACCGACGCTGAGCAAGCGTCGCATTTCCATGTATGCGGCGTCGATGTTGTGGAGCGTGGCAAGCAGGTCGTCGAGCTGGTCCTCGGCGAGGGCGTGTGTGCAGTAGGCGCGCGCATCGGCGTCGGACACGCGCAATTTGCCGTATTCGAGCTTGGACACCTTGGACTCGTGCCAGCCCGCCAGTGTGGCGAGCTGACGCCCGGAAAGGCCTGCCCTGCGCCTGATCTCACGCAAGCGCTGGCCGAGGGCTTCCCGAGCGTCCTGGGCAGCGTTCGTCACCTGGGGACGGTGCTGACGTAATCGGCGTACGGCGTCGCGATGGACCAGAGCCGATCCCGCACGCCGCGGCAGTACTGTGCGATCTGCGGGTCGCTGGTGACCGCCATTCCGGCGGGCCGGCCGTCGGCGTCGACCACGTTGTAGGCGACGAGCTGGCCGTCGAACAGCCACCAGTCATCCGGCGGGACGTCCCCGGCAAGGTGCCTCGGGACGTACCGGATGTCTTCGCCGGCAGCGACATTGCTGCCTGTGATCGACAACAGCCACCGCTGATAGTCCGAATGCGGGACGGTCACGACCCGCACCCTCCGTACCGCGACACCGCGCCCGGTCGTCTCCCGCATGAACTGCGCCCACGGTCGCCGGTCGTAATCGGTCGATTCGGGCTCACCCGCAAGAAATCGCCTCAGCCCTTCGGATTCCGATGCGACCGCGTACGAGTCGCGCACCTCGAGGTGAAACGCCTCGCGCTGCGCCTCACGGAACAGGTCGTCACCGGCGGGTCCGTGGACTATCAGCACCGTAGAACGTCCTCTCCAGTTTCGGCACCTCGACCGCGGTCTCGTCGGTCGCCAAGGTGAGTTGACCGAGTGTCTCGGTGTCGGTGATCGGTCGGCCCGACACCGTGAACGTGCCGCGCCCAGTGTCGGTCATGGTCGCACCGATGAACGTATCCGGGTCCGCGAAACCTGGTAGTAGGTGCGGGATTTCGATGGTGTCGGGTCGGTCGGTCTTCCAGCCCTGGACGAGGAAACTGTCGTGATCGGTGGCGTACAGCGTCGGGCAATCACGATCGCCGGACCCGCCCTTGCCAAGGAATGTCAGCCGCATGATTCGGCCCCCTCAGTTGTGGAATGCGCAGTGTTCCCACGCATTCCCCATCATCCGCCGTGTGCAAGAACTTGGTCGGAGATTGGGTAGTTCTTCCAAATTCTTGCAAACTCCTCGCCGCGGACCGTGCTCGATTTCTACCGTCCTGGTAGGCACTCGGGGCCGGTGATCGTCGTCCCGGTCCCGAGCCGCCGCCCAGACGACGAGACGACGACCAGGGGCGGACCGTGACAGACGCACCGGAACCAGACGACTACCCGGACCTGCTAGTGGAAGCGCTGGAGCAGGCAAAGGCCCTCGCGCAGCCGGACAAGGCCGTGATCTACATCTTCCGTCCACTGCTGACCACAAAAGCGGATCTGGACTGGGCCGAGTTCTACGCTCGGCAGCGCGCCCACACGTTGGGCCTGCGGGTCTCGCGGGTACTCACGGTGGACAACTCGCACCAGGATCGAATGGGAATGCTGTACCGGCTTCTCCGCCAAGTCGATTGCGCTGTAGTGATCACTCCCACCTTGGCACACGTGGGCGGAAATCCCAGGCGCGTAACGGCATTCGCGGAACTCCAGACGGTAGACCCGGCCCAGTGTCACCACTGGCGTACCCGCGTCCCGCGCTACGAGTTGGACGAAGCGCTGGCGCAGGAATCCACAGACCATTCCGGTGCTCGGGAGCCTCGGGAGGAGGTGGTCTAGGACCGCTGAACTTGGCAACCAGGGATAGCCCACTCGGGTTGCCGTTGAACATCGCGAAGGCCCCCGGCCGGTGTCTTCAGTTGCGCCGCAAACCTACTGGAGTCCCACCTTGCACCGGGGGCCTTTCTATGTCCGTGCCAGACACGCCGACAACGCGTGCCAACACGACCGAGACAGCTAATAATCAGCGATATTCCGTGATATCTCAGCAGCAGTGTTCGTACCCGGCTCCACCAACGAGAGGGACAGCATGACGCACCACGGCCCCGGCGACTCTGGACTCGGCCAGGAGTTCCCCACCGCGCCGCCCGACCAGCCGCACGGGTCGTCCACCGCAGACTTCAGGGCCCGGTTCGGCGGTAATGGGCCCGGGGTGCCCAGCATGCACGAGGCCATGACGATGCAGATGGCACCGGTGACACCTGCCGCGCCGGAACCGGTTGCGCCCGAAAAGAAGAAGAAGGGCAACCCGGTCGTCGGATTCCTCGCGCTCGGGGTGGTTGTCGCCGTGCTGATCTTCGCATTCAGCAGCTGTGGCAGTTCGCACGATGACTCGGCCTCTCAAGACACCCAGTACCTCATGGCCCTCGACCGCGACAATGTGCCTCACGGCATGTTCTCCAACATCCTGAAACTGGGACAAGCCGTGTGCAAGGACTTGGACAAGCCCATGTCTCTCAACCAGGTCCTCGGCGAAGTCGAGGGACTGAGCGAAGACAAGACCACGACCGTGCAGCATCCTTATCCGGTGCCCAGGTTCACAACCCAGCAGTCACAGGCGATCGTCTATGACGCGATCCAGGTCTACTGCCCGCAGTTCCAGGCGAAGATCAGCGACCCGACGCACTGACGCGCCTCCCAGTGTGACTCGATTCCACACTGCCACAACGCAAAACAGCCGCCCCTCGGAATGGGGGCGGCTGTTTTGTTCTCTATCGCGACGTGCGTTGGTTCTGCCTCACGCGCTGCCAGCGTGCGTGCTGAGCATGTAGAAGGCCAGGATCATTTGCAGGAGCCACATTTTCGCCTCCCCTCAGGCCGGGGCGCGATAGGCAGGCGGCACGACGTAAACCAGCATGTCCGGCACGACCGTGATGCCGACAAGCTCGCTCATGGCGGTTTCGAGCCCGGTCCCGGTGTCGGCAGCACCGACGACGGGGGCGCCTGCATCGGCGGCGGTGCCCGTGTCGGAGGCCGGGACTTGGAGTGCGGCGATTACCGCGTCGAGCCCGCTGCCGGTATCCGTACCCCGCGCGGCGACGGCCTGGCCCTCCGAACCACCACCGGTGTCGGTGGCCGGCGTCTTGGCGGTCGTCGTCGCCGACTCCGCCGCGGTGCCGGTGTCGCTGGCGGCCGGGCCCGACATCTGGGTGTCGGCGCCAGTACCTGCGTCGGCCAGCGACACGGCGGCCAGCGCCGCGTCCGTACCCGCGCCGGTGTCGGGGGCTGGCTGGCGCTCGGCCATCGTGACCGATTCCGCGCCCGATCCGGTCTCGGCCGCCAGCGCGCCGATGCTCTGGCCTTCCGTACCCGCGCCGGTGTCGGGGGCTGAGACCTGCGCAGCCCCGACTGCCGATTCCGCTCCGCTGCCAGTGTCGGCGGTCGCGGTGGTGATCGTGGTCGCCTCCGCACCGGTGCCCGTATCGGCAGCTGCCGCGCGCACGGCCTGCGCATCGGTGGCGCTACCGGTGTCGGCCGCGGGGGTGGTGATCGTGGCCGACTCCGCGCCGCTGCCGGTGTCTGTCGCCTGGCTCTGGGCCTGCGCGGCGGTGTCGGTGCCGGTGCCGGTGTCCGGCATGGCGATCTGTGCGGCCCCGACTGCCGATTCAGCGGCGCTGCCGGTGTCACCGCCCGATGGGACAGTGAGGGTTTGCGTGTCCGTGCCGCTGCCGGTCTCGGCTGCGGTGACGGCCGCGGTCGTGCTGGCGCTTTCCACTGCGCTGCCCGTATCAGCGGAGGACGGCCCCCATACCTGGGTATCCGCGCCGCTGCCGGTGTCGCCGCTGGGCACGCGGACCGCTTGGGCCTCGGTACCGCTGCCGGTATCAGAGCCTGGGACGCTGGCGACGATGGTTGTGGTCGCTTCCGCGCCCGACCCGGTGTCAGCCGCTGGCGTGACTACGGTGCCGTAGCTCTCCGCGCCGCCGGTGCCGCCGGTGTCGGCCAGTGCCTGACTTATGACCTGCACATCAGCGCCGCTGCCAGTGTCGGTGTCCGCGACGGTGCTCTGGGGTGTGGTGTCCGCGCCGCTGCCGGTGTCACCGCTGGGCACGCGGACCGTCTGGCCCTCCGTGCCGCTTCCGGTCTCCGCGGTCGGGACGGTCGCGACGATGGCGGAAGCCTCAGCACCCGAACCGGTGTCAGTGGCCGGGGTGACCACCGTGCCGTAGCTCTCCGCGCCAGCGGTGCCGCCGATGTCGGCCAATGCCTGGCGTACGGCCTCGGTGTCGGTGCCCGCGCCGGTGTCCGCGATGGGCGGTGCCTGCGCTGCGACGGTCAGGCCGTCCGCGCCAGCGCCGGTGTCGGCTGCGGCCACACTCGCCGTCTGGCCCTCCGCACCGCTGCCGGCGTCGCCGGTCGGCAGCTTCTCGGCGACGGTCTGGGTCTCGGTGCCTGCCCCGGTGTCGGTGTCCGGTGCGGCCGGGGCAGCGCTGGCGCTATCGGTGCCCGAACCGGTGTCGGAGTCGGATACCGGGGTGCCCGAGACCGGCACCAGGACGCCGATGAACGCGATCGCGGCGTCGGATGCGTAGTAGGTGCCGTCCGGGATGGTGCCGGTGACCGAGGTCGATCCCGTGGAGATGGCGGTGTTGGAGTCGGTGAGCGCGATCGTGTAACCGCTGGTGTTCGTCGCGCCATGGATGGTGTCGGCGGGCGAGAACGTGGACCAGGCCGAGAGTGATGACAGGCCGCTGGCCGCGCCCCAGGCGCACAGCCGCCATCCGCCCGTGGTCGTGTCGGATACCGACGGTGTGACAATGGTGGTGGGGCCGTTTCCGCCGAGCGTGTAGTTGGTGACCTGGAACGCGCTGCTCGTGTTCGCGCCGCTGTAGGCGGTGCAGGTGAGCAGGCTCGCGCCCGAGAATCCCATCGCCAGACCCGACGACCACGGCGCGGTCGCCACCACCAGTCGCATGTTCGCGAACGACGTGCTGGCCGTCTGGTTGAGTGCGGAAGTCCAGCCGGTCGGGACAGTGATCGTCGTCGCGCTCGGCGCGATGGCAACGACGACGAGCAGATCGCCGGTGGTAGATCCGGTGGGGGCGGTGGCCGTAGATGTGCCCGTCGTTGCGGTACCACGCAGCGCGATCGTCATATGGCCACCACCTCAACCTGTCGCCGAAATCTGTTGTGCGAGAGGACAATCAGGACTCAGTGTGCTGTCCAGGACGCACCCGAGCTCTTGGTCCCGAGGCTGGCGATCTTGTGGTTGATCATCACCACACCGGTCGCGACAGTGGACAGGGTCGAGCCGCCGGTGATGCTCGTCCCGTCGGCCAAGCACCACTCGTTCCACGCGAAATTGGCGTTGCCGGAACCGAACGTGCAATAGCAGGTGATCACGCCGTTGGACTGGGTGGGGTAGCCCGTGTCCGCCTGCTGGTAGTAGGCCGAGGCCGACGAGCCGTCGCCGCCGAGGTGGACGTCAGCGGCGGTCCATGCGGTCGACGAGCTTCCGACGCCGACGATGGCGTTGCTGTGATTGAACGCATTTCCGCCGGCACCCTCGAAAAGCTGCGTGAGGAGGTTGAGTCCGACCGTGACGAGCTGGTTGTGGTGCTCGTCGGTCCAGCTGTCGGGCTGCACTTCGTGGCGTACGAAGTCCTCCCAGATCGGCTCGACGCCATTGTTGAGGTCGTGCTGGACCTGGCGCACGGTCTCGGGATTGAACTTCGCGACCTTGATCGTCCCGTCCCACCGGGCGGCTTCAATGTGACGGTCGCCGAGGTGCAGCCAGGAGTGGCGCGGAGTGAAAAGCGTGGACATGGAATCTCCTTGTGGTGCAACGAAAAAACCCACCGGCGTTCCGGTGGGTTTGATGGATGGTGAAGTGTTCGGTTCGGCGCGTCGGGGCCATCAATGGCAGTCGGCGTGCGGGTTTATCCCCAGTCCGCGCCGGTGATGTGCACGTTGTAACCGCCATTTTGGTCGAATCGGAACATATTTCCGGGGCCCGGTTCGGGCGTGCCCGACGGCGCGTCGATCGTCACCTGCACGGTTGCCGTGCAGTGATAGATGTTGCCCGCGGCGTCTACCCAAGTCACTGCGAGTCCCGGAATGGTCGCCGAATAGATCTGGCTGCCATCCGCATTTGCGGACGATGTGACCGACTGCGCAACTCCGGAAGCGTTGAACGTGCTGACTGCCATAAGATTCTCCTCTTCTCCTGTTTCATGGTGTTTTACAACGGAATTCAGCGCTGCGCGACGATGACAGTGACCGATTGGTCGTCTTCGCGGCCGCCGCTGGTGGTGATGCGATTGGTGAGCAGGCACGTCAGGCTGGTGACGCCGGGAGCGATGCTCAACCACACGTTTGTGGTCGTCGGGTATTTCGACGGGTTCGCCAGGATCAGCGACGAGTTGCCGGGCAGCCACAGCGATGTGGCGATCGAATCCCCGTTGAGCCAGGGGCCCCAGTTCAGACCCCAGGGCCGAATGTCGGTGGGCGACATAGTGATCGTCGGAATCTGGCCCTCGGTGAGCGGCGCGACCGGAACTCCGAACAGCGTCCGCCACCCGTACAGCGCGAATTCGGCGAGCTGGGAATCGTCGATGAATCTCGGCGTCGACACGGTCATGCGGCCGAGCGCGTCGAAGACGTCACGGACCACCGCGATTTCGGTCACGGCTTGCCGGACCTCATGAGGCCACGTCCAGCGGCGGCGGCTCGGGGACATCGACGCCGGCGGCGCGCAGGCGGTCGGCCATCTGGGTGTCCCATTCGGTGTGAGCGGACAGCGCCTGTTGGCGCGCCGCTTCGCGCCGCTCGGTGGCCCCCTTGTGCGCGCTCAGCTCGGCGCGCACGGTGCCGAGTTCGCCGCGCACAGTGCCGAGTTGCTTTGTGAGGTCGCCGATTTCTTCCTTCAGCGGCTCCACGAGGCTCATCGCGGTCGCGGTGAGGACCGCGGCGGCGTCGGCCTTGGCCTTGCGGTGCCCGAACGCGCCTATGATCAGGCCGCCGACGCCGGTGCCGCCGATGCCACTGGCGATCTCGGCGAAATGAGGCAGAATCACTGGCCTCCCGTCGCGGTTGGCTTGTCGACCTGCGCGGCAGCGGCCTTGGCAAGCAGCGCCGTCACGGTCGCGGGCGAGAACACAGAGGCGTGCACGGTTTCGGTGGCGCCGATGCCGACCCCGGCCGCGACGATGCCAGTGATCCAGTCGGCGGTATCGGAATCCAGGATTCCCCGGCTGACGAGATAGGCGACGATCGCCACGACGGCCGGATAGAAATACAGGCGCGCGGGCTGCGACTGCGCCCAACTGGTTACCGATTTCACGACTTCTGCCCCTTCAGCTCCGCAACGTCGGCCGCGATCTGGCGCACCATGGACAGGACGACACCGGCCTCAGTGATCAGCTCAGCCTCGCCGTCGACCGGGGTCAGATTCTGGCCAGCGGCATTCGTGCCGAGCTGCGGCCAGCCCGCCCCGCCGGGCCCGCGGGTCTGGTCCCAGATATCGCAGACCTTCTGATACAGGTCGGTCTGCTGAGCATCGGTCAATGCCATGAGAACTCCCGGATTTGTTGGAGGGATGGGGACGGCGAGAAGCTCGTCGAGTTCCGCGCGTGTGCCGCGGAATGCGTTGGCGTCCACCGTGTGACCGGCGACCAGCGCGGTGTCGGTGAACTGGAGGATGTCGACGCTCTTGCCGCCGAAAGCGGCCCAGAACGGCGAATCGTCGCCGGGGTACATGGCCGAAGCCGCGGCGCCGGAGCTGGTCACATAGGCGGACTGGATCAGGCCCGGCACCTGGGACAGGTCCGGGCACCCGATGTCCTGCCAATACCAGCGCGGCACGTACGACAGCGCGACCTTGACGCCGCGGGCGTTGATCGCGCGCACCAGGGCCCAGAAGGTATCGATGCCACCGGAGTCGGATTCGAAGTCGAGCATGGCCGCCGCGCCGTCGAGGTGGCGGACGAAAAGGTCAGCCTGTGCGTCGATGTCGCAGTCGCGGCGGACATAGTGGTATCCGGCCAGGGCGAGACCGGCCGCGCGGGCGGCGTCGCGGTAGATCGGCCACGTCTCGTCGATGAAGTAGTCGCCCTCGGACACCTTCGCGAGCACGAAGTCGAAGCCCTCGGCCTTGACCTCGTTCATGTCGATATCAGCCCCGTTGTTGTTGCTGATATCGATGCCGTAGAGCGTCACTGGGTCGCCGCGGCGAGGGCCTGCTCGGCGATCGCGGTGAACGCGCCGCCGAGGGTGTTGCCGATGAGGGTGCCCAGCGCCGCACCCGCCGTGCCGCCGAGGCCGGTTCCGACCGGGCCGCCGATCGCGGTACCCAGCGCAGCGCCCGCCGCACCGCCGAGGGTGGTGCCGATATCGGCCGCGCCCTTGGTGATCACGCCCGACTGCAGGGCGTCCTCGGCGCTGGTCACGATAGCGTTCGCCAGAGCCTCGACCGCCGGTTCGACAGGCGCGACCGACAGATGCAGCTCCGGCGCCCACTGGTCCAGCGCGTCCTGGACGGCAGTAAACATCTGCTGCTCCAGATCAGTCAGTTCAGACATGATGTGTCCCTTTCATTTTCATCCGCCGATCAGGAGTCGACGGCAGTGAAGCTCGCCAGCGGCCAGCCATAGGAGTAGGCGAAAGACCACTCGGCCTGGACCGCGAAACCCACACTGCGATGGCCGGTTCCGGTCGCGGCGGTACCGGCGGAATCGGTGTAGGTCATCAGCTCCGCGCCGCCGACGGAGACGGTGTATGTGGTCCCCGACGCCTTCACCGCAATCGTCTGCGCCTGCGCCTGCGAGAGCGTGGCGAACTTCCAGAGGGTGAATGTCCATGCGCCGCCGGTGAACGAGCCGCGCCCGAGCTGGGCAACGTTCTGAAACACGTTCAGATAGACGAAACTCGACATGTCGGGCGCGGCGCGCAGGATGGCGCTCGTGTAGGCGGCGATATTGCCGGTGGCCGCACACACCAGCGTCACCGTGTGGTTGTCGGTCGTCATCGCGGTCGTGCTCAGCGCGTACAAGGCACCGGTGCTGGTGCCGGTAGGTGAGCCGCCGATGCCACAACTGCCAGCGGGATTCACCGACAGCTGAACACCAGCGCCGAGACTGCTGCCGCCAAGGTTCCAGTTGCTATAGCCGCTGAGGGCGCCCGCGCTCGCGAACTGGTCGGAGACGGTGGCACCGGTGCTGGTGGTCGTGGCCGTCAGGTGCGCGATCGCTGCCGAATTGGCGGTGGCGACGTCGGATACGGTCGCGACGCCCGCGTTCGCGGTCGCCGTCTGGTTTTCCAGGTTCGCCGACCATGCCTGCAGTCCGGCGGCCGGCGCGATGTCCGAGCCCAGCGCATCCATGGGGACACCGGTCACGGCTTCGAGGACATGGCCGAGGCCCAGATCGCGCAGGGTCGACCCCGCGCCCGAAACGAACTCCGGTGTGGGCATTAGACGGCGTCCAGGTAGATGCGCAGCTCGCCGAGAGTCTGGCTCGTGGTCCACGCCGCCGAGCCGTACTGGCGGACGGCCGAAAGCACGAGCTTCATCGCCGGAGTCTGCGCAGGCGATCCGGTCGGGGTCACCGTGACGGCCGGGCTCGTGTCGGTCGGGGCCATGGCCACCCCGTAGAGCGGACTGATGCCGAGGTGCACCGGATTCGATGTTCCTGACACAGAGGGGTCGGGGCCGCGGCCGTAGGCGACCTGCGTGCCGGACGCGGCGATCGTCGCATCCGTGCTGGTCGCCAGGCCCATCATCACCTGTGCGTCGATGCGCATCCCGGACGCGCCGACCACCTCCAAATCGCCGTTGACGCGCGGGCGGTAGCGGAAAGTCTGTGCGGGAATGGTGAAGTCGCAGATGATGCCGCTGGACTGCGCGCTCGTCATCGACAGCGGCGTGAAGTTCGTCCCGGGCACCACATACAGCGGGATCGGCGGATACAGCGTCGCCCAGGCGCACAGCTGCGATGCCGAGTTGTATACCGGCACTTGACCATTCGCGGGCGAATTCGAGAACGACGAGCTGTTGAGGATGCTGCCCGCCGCGCCCGCCACGCCTGGGTTACCGAGGGGCAGCCCCAGCGTGAGGAGGTAGGCCGACGGGACGCCCGGCGCACCCGGGTCAGTCTCGACGAGCGTGGCCGTCGGCGCGGATCCGGCCGCCAGCGTTGTCACGCTGCATGTCAGCTGCGGGGCCGGTCCTGGCTGGCCGTTGAGGCCCAAGGGCAGGTTCGATGCGCCACCGAGCGGGGTGATCATGATCGTCAGCACGCCGGTCTCGAGGAAGCTGTCGAAGTCGCGGCAGTTGATCTGCGCATTGATCGTGTAGGACCCATCAGAGTTCTGGACGAAACTGGTAATCGCCGTCGCCTTTCTAGTTCTGCGCCAACATGGCTGCGTTCAAAGCCTTTTGGGCTCCGTCGATGAATCGCATGGCCTTCACCATCGGCTGTTCGTGCCCTTTCCCGTCGCCGACGGACGTGACGATCGATGCACGGGTGGTGCGGTCGTCCTTGCCGACGACCTTGTAGACGTAA
This sequence comes from Nocardia sp. NPDC046763, assembly GCF_040645495.1. NCBI lineage: Bacteria > Bacillati > Actinomycetota > Actinomycetes > Mycobacteriales > Nocardiaceae > Nocardia > Nocardia sp. NPDC046763. The sequence continues at coordinate 73,131 of NZ_JBEYYI010000004.1, read as the reverse complement.
TCCGTATAGAGGACACCGCGTTTGATAACGCTGACCGGCGTGTAGATGCCGTAATCGCGGCCGAACACGTACTGACGCTGATCAGTGATCGTCAGCTCCATCGCACGGAAGCCCCTTGTGTCCCACAGTCCTTGCGCACCAGCGACCATCGCGGACGGCGTGAATGCCTGCGACCCTGCGGCTACCAGCTTTTCCGGCCGCGCGAACTTCCCCAACCTCTTCTGGCGCGCGAGATCGTAAAAGGGTTCGAACGCCAAAACCACATCATCGAAAACCCCATTCAAGATGTCGGGCGCGATCCCGGACGCGCCGAACACCGACAACAATCCCCCGATAAACAATTCGAGTAGGAAATCGATGCCGCGGTTCACCCAGGTCGGCGACTTGCCGCCCACGATGAGGCTCCAGGCTTGCGGATGATGGCTCGAGATCCTGCACTTCTCGATACCCGAATACTTCGAGTCCGCGTCGAACACCACCCAAGCCGGTTTCGCCAGCAGCCCCAATGCCGTTGCAAGCGGCCCATTTCCATAGGGGTCGGTCATGTTGTTGTCCTGCTGCTCAGCCACGCCAACCACCTGCATGATCTCGCCGAGAGCGGTGTCCGCGAGCGCGACAGCCTCACCGATCAGGCCGGTCAAGAACCCGGCATCGAAACCCGTGACGTTCGAATAGTCCTGGCAGTCGAACACGATGCACGGCGTGGTCAGCGTGAACCACTGCGGTGCTGGTTGCGGGTCACCGACCTTCCAGAACGTCGCCGTGGGCAGCACGCCGGTGCCTTTGATAGCTGGCTGCTGCAAGGTCGCCGCGTCCTCCATGCGGGCGACAATCGCCACCCACGGCGAGGAATCGGTGAGCGCGTTCACCGGCACGACCACCGCCGGAAGCTCGGCGCCCTCGGTGATTCCTTGCAGCCACGCCAGCGGATTCAGGATGTCCTCGAGCAGCTCGATCAGCCCCAGAGTGACCGCGTAACGGGCGATTTGTTCCGCCCACATCATTTTCAGGTTCGTGCAGGCCGGGCCGATGTATATCGCTTCCTTCGGCTCCTGAAGGATCGGCGGCAGAATGAAATTCGGGTAGACGCAGAAGTTCTGAAACCAGGCCGCGTGGCCGAGCAGCTGCACGGTGACGGTCTCGACGCCCTTGTCGTCGATGTCGTCGCAGTCATCGACGAACCCGGTCCAGATCTTGTTGCCCTGGTTGTCGTAGATCAGGACCGTGACCACCGTGTAGTCGCAGGCCACGCACAGCGGCGCCCACGGATCTGTTCCTTTCAGAACTAGTGTCGCCGTGGGTAATTCGGGATTATCCTCCCACTCCAAATCCAGGTAGTCGTCCGCGACGCCCAGCGGTGCGCCGGTGGGGTCGAGGATCTCCACCACGTAGGCGGGCCTGCTGTAGTCGGGTTGCGCTGCGGCGATCGCGGCGTCGGCCTGGTCGAAGATCCGCGCAGGATTGGCGGCCGTCAGATTGACCGGCACCGGCAGCGTCATTGCGGCCACCTACGCAGCGGCGTGAGCTTGGTCAGCGCCGAGGTGACGCCCGACTGAGATCCAGTGACCGAGATCGGGATACGGATCTCGTAGCCGCCCGGCGCGGCCGGGACCGGCTGCGAAAACCGGCCCTTGATCAGCGGATACAGGTTCGCGCCGGTGTTGATCTCGGTGACCGTCTGCACCGCCGGGTCAGTGGTCACGTGCACCAACTGTCCGGCCTTGACAGGGATGGTGACCGTGCCCGGACCGCCGTTGTCGCCGAGGGTGAACGTGCCCGGGCCCTGCAGCAAATGCACCGGGAATGCCGGCTGGTCGCCCCAGTTCGTGACGCGCTGGAAGTTGGTTGGCGCGGCCACGTGCGGTTGTGTCGCCTTGATCGGGTCCACGAGATTGCCGCTGCTGTCGGCAGTCATCACCGGCGAGCGCGAGTCGAACGACCGGAACCAGGGGAAGTCAGCGCGGGCATGGAAACTCATCTGGAACGACTCCATCGCCCCGGGAGGGACCTTGTCGCTGATCACCTCGAGCTGGCGCACATCGATCCACCAGTTACCCAATTGCGGAGTGAACCAAGCCATTTGACAGGTTCGGCGTGGATCCCAGCCCATCAGCCATTCACGGAACACCTTGCGCACACCGCCGCGCGTAGGCGACCGGAACGTGATCAACATTTCGAATTCCGTCGCGTCCCAAACGACGTCGAGATGCGTCACGCCGACCTGGTGCGCACCCGCCTGGTCGAGGTGCTTGAAAATCGGTTTGATGGCGATCTCGTCGAGCACGACACCCTCACCCAACGGCGGCCTCGGCCGCATCGGGCCGTCGATGGGCCAAATCTTGCCGTTGGCGTCGCAGACGCGCACCCAGGCCAGATCGTCGAACAGGATCGACTGGCACACACCCTGCAGTGCTGGCCGTGTCAGCGTCACCGGACGCGGAATCCCGCCCGAGTCCGCACCCGTGCCCGTGTCGGCAGCGTGGGGCCCGGCGGTCTGCGCGTCCGCGCCGGTACCGGTGTCGGCGCCGGTGATTGGGAAGCTCACCGCTTGCTCGCGTACTGGTTGACGGTGCGGCCGAGGCGATTCGCCTCCGCCTGGTCATTGCTGGCGGCCACCCAGGTATTGATGCTGACCACCGGGCCGCTACCGCTGTCGCGTCGGCCGCGAGGTGCGCCAACCGGTTCGGGCGAACGCTGTTGCGCGAGCTGAGGATTGATCACCAACACCTCATTGCCGCCGGTCCGATTGTTCACCAGCGACAGCCCGGGCGGGATGAGGCCACCCAGGTCATGAGTGGCGGGCAACAAGTCCGACAAATCCTCATCGGTCTTCTGCGGCGAAAGGAACGGGCTCGCACCCCAATTCGGTTCCTGCCCAGAGGTTTTCAGGTTGGTCAGCTGCTTGCCGATGCGCAGCAGAGGCGATTTGTTCGGGTCGGCCACGATCGTGTTGCCCAGGCCAGTGCTGTCGAGGAACATGGTGGCCGCCAAACCGCCGGCCTTCTCTCCAGCCTGCTCGAACGTCATCCAACCGCCGTTGGTATCAGTGCTGGACTTCTTGCCGGGCGACGTCGCAGCCTTGTCCGCCTTCGCCAGATCCTCCTGGGCGCGCTTACGCTCGTCAGCGGCCTGCTGCCGCGCTTTCGCCGCCTCGTCCAGGTACTTCTGCGCCTTGCCGCCGACGTTGCCCGCGGCCTCCTGAGCTTTCTGCGCCAACTCCCGATCGTGCTTCGCGGCGTCCAGATGCTTCTGCTGCTCAGCGCCAGTGGTGAAGCTCGCGAGCTTGTCGGCCTCGGCCGCCGCGTCCAGGTGGCGCTGCATCGCATCGAGATGCCGCTGCTTCTCGACGGGCAAGCCCTCCTTGTACTTCGCGGCCTCGGTGAGGTACTTCTCGGCATCGGCATCGTGCTTCTTGGCCAGATCCAGCTCTCGCTGAGCCGCCTCCCTGTATCTGCCGGCCTTGTCAGTCGGGCTCGCACTGGTGAGCGGGTCGTCGCTGAGGCCCGGGTGATACGCCGGCTCGATCAGCGAAGGATCCAGATGCCATTGCTCGACGAACTGGGTATCGAATGGACTCGCCGCGCCCGAGCCCATGCGGAGGTGCTCGCCGGTCTGACGCGCCTCGAAGGGGGTGTTCAAGATGCTGCCGACCATGTGGTGGTCATTCACGCCCGCAACGAAGTAGTCGTTCTTGGTCGCGCCCTTGATCATTCCGGGCCAGCCACCCGACATCAGTGTGTCCGTGGTGCCGAGCCGGTGATCGGGCTGCTGCCCGGTCGCGAGCAGCTGCGCATCGCCAACAAGGCCTGAGCAGTCGACACCAGCGGCGAGATCGGTGCCGCCCCAGTCGTACATCGTGGAGAGGTGATCGCGAATCGCGTCCAGCGCCACCTGCAAGCCGCTCTTGGGCGCGGCCGTCGTGCCGCCGGATTGCACACCGCCAGCGTCGTCGTAGATGCCGCCCTCGGCGAATCCGAGCGCGTGCCCGACATCGCTGACCAGGTCCTTCGCACCATGCACCACGGACCCGAGCTTGTCTTTGCCCCAGTCGATCAGCTTGTCGATCATGTGCTCGGGCAGCTGGAACAACAGCCGCTTCCACATGCTTTCTCCGCCGATCATCCCCTCGGCGCCCGTGATGGCATCGGTGAGCTTGCTACGCAGCCACTCCGCAGGGTTGCTCGCGCCGGAGAAGAAATCGCCTACGCCGTCGAAGATCCCGCCGGGCGAGAAATGGAATCCGTCACCGCCGGAACGACCGGAGAAATACCGATTCGCCGCGTGCCAATTGTCGATGCCGAACCATTTCACGAATCCGGGAACCGCGACACCTTCGTCTTTCGCCAGTTTCGCGTTCACGTCGTCGTTCGGCCAGCCCGAACCCTGGCCGACGATCCCGGGCCCGGAATACACACCGCCGTCGCGGAAATGAGGAATCCGCTCGATCTCGTTCGACAGGTCCGGCAGGTGACCGAGCGCGCCACCGACCGTATCGGACGCCGAGTCCCACATCTTCCGGATACCGTCCTGGTACACGTACCGCATCACCAGATACGTCGGCTCGCCCAGACCCTTTTCCAGGTCGTGCCATGCATCGGTCGCGACCTTGGCGCCCAGCTTGAAAGCCTCGCCGACGAAATGTCCGGCGGCGCCGATCTTCTCGGAAATGTCGTGGACCAGGTCACCGGCTTTGTGCCAGATGTCCATGAATTCGTGGCCGATCCAGGCGCCGGCCTTTTTCAGCCAGTCCCAGCAGTCGTTCACCGCGTCTCGGAACCAACCGACGTGGTTGTACGCGTAGATCACACCGGCGGTCAGGGCACCCAGAGCGACGACTACCAGGCCAATCGGATTCGCATCCATCGCAGCGTCGAGCAGCCATGTCGCTGCGGCCATGCCCTTCTCGGCCACGCCGGCCGCGATCGCCGCGCCCTCGGTCATTACGAAAGCCGCCACGACCTTGGCATTTGATGCCACCCACGCGGCCGATGTCTCCGCCGCGGAGACCGCGGCCGACGCCTTCGTCGCCACGAACGCCCCGACCGCCTTGGCTTGCATTCCGACCCATGCGGTACCAGCGACGACGCCCTGTTTCGCCCAGGCCGCGCCCGACGCGATCGATTCGGTGACCGCGCTCGTCTTCGTGGCCACGAAGTCCTTGACCGCGGCAGCCTTCGCCGACCCGGTCCAAGCCCACCAGTCCCGCGCGCTCGTCGCGACGTTCTGCACGCCACTCGCGCCGGCCGAGATCAGGTCGGCGCCCGTCTTCGCCGCGGTGCCGATACCGCTGATCGTCGACTTCACGCCGCCGACCACGGTGCTCAGCCCACCCCAGATGCCCTGTGCGACCTTGATCGTTCCCCAGGCGGTAGCGAGACCGCCGATAGCGATGACGACCCCTTCCGTGGCCGTCTTGTGCTTATCGAGCCAGCCCGCAGCACTCTGGAGATAGCCGAGGAATTTCGTCGCCGCAGGCAGCAGATCGGTGCCGATCGCGATCGCAGTTGCACCGACGGATGCCTTGGTCTGAGCCAATTTCTGATTGAAATTGCCCTGGACTTCGTCCCATCCCTTGATATCGCCATTGGGGCCGCCCTTTGCGCCCTCGGTGTCGGCTTTAACCTTCGCGGTGTCCTCGGAATTGTCACCGGTCACATCGATCGCCACCGTGGACCCGGCAACGGTGCCGGTCATCTTGTTCAGGGCTTCCTGATAGGTCTGGATATCCGACTTTCCAGCCTTCAAAACGGAGTTGAATCCGTCCGCCTTCTTTTCCAGAGACCACCATTGATCGACCAGGTTCTTCTGGTCGACAGCGAGACCACCGCCCGTTTTGCGGAATTCCGCGAACGAGAGCGAACCGTCCTTGACCGCCTGCGCGACCGATTGCGCCGCAGGCGGCAGGCTGTCGAATATGCGTTTTGCATCGGCGGTGACCTGGTTGTTCTTGTTGAACGTATCGATGACGATCTGCTGCGCCGGGTTCATCTTGTCGCGCACGGACTTGGCAAGCATGTCCATCGTGCCCGTGAGCCCGCGCTCGCCGAGATGCTGCTGAACATCCGCCGAGGAAATCCCGAACTGTGACATCTCCTCGGTCATCTGCTGCGTCGGGGACGACAAATGCCGGATCGCGTCGGTCATGTTTTCGGTGGACTGCTGGGCGCTCTCACCGGTGCGCGTCATCATCGCCAATGTCGCGTACGTGTCTTCCAGCGATATACCGGCTGCATGCGCGGCGGGCTCCACCGAATGCAGGGCGCCCGCGAAGTCACCCAGGGTGGTCTTGCCATTGCTGACCGCAGTGATCATCTTGGACATGACATCGGCGGACTTGTCGGGCGCGATGTTGAAGTCGTGCATCGACGTCGTCAGAGCATCCGTGACGTCCTTCAGGTCCGCGTTCTCCTGACGCGCCCCCTGGCTGGCGGCCTTCAAGAGGTTGAGACCGTCCTGCCCGTGATAGCCCGCAGATTCGATCGTGTACATGCCCTTGGACAGCTCCTCGGCCGACACACCGACCTGCCCGGCCATGTCCAAGATGCCCTTGGAGACCATCTCCAGGTTCTTCTGATCCTCGCCCGCGGTGGTCACCAAGCGCGTCTGGCTGGCCTGGAAATCCCCTGCGGCCTTGATGCTTTCGCCCATGCCGAAGACGAGGCCACCAACGCCGACCGTCGCCGCGCCCTTGAGCGCGGTCGACATGGTGCCGGAGGATTTCGACAGAGCATCCTGTTTGGCGGCCAGCGTTTCCAGGGCGCGACCCTCCTGGGTCGCCGCAGTCTCGGCGACGCCGGACGCAGTCGCCGTGTCGCGCTTGGCCTTCGCCAGAGCCTCTTCGGCCCGGACGAACTGCGTCGAATCCTCGGCATACTTCGTGCGGACATCGTTGAGCTTCTGCTCGGCGAGGCGGACACGGCCGACCGCGTCCGCGGTCCGGTCGTGCGCCTGGACGGACCGGGCCGATGCCTGCTCAAGCGCGGTAACGGCCGAGTTGACCTGTGCCTTCATCGCCGCGGCAGTGCCGGAGGCGCTCTCGCGAGAGAACATGCCCGAGAACGCCTTACCCGCCTTGGATCCGGCCTTCTCTGATTCGGCGACGATCTTGTCGGCTTCCGCCGACATGCCCACCATCCTCGGAAGGATGTCGAACCAGACGCCCTTCACGGCTCAATCCCTCTCTCGGCCTGGATGCGCCGTGACAGCTCGAGCATGGTCAGCTGCCCCGAGAACAGCAGCTCGCCGATGTCGTGGGTGACTACCGCAGAGTTCTCTGCGATCTCCAGCTCGCGCTGCTCCTCGACGCGCCGCTGTTCCTCGGCCGCCTGCTGCTCGGGCGTGAGCTCGCGCTTCGGTGACGGGATCGGTTCGAACGTGCGCGGCTCGGTCTTCTCGCGATCGCGATAGACGTTGAACAGCAACGCATCCGACGAGCGGCCCGAGTTCGCGATGTCGCGCAGCAGATGCTCGGTCGGTGTCCACGGATCGGCGCCGAGCTTCACCCGCGTAGCGCATGTGGGTGGCAGCCCTTCGATAAGCACGAGCAGCCTTCGGCTTGTTAGCTCGCCGGAGCCTGTTCCGACGGTGCGCCACCATTGATGGAGGGGGCGGCGCTCGCCGGGATAGTGATGTTCGAGGTCAGATTCGAGCTGTTTCGCACACCGCCGGACCAGGGCGAAAACGCGGTCAAAGTAGGGTCCAGCTCGACGCTCTGCTGCATGACGCGCCACGCCATCATCACGTCCGATGCGCGGCCACCCGCCGCCACGAACCGGGCATAGGTATCGCCGCCGCCGAGCAGCACAGTCGCGACGGACAGCGACCCCGAGGCCCGGTCCAGTGCGCCGTGCTGGTCATCGGTGAGCGTCAGAGGATGCGGGACGGTGAACACCTCGCCACCGGGCCGCGGCTGGAACGAGATGCCAGCATCCGCGCCCAGTGCCTCCAATCCCTGTGCGCGCCAATCCTCGAGGTTGTAGATCGTGCCTATCATCGGAATTTCCTCCTAAAAGGTGTGGCTGTGTGGCTGGTCCCGGCGCGGCGTCCAGCCACAAGCCGCCACGCCGGGGTATTCGGGAATTAGGTGACGGTGATCTGCGCCGACGCCACCGACTGCGGCGAGGTCGTGCCGTTGGAGCCGATGGCCTGCACGGTGTAGGTCGCGGTGCCGGTGGCCTGCCCGCTCAGGGTCAGGATCGGGTTCAGCGCGGTGCCGCCGACCGAGGTCGGGGTGATCGGAGTCGTCGGCGCGGATGTGCGGAACACCTTGTAGGTGAACGGACTGTTCGCAGACACGGGTGCCGGGACGGTGATGGTGACGCCGCCGCTACCGGTCGCGGTCGCCACCGGCGTGCCGGGCGCGGCGGTCGGACCGCCCAAGTAGCGCCAGCCGGGGCCGTCCTCGAGGACGAACCGGGCCGAGCCGGAGATCTGGCACTCGTGCGCCTCGAAGGTCAACACAGTCTTCTCAGGATTCTCGGCCGACCACTCGGTCTCGCTCGGCTTCAACATGGTGCAGCAGGGGTAAAGCCGCCACTTCATCCACAGCAATCCAGCTCGATTGAGCCGCATGCCCATGAACGCGACCGTCCGGTAGGTGACCCCCGGAAACCTGGGCATCGCATAGCCGTAGCCAGCGGTCCCTACGGACGGCATCGCGGCCAGCGGAAGGCCGTCCTGCAGCGCGTCGATCGTCGGATTCGATTGCAGCGCAGTGAAAACGCCCGTCTCCGACTGCTTGGTGATGTTCGGGTCCTCCTCGCGGCGCGACTGCCACGGGTCGGACTGGTTCACGGTCAGGTTCTGCGAGAACTTGGCGCCGGTCTTGTCGCCGAAGCCGAGATCGGACCAGCCGTCAGAGAAAACGCCGTTCTGGTAGAACGTGGACTTGATCTCGCCAGTCTGATCGAACGGTGTCCAGTTCGCCCAGTTGGTAACTCCGTCATAATCTTTGACCAGACAGCTACCGAACTGCCCGCGAAACATTTGGTCGAGGTTGCCGCCGAAAAAGCTATCCCACGGCGCCAATTGGTCGGTCGTCATCGAAACTCCTTACAAGGGTTGGGCATCCCAATCGCTGCGCACCTCGTACGAGGCGACGACGCGATGCATCAGCAGAGGGTCATCGGAATAGGGGCTGTAGCCGGGTAGCTGCAGCGTCTTGATCTCGCCGATCGGCACCGGCCAGCCACCGACCGCGACGACTTGATTGCGAAGCGCGAGCATCCGCGCATGCATGCGCCGGCCGAGGGTGATCGCCACACCAAGGTCGTTTGCGAACAAGTCCAGGGAGACGAGGCCCCGAGCGGTCACCCGGTTGTCGGTGCCGCCCGGAATTTGGGTCACCAGCAGATATGGCAACGTCGGCGGATTCGGCATGTCTATGCCGAGATCACCGAGCCAGTCCACCTGCAGGAACCAGGCGATCACGACCTCACTCAGGTTCGCGAAACTGAATTCGGTTGGCTCCTCCGCTGCCGAGTCGACACTAGATCCGGTGTCGGGCGGCACAGTGTCAGCGATCGGTCCGAAGTCGACGTTCCAGCCCGAATCGACTATCGGAACGGCGACGATGCCAGCATCCGCACCGGCACCGGCGTCGACGGAATCACTCACCGGCTCAGTCCGTGTCGTTTCCGCGCATCTGCGCCGCGGTGCGCAGCATGATCGCGTGCTTGGGCCACTTCTCGGTGCCGTCCTCGATCCACCAGCATTTCCAGTCGTCGTTGACGACACGGCCATGCCATGCGCCGTTGACGAATACCCGCTCGCCGCGGAACGCGCGGGCATAGTCGCCGGGCTCGTTGACGTAGCCGCCCTTGGTGACGTGGCGGCGGGAATGGGTGAGCTCGGCCTCGGCGATACCGCGCCCGATCTCCGCGCCATGCTCGGCGGCCTCCTTCAGCCCATCGCGCACCTCGGCGGATGTCGCCATGAATTCCCCTGCGAGCAGCTCCAATTCCGCTCGCACAGCAGCGATATCGACACTCACTAGCCACTCCTCAATCGAGTGATGAACACGATGTGGTCGAGGTCGCCAGCCGGGTCCTCCACCAGACGAGCGGGGCCTTGAAGCACATAGGTTTTGCCGTTGCGCTGCCACGTCACCGGCGTTTCCGCTTCGGGTACCGGCGTAGGTGCCTGAGTCGGCACCAGAGTGCCGTTCGGCACTGGATAGGTCGGCGGCATCATGCCGCGCGCCACCACGTCCGTCGGATGGACATCCAGATCGTGTTCGGTGCTGCTGAGCTCGCGGAACGAGCAGCCCGGAACGGCCACCGGCGCGTACTCGTACAGGGGCTTGTTGTAACCGTCCCGCTGCTGACTACCATCCGAATTCAACAGCGGCACACGAGCATTGACGATCAGAGTCTCGTCGCCCAGCGCGGTGAACGGCTTCATCAGGACCACCACAGTGAGCGGTCGACCAGCGGCCAGTCCTCGCCGCCGAGAATGATCGGATCCACCGGCCGCATGACGTTTCCGAACTGGCCGACCGGCTGCGTTGGTTTGAACAGCCCCAGCAGCTGTTCGTGGTACGGCGTGAACACCAGCGTCCGGCCCGCATCGTCCGTGGTCGCGGTGCGCGGCCCGGACCATGAATCCGACCGCCCGTCGACGAGATGTGTTCCGGAGTGGATGCCGGGGTACTTCGCCCGCTCCATCGCCGCCCGGACCACGTCAATGCTGACGATGAAGCCGCGCGGGTCGCTGAGCGGGATCGTCTGGCCGATCGCCGCGAACCTATTGGTGATCCACAGGCCCGCGGCGTCCAGCAGCGTTTGACACCACTGCTGGTCCGCCTGGGATTTGAACGTGCACCAGTTGTTCGAGACATCCGACGGTGCGGCGAACGCGAACGCGTCCTGACTCGGCGACGGGCCGGGCATGGACTAGCCGGCCGCCAGCTGGATCAGCTGATCGCGTGTGAGCGCTTCGGCCTCGGCCTGCGTCGCCGCGCGCGTGCCCACCACGTACGCCACCCACTTGTCCTTCGGAGCGGTCGGGGCGGGTCGGTCCGGAGAGTCGGATGGGGCTGCGGGCAGCACTTCGGCAAGCGGGACATCCTCAGCCACACCGGGCGGCAGCAGATCCGGGACTTCCTCGACGAGGCCCATCGTGATCAGATGCGCCTTGGCCTTGGGGCTCAGCCACGGAATGAGCTGATCGCGCAGGTAGTACAGCGCGTTGCCGCCCATGTCGTAGGCGACGATCTGGGGTGCGATTACGAGATATGCCATCGGTCAGACCCCCGTGATAACCCAGGCCGCGTTCGGCTCGATCACGATCGGCACGGTGGACCGGCGGCAGCGCAGGCGCCACTGGTCCTCCTTGTCCTCGCGCATGATCTTCGCCTCGAGGCCCGGAATGCCGTCCTGGGCACGGACATAGCCGGGACCGCCGATCTCCTCGTCGGCCATGCCACCCAACAGGCTGTGGTCGACCAGAATCGCGGTCCCCGGGGTGGGGATGTTCGGCGTGGGCAGCACACGCAACTGGCCGATCTCCGGCAGATCGCCGGTGTAGATCGGGCTGGCTGGCGACTCGCGGCGCAGCAGCAGCGCGATCGCCGGGTCGGAGATGATGTTGGCCCACGTAACGTCGTCCACCGCGAGGGTATCCAGCTCGTAGCCCTGGTTGAGCTTGCGCACCTTCGCCTTCGCGACCATGCAGTCACGGAAGATGGTCGCGGTCGACGAGTTGGCCCAGTTGCCCGAGCCTGCGCCGCCGGTCGCGACGCTGGTCTGGGTCACCTGCGAGGCGATGACCGAAAGCGCGTTGCCATCAACGGTTTTCACCATCTGATTGACAACCTTGATCATGGCACGCTGAACCGGGTCCATGCGGCGGCGCTTGATCGCTTCATCGGTGATCAGCGTGTCCTCGCCCCACTTGGCGGTGTTCGCCATCTGCGCGGGACCCGTGCCGGTGGTGGTCTCCGAGTACGCGGAGCCCGGCGCAACGGGGGCCGGCGGCCGGTCAGAGTAGATGCTTTCGGTCTGCTCGTAGACGATGGCACCACCGGACACCTCGTAGCGGCCCGACAGCAGGTAGTCGGCGATGAAACGCTGCTGCGCGAGGGTGCGCAGCTTGCGCATCACCAGCGCCGGGTTGTTGAGGAACCGGCTGATGGAGATGATGTCGCCGGACAGAGTAGGCGGTGACGGCGGATAAGTCACAGGCATCGGAATTCACTCCCTTCGAAAGGATTTGGAGATGGAGAACGTCACCGGCGCATCAACACTTGGAGCTGACCGCTCGCCGGCGCGGTGACAGCGATCCCGACGACCTGGTTGTAATCGGTGCCCGAACCGAACGCGGCGACAGCGCCACCCGTTGCGGCACACACGGCCGCACCAGCGGTGATCGTCCCGGAGGCGGCCAGCAGCTGCACACCGCCGCCGGCCAGCACGGTGACCGGCTGCCCGACGATCGGCTGATCGAACGCTGCGACACCCACCCAGGCATCGGTCGCCGCCGTGGTGGGCGACACCTGGCCCGAGGCCGAGATGTACACGAGCTGGCCGCCCGTGATCGCGGCCCCGGCGATCAGCGTCAGCCGCAGCGCGCCGCTATAAATGGGGATGTAGTCGGCCATCTCGCTATCCCTTCACTTCGTCGGGCCAGAAGTTGTTGTAGAACTCGTCATCGGACAAGCCCGACACGTCGGGGACCTTGCTCGTACCGATCTCGGTGCCCTCCACCGGAACGACACCGGCGGCGAGGGAATCGAGCAGCGCCGAGGCGCGCGTGAAGTTCTCCTTCAGCGCTTCTTCCCAGGTCTCGCGACTGGCCGGCGCGATCTTGCCCGCGTCGAGCGCGGCCTTGATCACCCGCGCGCGGTCGTCCTCCTCCTGACGCACCCGGGCCGCCGCGCCCTGCTCGGCCTGCGCCTTGAGATCGGCGAACACCTGGGCGTCGATGGCCATCACGCCCTCGGGCAGAGTCGCCGAGGCCCGCGGGCTGGTCGCTTCCTCGAGCGCCTCGTCGCGCTCGCCGATGAGCGCCTTCACCTTGTTCAGCAGGGCGCCGTCATCCGCGTCGGCGCCGACGCCGAGCAGCTTCCGGAGCCCATCGTCGAGAGCAGGCACGGCCTGGTCCTTTCGTGGGGGTGGAACCTTCGCTTGTGCGAAGGACATTCGGGGTGCTGGCGCGTTCGCGCGGCCGGCGTGGGCGAAGATCGACAGATCCCAGCGGTTCGTCGCCGCCTTGTCGTCGCCCTTCTTGCTGGTCTTCAGGACGCGATCGGCGAGACCGGCTTTCACCGCCTCGGCGGCGCTGTACCAGGTCTCGTCGCTCATCACGCCGAGCCAGTCGTCAAGCTCGCCACCAGCTTTGCGCTGGTAGATGGATGCGATGTTGCTGTTGGTGCGGCGCAGATCGTCAGCCATCTTCGCCATGTCGTCGGCGTCGCCGATCGCCAGACCACGCGCGTTGTGCAACATGAGCTCTGCGTTCTCGGCCATCACGAGCTCGTCGGCCGCACCGACGACAATGAACCCCGCCGCCGACGCCGCGAGACCGTCCACGGTGGCGACCACCCGCGCATCGTGCTGCCGCAGCGCATTCATGATCGCGATGCCGTCGTACACGACCCCGCCCGGCGAATTGACGTGCAGCTGAATCTCGCTGGCGTCGAGCTGGCGCAAGTCCGCGACGAACTGCTGCGCAGACACGCCGAAGAACGGGTGGATCTCGTCGTACAGGTCGATCTGTGCCACGGATTCGTTGCCGTCGACTGCGTTTCGAATGCGGTACCAGCTGCTCGGGGCAGCACTGTTCGCCGCGGCACGCATGTGCTCGCGGTAGTGGGACAGATTCACTTACCGTCGTCCTCCGGGTCGTCGGGCCCGTCGATCGCTGGACCGGGCGACGGGACAGGTTCTGGCGCAGGCGGTTTCGGCTCAGCCTCGGGCGCGCCCGGCTGCTTGTCGGGCAGCCCGAACTGGACGCGTACCGCCCGCTCGAGGACGCTGTCCGGCAGCAGCACACCCGCCGCGACCAGCGTTGCGATCGCCTCAGCTGTGGCGTCGTGCATGCTCCCGATCTCGTCGAACACGATCAACGGCGCGGGCTCGTCGGGCCCCCAGTTCAGATCGACCAGGTCCTCGACGATGTGCTGATTGGCGGTGTCGGCGACCGCTTGGGCGAGCGTCTGCAGCGACATCACGAAGAAATCCGCGAACGTCGAGCCCAAAGCCCAACTGCCCGTTTGCGTTCCGAGGTTCAAGAAGTGAGCGAGGATGCTGCGGGCGATCTGCTCGTCGTGGTACCGGATCGGGGTGTTCGCATCGGGAATCTGGCCCTGGATGCCCAGCAGTTGCAGATCCGCGCCGTTCGGCATCGCAACGCCTGAGCTGTCACCGGCACGCAGTCCGGTGGCGATCGCCTGGCCCGCCGCGGTATCGGTCTCCTGCGGTGCAAGCTTGTACGACGGGATGCCCATGCCGTTGCGCTCGATCGTCTGCGCCTGGACCCTGAGCAAGCGGTCCTTGATCATCCAGTTCTTGTAGGCCGGCCGCAGGACACTCGAGCCGATCCAGACGCCGCCCTCACGCTCGTAGATGTAGCCGACCAGCCGCGATACCGGGATCTCCTTGGCGTTGCCCGCACCACCCGCGACGAATCCGCCGGTGACCGTGCCCATGGCGTACTGGCTGATCGACACCAGGCCACCATCGGCCGCCACGGTGATAGCGGCGATGGACTGCGGCATACGCGGGGCGAGCTTCGCCAGATGCGCACGGCCGTCGTCCGAGATCCGGTACACCTGCTCGAAGAACATGTGGCCGTACTGCACCATCAGCAGCGCCAGCCGCGCATGCTCGGTCCAACTGAACCGGCCCCGGGCCCGCGGCTTCGACTTCCGCTGCGAATCCTCGTCCGTTGTCTGCTGGTGCGCGTCCTGGCCGACGATCGGCAGCCTCAGATCGTCGGCGATGTGCTGCACCACCTCGGGCCGGGCGCCGTTCGGGTCGAGCCGCCAGCCGGTCCGGAGGATAGGGAGGGTGAGCGCGCGCAGAATGCTGGCCACCTGCGCGTCCTGGCGTCGCATCCTGTCATAGACGCGTGTGCACAGCGGCCACCGCAGCTCCGGCGTCGTCTCGACGTCGTTGAACCAGTAGTCGCCCGGGTACTGGACGGCGTAGCCCATTTCACGGGTCGGTGCTCGCTTCGCCAGTACCGGTTTGATATCCGCCTTCGTCATCGCTCACCTCCTTTCGTTCAGAAACCCATGCTCATCAGGTCCCCCGTGACAATCGGGGTCTCGCTCGCCTTCACCGCGACCGGCGGCAGCGCCGGGGGCAGCGCCCGGTCGCCGAAGTTCGCCAGCCCCCAGTGCGCCGCGGTCGCCGCCTCCAGCGGACTGATGTCCGCGCCCGGCTCGATCGCGGTCCATGCCCAGCCGCCGCCGGTCATCACCCGCTGCCCGGCCACGCTGAGCGAGCCCTTCAATAGCGGGTCGCCGGTGTGCTGCAACAACGCGCCGATCGCATCCAGGTGGAATGCGCCGCACGCCTGCGCCATCTGCGACGACGACATCGCTTCGGGCTCGATGTCGAGTTTCAGCAGCTCCGGCTTCAAACTCATTGCCGGGTCGTTGCCGTTGATCACCAGCGCGCACGGCTGCATCGCGGCGACCAGACGCGCGATCTCAGCCGCCGCGCCGACGCCGGTGTCGTGGTAGCCAACCTCGATGTGCGTCTTGCCGTCCGTCGTGCGCGAAGCGGCGGCGATGGACAACACCTGTGGACGCTTCGGTGCCAGCGGTGTCATCGACAACCCCAGTGCCACAGCGCCGGTCAACGCCATCCGCCCGGTCAACGCTCGCCACACCTCCGGATCGATGACATCCGGGACGTCTTCCTCTTCGAACCACAGGCCGATCCCCAGCCGCTCGACCGCCCACGTCTCCGGCGCCATCGCGCCCTGCTCGTCACGGATGAATCCGACCGTGATGCGGATGCCCATGCCCGGATTCGCCGCGGCGATCGCCTCCATCGGCGGATCGTTGCGGTCGGTATCGTCCGGAGCGCTCCACTCGTTCAGGCACACCCTCGGATCGCCCGCGATGCCGCGGCGCCGCACCCGCGAGAACGACGCACCGTGCGGCATGATCCGCTTGTCGACCGCACTACCGACCCACCACAGCTGAGGGTTCGGGCGAGATGCCATCGTCGGGACGAGCGAGCCGATCATCGTCGGCTGCACGTACATCGCCTCGTCGAGAAACACGCAATCGCCCTGCAGCCCGCGTCCGCCTGCCGCAATGCGCGTCTTGAATCGGATCCTCTGGCCCGACTTGAGGACGATGCCCTCTTTGCCGTTGGCCGTGTTGACGCTCTTGACCTGACTGTCCAGTTCCGGCGTCGACTGGATCAGCTCCAGCAGCCGATAGAACGCGTCCAGCGCGGTCTCCGTGAGATGCGCGGTGTAGACGATGCGGCGCTCGCCGAACAGAAACAGGCCCGCCAGCTCGCGCGCCTCGATGATGCCGCCCTTGCCGTTCTGCCGGGCGACGATCTCGACCATCTCGAATGCCGCCCACAGACCCTGGTCGGTCTCGCCGAGCGCGTCGATGAGCGATAGCTGCTGCCACAGGTCCAGATCGAGACCGGCGGAAGCCGCCAGCTCGATCGTTTCCTGGCCAGCCGAACTAACTGCTGGCGGAACGCTCCGCAGCCGGGGTGTCTGGCACCCCAACAGCGGCACGCCGCTTGGCGCGGGCGGCAGCAATGTCGTCAAGCTTGCTGCCCTCCTTCTCCGGTGCCTGCAACTTCTCGATCTCGGCCAGCAGCGCCGTCAATTGCCGCGACAACGGCGACAGATCGCGCGCCGAGCACCTCTCGATCGCCCGAGCGAGCCGATCGCGCAACGCAATCAGCGAATCCAGGCGATTTCCGCTCTGAATCACGCTGGAAAAGCTCTGTTTTCGCTGTTCAGACACCTCGGGCCGCCCATTTTGGCGAAAAACGGTGGGGAGGGATGCCTGCCTGATCAAGGGAGGGGGTCAGGAGGGCGGGGGGTTGTATTTTTCGGACAAACCGCCCCCTGAACTGGGTCTCTACCCGCCCAGGTCGACCATCATCGTTGACGGTCACCATGGCAGCAGGCACCAATCCCGGCGGTCATCGTGCGCCGATCCGACGGCCATCCCGGTGAGTGCCGGCCGTTCGTGATCCCTGCGACCATCCCCGCGCGACCGGTTGCACGAGGCGTGTAGCAGCCGATCGGCGAGCACCCCTCCGCGGCTGCGCGATTGGGAGTGGTCGCCGTCCAGCGCCTGTGACAGATACATGGGCTTGCCACACCACCAGCAGGGAGACCCGTCGACGTGGCGCTGCTTGAGCTGCTCGACGGCCTGCTGATGACGCCACCCGAGACCCTTCTGCGTCGTGCTCTTACGCTGCGCGGCCATGGGTGGTGATGTGTTCCGTGCTGCTACGCGCCAGCGCCGGTGTCGCCAGCGTTGACCTTGAACGGCTGCGACGACGAGTTGGCAGTCGGCGCGGCCGGTGCAGTGGTGGCCGGTGCAGTGGTGTCGGGCGCAGCAGCGGCGGCAGGCGCAGTAGCCGGGCTGGTGACACTGGGCGAAGCCGCACCAGCATCGGTGCCGGTGGTGGTGCCACTGTCCGGGGTGGCCGGTGCAGTGGTGGCCGGCGGGGTGGCGGGCGCGGGGGTGATGGTGGTGATGGTGGATGCCGCGGCCTGCTGGATCTGGGCGGCGAGAGCATTCATCTGCGCCAGATCGTCGCTGGTGACCGGGTCAGCATCCGGGGTGGTCACCTTGGCCTGGAGGGCGGCGATCTGGTCGAGCAGCTTCTGCGCGTTCTGCTGCGCCGCGGTGTTGGCGGCGACGAGCTGGTTGAACGCGTTCTGGATCTGGGTCATGTCGCCCTGGAACATGGTGTGCAGGGAGATGGCCTGTGTCATGAGGAGTGCTCCAATCGTGTTGCGCAGATCGGCGATCTGCGTGATGAGGAATCCGGCCCAGATCGGGATGTCTCCGTCGTGGGCTTTGCGGACGTGGCCGCCTTCGAGGAACTCGCGCCACGCTTCGGGTTCGAAGTGGCTCATGCCGTTTCGGTGTCGCTGTGCTGTGCGGCGTCACGCGCTTCGCTGGCGTGCAGCGAGGCTTGTGATGCGCTCAATGCGTCATAGTCCGTCGCGAAGTTGGCGTAGAGCGAAATCGCGACGAGGTAGAACACGCTGAGCCGGAGCCAAATACCTTGCGCCAGAAAGAAAACCAGCGTCACGGCAATAAAGTTGATGAGCCAGAACCGCAGGAACCACTTGTGAATCGCGATCTGGGTGGCCGCGTCCTCTTCGAAGTCGTGAACGAACTTCCGGAGCAGCGCGACAATCCAGGCGTGGCGCGTGACGCCAGTGGGACGAACGAAAGCCGCGCCGTTGCTGCGGTGCAGCCGGTGGCGCGGCTTGTCGGCCGGATTGGTCACGCGAACAGGGTTGCGAACAGGGCAGTCAGGACGGGCACAAGACCGGCGAGCGCGGCACCCCCGGCGGCAGACAGAGAGGTGAGCATGAGCAACCCCTTTCAGAGGTGAATAAGTGGCTGAACGCCCATATCCGGGCATGAAAAAACCGCCGCGATCCGACTCCGGGGTCGGGTCGTCAGCGGCGGGATCGTGTGCCACCGTACCTCAGAATTAGACGGAGGTGCCATTCTCGGCGGTCATCGGCCCTGCCAGCCGCTCGGCCGCGATGCGTGCGTAGGCGGAGGTGCCCTCGATGCCGAGGAATCGCCTCCCCTCGGCGAGCGCAGCGGCACCGGTTGTGCCGCTGCCGGCGAACGGATCCAGGATCAACCCATCGGCGGGGACGGTGCGCACCAGGTGACGCATCAGCTCAAGTGGCTTCTGTGTGATGTGTTGCCGCACTTTACCTCTGGGGCTGGCCAGGGTGTAGACGCCGGGCAGGCATGGCGGCTTGTGGTCGCGGTCAATGGTGCCGTGCGAGGCCCACAACACGTACTCGGCGCCGTTGGCGAACCCAGGCTGCGGACGCGCGCCTGTCTTGGCCCACACCACGATTCCACGCCATCGCCACCCAGCGCACTGGATCGCATCCGACAGCGCCGGAAGTTGCCGCCAGTCGGTGAACACCAGCGCCTGGCCACCGGGCCGGACCAGGCGCAGTGCTTCGCCGAGCCAGATAGACGACCAGATCGTGAAGCTGCGCTGGTCACGCTGGTCGGGGAAATCGGGCATCGCCTTGCCCGACTTGGAATCCGAGCTGACGTACTTCTGCACGGCGCTCCGGCTCGTCCGATCGCTGGTTGTGGTGCCGCCGGAGCAGTACGGCGGATCTGTGATCAGCGCGTCGAACGCACCGTCCGGGAGCTGACGCATGGTGTTGAGGGCTTCGCCGTGGATCACGCGGTCACCGGCGATGGCGGCTTCCGGGGTGGTGAAGGCGAGCGGATCGATGGGGTCGAATGGCATTCGACACCCCCTTTCGTGGCACGAAAAAACCGCCGCTGACCGGGCTCCAAGAGCGTGCGGTCAGCAGCGGTTGTCTGTGTCACGATACATGACTTTGACGTTTTCGCAGATCAGTGTGCTGCGGCGCCCCTATCGGAGTTCATGCTGCTGATCGTCTCCGCCTCATCGCTGGCTGTCGCTGACCGGCTCGCTGAAGACCTGACGAATTGCTGCGAGGCTGTCGCTGACCGCATTCACGAAATCGTCGGCCTGCTCATGGGTAACGCTCAGTGCGCCAGTCGTGACCTGTCTGGCGAGGTTGGTAATCACGACGCCATCGTTCATGATCTGGGACGTTGGTTGCGACGAGGTCAACAGGACCGGGCCACCGGGGAGCGGCGAACCGCTTCGCATCATGCTGTACACCAGTTGGAATGCCTCATCTGCTCGGGTAACACGATATTCGGGAGTGCTCAGCGGATCTCGAAAGGCGATATAGCGAGCAGCAGCGTCGGCCAACTGCGCGATCACTTGCCGGCTGGCCGGACCGTCTAAGAGGGCGATCTCGGGCCGGTTCGGCGCTACGACCTCGACCTCGACACTCAGCTGGCCTTCGCCCGTTCCAGACCGCTCTACCTCGACGGACACTGGGACGGGCTTGCTTTCCTCGCCCTCACCTTCTCGGCGGGAGGAAAGTTGGGCGAGTGTCAACTGGAACATCTGGGCTGAGAATTTCTGCTCACCTTCAACACGGTGAACGACTGCGGCAGCGAATCCCAGCCCAGTCCCGAAGAGAGCGAATGCCACTGTGGGGGCCTGGTCCAGCTCTGTCAGATATCCAACGGCCGCAATGGAAACGAACGTAGCGCTCAATACGGCAAGCCAGGCGTTCGCCCCTCGGCCCGTGAATTTCCTTCCAACAGACTTGATCCCCTCTTTCGACGCTGCCCACCATTTTGGTTCGCTCATGCAGCCGATCCTCCCTTGTTCCGTTCGCGCACGGCCAGTTTCAGCGCGTCGCCGAGCCGGTACACCTGCGTGTCGCGCTCGTCGATGCGATGGTCGGTGATGCGCACGCCCTGCGGCCCGACATGCTGCCAGCCGCGCGGCTCGATCCGATGGTCTTGCGCCCATCGGTACACGGTGCGCCGCGGAGTGGGAGCGCCGAGGGCCCCGAGCAGCCGCACGAGGTTGGCGACGGTGTGCAGCTCGTCCTCGACCGCTGCGCGAGCGTCGGCCTGGATGCGCGCGATCTCGTATTTCGAGCGACACCGGCGACAGCGAACCCACGTGGCCTCGACCTGCGCGCGCAGCTCGGCCGCGCACACGCTGCCGTCGGTGAGCTGCGCCGGACAGGGACCGAGGTACCGCAGCTCAATCGGCCGGTCGACAACCGCACGCAGACCGGCGACGGCATGCCTGACGTCAACGAGCAGCTCGTGGGCAGCCTCGTGCCGACGTAGATCGTGCGGGTGGCAGGCCAGCCACACGGCGGCCTGCTCGAGTGGACTCGCCGGCGCAATGGGCAGCGCCGTGGGGTCTCTAGTGGCGCCGCGGTTGTTGTGGGTAAGAACGACCAATCCCGTTGCGCCGATGGGAATCTCGACACCGAGGTCTTCGGCGAGCAGCCGCGCCCAGGTGGTGACTGCGTTTTCGAGACGCATCAGCGCGCGGTCTCCGACGAGCTCAGCGCCGACCGGGTCGCCGTCGCTGCGGGCAGTCGACCGCACGGGGAGCGCCGTTTCCGCGGATCGACCGCCATCACGGCCAGCGCTGAACCGTGCCGCGCCGATGCGCGTGATGGTGAGATCCACGAAGAGTCCAGGGATGGACTGCAGAAGCTCGACAAGATCGTTGCTGCACTTGGCGCACAGCGGTAGCCGGTCTGGGACCGGACGCTTACACCCGCCGCAAGTAATCTCAGCCATTGGATGACTCCCGCCGCCCTTCCTCCGGTGACAGGCTGAGAGTGACCACCACGGTGCCGTCGGCCCGGTACAGGATGTGCATCCACGGGTAGTACTTGTCGCGCAGGTTGCACAGCAGCCTCACGAGCTCGCGCAGCGTGAACCCGATCGTCCCGCCGGGGAGGCGTTGCGGCATCAGATCAGCCCTTTCCTGGTTAGCGCCTCGATCGCCCCCTCGGCGATGTGGCCGGCGTGGGCGTAGGCGCGCACCTTCTGGCCACCTTTGAGCGGGTGTTGCAGGTGGTAGGTGAGCTTTTCGACGTCCGGCCCATTGGCCTTGATGTGGTCAGCAATGACCTTGGCGTAGTGGCGGGCGTAGTCCTCGTGGCCGACCAAGTTGACGCCGGTGTGGGTGACCTGGCCGTCCTTGCGCAGCTCGGCCGAGCGCATCCACTCCACCAGCGCTTCCTCCATCGGGCAGGGCGGTGCCACGCGGAACCGGATGCCCGTGGGCTCGGGCGCTTCCACGCCTTCGAGCTGGTGCGCCCACATCGCCCGGCCGCGGGCAGGCAGTTTCCGCGGGCCGCACGGGCAGTCGGGTGACTGGATGTGGTCCTGGGTGTCATCGGGCGGGATGACGTGCATGTCGGGCAGCGTCATTGCGCACCGCCTGGATCGCCGATGAGTTCCTTCTTCGTCACCGTCACCAGGCCCAATGGGCCGTTGCCATCGCTGTCGACGATGGCCTCGTCGGGCCAGTCGGCAAGCTCGGCGAGGAATGCACGCAGATGGCCGAGCCTGATGCGTTGTACGTCCCGGCGGTCGAGATAGGCGGTCTTGGTCACCCGATAGCTGGAAGGCGGCGGGACTTGCTGCCCGTACGGGTCGATGTCGCTCAGTGAAGTCATCGTAGATACCTACCTATCCTCGGGATGGGAATCCGTTGCGCCGCAAGATGGGTCGCGGCATTCGTACTGGATCTGGCCGTCGGTCACACCGAGGCAATCCCAGTCGTGCGCGTGCTCGGCCCAGGTGATTTCGATCCAGAGCGCGCCGGGCTTACCGCGCTCGGCGGGGTGAATGATCGGCTCCGGTTTGGCCATGTGCCGCGGGATGTCGTCGGGCACCATGCCGTAGCCGGGGTGCGTCTTGGTCCCGGCGGCCAGGGCGTCATACGCAGGCTTCGCTGTGGCCGCGAGGTTGTCAGTGTCCCTGCGCCGGTTGTCGCGCGGCCGGTAGTGCAGCTGGACAGTGACGTGGTCGAGTCCGCGTGGCAGGTCAGCGGCTTGCGCAAGGCGGTGAACCGTACCGCGGACTTCGGCGACTGTGCGGGCGTGCGCATATCGTGCGCCGGGCGTGCGCCCGCGATCGTTGAGGCTGAGAGGTGGTGCGGTCCAAGGCAATTCGAGGATGGCACGACCGGTCATTCGGTCACCTCGGTCCAGTCGGTGACGTAGCGCCGCGCTCGAAGGAATGGCTTTGCCGCATCGGTGGTCTTGAACATGTCGGTCTCGAACCCGGTCGGCAGCAGCTCGCCGAGGGCGTTGACCGCGGCCGTAGCGCGCTCGAGGATCACTCCACGTACGAACGCCGGGGCGTCGGGCCAGTCGCCGAGGGTCGAGCGCCCGGTCTCTTTGATCGCGCGGGTAGTAGCTGCGGCGTGCAGGGCCGCTGCCGCGCGGGCGATCGCCTCGGCCTTGATCTGCTCAGTGTTCATTCATCACCTCGCTGAGGTCTTTTCCGAAGGGCACGAACCATGCCCGGCAGAACTGGTCGGCGTTCGCTGCGCGCATCGCCGCGATCTCGTCCGGGTACGGGGTCGCCTTGCCGGGCCCTTCGGCATCCCAGTAGCGGTGCGCGACCACCCACACACCGGCCTCCTCCAGCTCCCGCAGCCGCGCGGCCTCATCGCCACACAGTGGGCTGACGTGCGGGCTCAGCGCTGACGCGATGCGCGTGCCCCAATCGACCATGCATTTGCCGTGCCATGCGACGCCGGCGACATAGACGTGGTCCTTGTCTCCGAGGACGGACCGCGCGCAGGACGGGCAGAGGTAGTCGTCAGGGTCGGCCATGGTGTTGTGGTCAGACATCACGGGTCTCCTTGGGCTGCCAATCGCGCACGAGGATCGTGCAGTCGAGCGACTTGTGAATGAGCTGTGGCGGATGGGTTTTCAGGTTGAACGGGTTGTCTCGCCAGAAGCGGGCGCGCCGGGCTGCCTCGGCGAACCACTCGACGCGCCGCCGCCAGAGGTAGGCGCGCCATGCCCTGAGCGGGTTGAGGGTCATTCGCCAACTCCCAAATCGCGCAGGCGCTTCCGGACGCCCTCCATCACGGGCCCGTCCTCAGTGGCGTCGTGGATGGCTCGCTTCAGCTTCTGCGTCGGGACAGGCATCTTCACGCCGACCACCTGGTGAATGGCGTCGAGTGCCTGGTGGATGACGCCGTCGAGATGGCCAGCGACGTACGCCTCGGCGATGAGGTCTCGGTCAGACATCGATCTCCTCCCAGACCTTGCGGCCGGTCGATTCGACGATGTTGCCGATGCTTTCGAGCAGGCCGTCTTGGTCGGTCCATGTGCCGTCTTCGTCGGGCCGGACGCGACGGGCGATCTCGTCGAGCGCCTTCCGGGCGGCGAGCAGTTCGGCCATTGCCATGCGCACACACCCTTCCTTGTGGGCGTAGGCCATGGCCTCGAGGTCGGCGTCGGTCAGCTCGGCTGGGGTGCTGTTGCGGATCTGATGCTCGCGCCGGGCGTACTCGTCGGGCTGGTCGTCGGTGAGCTCAGGCATTGGCCACCTCCTCGGCGTCGAGAACCGCGAGCGCGGCGTTGTAGAGGGCGATGAACCGCGGCGTCCTGGCCATGTCGCGCCAGCCCTGGATGTCGTCGCGGGTGTCGAAGTGGCGGGCGATGAGCGCGCCGCGTCCTTCGAAGGTGCGGATGTCGCCTTGCGAGTCGCGACCGGCCGGGGCGTCCAGTGTCGGTGTGCCGATGACCTCGACGTTGTCGGCGAGCAGGGTCACGGTCACGGTGGGCCCGTCACCGGGTATGGCATTCGGGATCGGGCCGTCTAGGCCGATGGCCCACGGGAATTCGCGGCCATCGACGAACAGCGTCATGCGCTCGTGGTCGATGACGATGCGCTTGGCAATCTCAGACACGGTGTCTCCGTTCGAATTTCGGGCGCAGGTGGGGTTTGCAGGTCAGGCATGGTTGCGGGTTGTCGCCGTCGCGGTCGATCCATCCGTCGTCGCATCGCGGGTCGTGGGCGGCGGGCTCCTCGTCGACCTGCTCGCCGGTCCGGTCACGCATCGGCATCCACTCGCTCGGACTCCTCGGCATCGACGTCGGGCGTGTGCTCGGCGGGACGGGCGGCCATCGCGGCACGCATGAGCGCTACGCCCCGGCGGCCACGGTCGGCGGTGTCCGGGTCGTGGTCGCAGACCGTGGTGCCGCGGTAGCCGTCGGTGTCGCACAGCGAGCAATTCGCGACGGCGAGCGCGCGGGCCTCGGCGGTGCGTTTCGTCTCGGCGGTGCGTTTGGCGGCCTGGGCCTGGACGAGGGCGGCGTCGTGCGCCTGGCGGGCCTTGCGGGCGTCGCCGCATGCGTGGCAGTTGGCCGTGGTCCCGTCGGGGTGGTGGTCGCAGTACGGCGATGGCGGCTCGGCCTCGCCAAGGCGGCCGGCCTCGTAGTCGATCCGCTCGTCGAGCAGCGCGGTGCACTTGGTGCACTCGGGCAGCCAGTAATCGGGGTGCTCTGCGTGATGCTTCGGGGGTGGGGGGTCGTTGCGCGGCTCGCGCGCCTGCGCGACGGGACGTTCCCCCGTTACGTAACCCCCAGGGGTGATAGGTGAGAGGTGATAGGTGCTAGGGCTTTCGGACCGATCCTGATTGGTATTCCGATTGGTATTCCCATTGGTGTTCAAAGCACTAATCAGGGGGGTATCGCCGTCGTCGGACTCGACCGGGGCGGTTGGTGTTTCGACCCGATCCGCATCGGTGTTCGGGACCGTCTCGGATCGGTGTTCGGGACCGATCTCGATTGGTGTCTCGTACCGGTCCTGATTACCAATCGGATTGGTGTCTCGATTGGTATTCGGATTGGTAATCCGGGGCATGATGCCGAGGTCCTCCAGGGACCGCTCGGCGAGCAGCCGGTCGAGCTTCGCCCGGGACATCGGGTGCGTCCACGACGAGTACTCGGGGGCCTCCTCGCGCAGTCGCTGGACCTCGGTCACGACGCCGGCGCGCAGCTTGCGGGACGCGAGGCCCTGGTATGCCTTGACCAGCGCCACGGCCATCGTGGGATTGCGGAGCAGCTCGTCCCAGTGAATGTGCTTGATCACCAACGCCTCTTCGGTGGCGCTGTCGAACAGGCCGAAGCCAGCCGCCTCGTACTCGGCAGCGGCGGCCTCGATCGCGTCCACGGTCCAGCCGCGGGCGCGGGGTACCAGTCGGGCGGGGCGCCAGTCGACGCGCCCGCAGTAGGAGACCTCGGGCCCATGGCGCAGCACGTAGTCGAGGTGCTGCGCGGCCGGGCTCAGGTCCGTGTAATCGGCGTCATCCCAGATCCACAGGGGATTGCGGGCGTACTCACGCGCCATGGTTGGCCTCCACTTCCAGACGCAGCAGACCGGCCTCGCACAGCACGTTGGAGGGCAGCATGCGCCCGTCCTGCGACTTGGCGAAGTGAGCCCGTACCGCGGCGACCGCGAAACCGGCCGTCAGCCAGCAGCGACAGGCGCGCCCCGGCGTGCAGTCGAAAATCCATGCCCAGGCGTAGATCTGGCACTCAAGCGGGTCGACGAAGAGAGTGTTGTAGCGAGCGGCGACCTGGAACACGGCCACTGCGACGTCACGGGCCCGGTCGGAAACCGGGTCCTCCTCGAGCGGTGTGCCGTAGGACAGGATGGACCGCTTCCATGCCTCGTGATCGCCATGCCAGCGCGGTCCGGGCCCGGATTCGTCAACGGTCACGACGAAACCTCCTGCGGTAGTTCGAATAGGGGAATCTCGGTCGCGGCGCGGCGAGCGTCGACGACGAGCCAGCCGCCGCAGCGCGCGCACTGCACAGCCACGCGCATGCCGTCGGGCAGCTCATCCATCGCGCCCACCGAGGTCGAACAGGCCGGGCGAAGCCGCATCGGCGTCGCCACGGCAGTTGGCGCACAACAGACCTCGCGGCACTTCGACGTCAGGGGCGAACGGCGTATGGCATTCCCGGCAGTCCATGAGGACCACCGGGCCGTGCTTGCCCACCCGGTAGCGGTGCGGAATCGGCCGCCGCTGGTCCGGTTTCGCCACGCGGGCGGGGACCGCGGCCCGGCTGCTGCCAGGCCACGGCCCTGCCACGACGTTGCCCTCGCTCATGTCCGGTAGACGATTTCTACGATCCGGTCCTGGATCCACGTCTGGACGGTGGACTTCTAATCGTTGGCGAGTGCGCCAATGCCGGTGATGGTTGCGTTGATGACGAGGGCGGCCTCGGTCGCGTCGACCAGCTGGCCGATGCGCTTCTCGATCTGGCCAAGGCGTTCCTCGACGGCGAGCAGGGCGCGCACGGTCGCCTCACTGGCGTAGGACATCGCGGTCCTCGTGTCTTCGGTTCGGGCCCAATACCGGAGGGAGCTAAGCGCTTCAGCGCGATGGTCGCTCACTGTGCACCGCCCTCGGACGCGCCGGTGATCTGGTCGTACCAGCGCATCGCCCAGCGGGCATCACCCATGGCGGTGTGCCGCTCGTCCGCGTTCGGTGGCTCGACACCGCAGGCGCGCGACAGGTCGTCGGACTTCCAGGGCAGCGTGAGCTGCTCGCGGATCGACTCGGGCATCACGGCTTTCGCCGGTGCTGCCGCGCCGTGCAGCCAGCCGACGGCCATGCTCGCGACGTCAACGAGGTGGTAATGCCATGCGGGCGTGAGGTGCTGGGAACGCAGCAGATTGGCAAGCACCTCCGCGTCGAAGTTCGGGACCAGGCCGACGATGTGCGCGCCGTGCGTCCAGCGCGCTACCTCGTGAGCCGCATCCCTGGGGCGCAGGAATTCGCTGGCCTCTTTGTATCCGAAGCAGAAGTCGGGAATGGTGCCCGCGAGATACCGGCCGTAGGGGTGGCGATCGTAGAACCGGCCGACCTTCAGACCGAAGGGATCAGCAGTCTCGAGGTCGATATCGATGAAGAACTGAGTTTCTTGCTGCGGGCCGTCGGGCTCGCGGCGGATCATCGCGACCTCGTACGCACGACGCCCGGAGTGGACGCCGTCGGTTTCGCAATCCAGGAAGCAGATGGGGGCATTCATGGTACGAACTGGCCTTTCATGTTTCGGGAGCTGCGAATGTCGTTCATGCCGGCACCTTGTCGGTGGCCGGTTCGACGGCGAGGATGCGTTCGGCGATCTCGGGGTTCATGTACAGCTTTTTGGCGCGCATGAGATTCGAGAGCGTGGTTTGGGATATGCGCGCCTGCTCGACGATCTGCTCGCGAGTCATGGACGCCCTCAGCTGCTTGACGTGGGCGCGTACGGGCGCGGCATCGGCGAGCCCTTGCGAGCACGGCACGCACTTCGCGAATGGAGTCGTGAACTGGCGCCCACACTCACATGTCCTCACAGGCAGAGGCTTTCGCGCAGGCCCAGACTTTTTCACGCCGAGCCACGTCTGCAGGGCTCGCCGGCCGGACACGGTCGCACAGTCGAATCCGGCCCAGATGCCTTCGTTCGCGCCGAGGGTGTCCGCGAGGCGTCCACACTCCAGTCGGACCGGGCACCCATCGACGCAAATGCCTCCAGCTTCACGCCGCGCGTCGGGATCATTCTCCGCGAACCACAGCGCCGACCTTCCCTCGCAAGCGGCGCGCTTCTCCTGGCTCACAGCGCACCCATCCCCTGAGCGATGTCGTTGTGGCGCTGCCGGGATGGGTCGTCGGGGCACGCCTCGTCGGCCCACGGGTCATCCCCGATCAGGCCATCGCCGTCACAGTCGGGGCAGGTGCGCCCGTGGTCCACTTCGCCGGTACCGCTGCAGCGTTCGCATTCGACGGCGTCGCGGATCAGGTTCTCGGGATCGGTCATCGCACACCGCCGTTCGCGTTCACCGACGCAGGTCCGCGCTTGGCGTTCACCTCGCGCAGGTTTCGGCTGAACAGCATGCCCCGCAGCTCATCTCGTTGATCCTTGATATTGGTGATCTGAGTCCGGCAGCTGCGTATCGTCTTCTTGAGAGCGCTGACCTTCTCTTCGAGATGCGCGATCGTGCGCGCGTGAATGTCGGCCCTCTTCGCTGCAATATCGAGCTCGCCGCGCAGCCGCACGTTCTCGTCGACCAGCTCGTCGAGGTTCTCTGGATCAGTCATCGCGAAACCTCCTGCGCGGAGACCGCCAGCATCCCGACCACCTTCCGGACGCGGTCGGCTAGCTTCGGAAGCCCTTCGAAATCCAGCTCTTTCGCGACCTCGACCAGCACGGTGACGGCCATGGCGTCGAGTACCGGCACGCTGTCGGTGGACGCGGGCCCGGGCGTCGGGAACGGGATGGGCATGCTCATTCGGCCACCCCCTTACCGACCGACGCCTCGGCCTGCGCCTGTTCGGTCTCGCACCACACCTCAACGCGTTTGACGGGCAGCCCAGAGATGCGGCCATGGAAGATGCGGAAGGGACCCGAGATCTCTTCGTTCTCAAGGCCCAACAGCGCCGCCCACTGTGCAGCGACTGCCGCCGGATCGGCGTGGTGGACGCTGTGCGCCATTCCGCTGAGCTGGGAGTCGTGCGGGTCGACCGGCATCCGCCACTGCAGCGGCGGCGCGTCCGTCGCGAGTGCATTCATGAAATCGGAGACAGCGGAGTCGACGGCCCTCTGAAGTTCCCAGCGGTCCACGGTGATCGGTGCCTGAGTCACCAGGTCACCACCTGACCGTCGTCGAGCAGCTGGGGCCGGTCGACGCAGACCTCGAGGCGCTCGTCGTAGATGGGGAACACCAGGGTCGGCGCGTCCGAAAACGCTTTCGCCTGCAGCGCGGCGGCGACTGTGGGGTGCGGGTTGCGGCGGAAGAGCTTCCAGCCCTTCCAGCCGCGACGGTGCTTGACCATTACAATCTCCTTGATCTCTGGAATGCGCCCCGCTGAGCTCCACCTCGGCGGGGCGCGGTGTTTTCAGGGGTTTGGCAGGTCGCCCAGCGCGGGGAAGTTGTCGCCCGCGCTGGGCTTCCCGATCCTCTGGTCGACGAGCCATTTGCCAGAGGACGGATGACGGCCGCGAGCCTCGCGGCGGAGATCGGATTGCAGCTCGCGGAGATCGGAGATCAGCGCGGCGGCGAGCCAGAGCGCGACGGCGACGGAGATGGCCCCGCAGACACCCACCGCCTGCCCGAATCGATGCTTCACAGCGGCGCTCCCCAGCAGGTCAACCACTCACCGAGCAGCCAGCCACCCGCGATGATGAGCAGCGCGACAGCGACCCAGCCGAGCATGGCGGCGAGGTCTGAATCCAGGTGCGGGTGAGGACAATTCACGCAATCACCCCGTTTCCGGTCGCCGGAGCGTCGTCCACTCCGGCGACCGGCCGCTCTCCTACTGTTGGGGCGCTAGTTCCATCAACCGAAGGAGAAGATTCATGACTGCTCCGCACCGGCTCGCCGACATCACCCTTCCGGAGGAGGCCGTGCGCACACAGAAGGTCAAGAGCCTCGCCGAGAACTTGTTCCTCAACGGGCGCGACGAGGTTGCCCGTCAGGTACTGCTGTTCGGACTGCTGGGCGTCGTCGCCGAGCTCGAGGCCGAGGCCGCCGTCAATCGAGGCAGTCAGACGGTCCACGCGGGCGAATAGGATCTCCACCGCGGTCCGTAGCACCGCCAGTTGACAGCTCGACGTGTCCTCGTGCCATACGCGCAACGGGGGCACGCCGAGCGCGGTACGAACGTCAGCGTCCTGGAGAACGCTGTGCTCGACCAGATGTCCGATGGCCTCGCGCATCTCCTCGTCGGCTTCCGCGAGGGCACGCTCACGCTCGGCGGCGATCTCCTCACGCACGATCCGCCGTACATCAGCCTCGGACAGATCACTCATCGCGGCATCACCACCAGGCCAAGCCATCCCAGGGTGAAGACCACGAGCATCGTGATCACGGCCATAACCAGCAAGGTTCGCGGGTTGATGGTGGTCATAGCGGCCACGCTCCGGCGAGGTTCCAGTCGGGCATCAGAATCGGTGTGGGCTCCGGTGTGGGCTGCGGCAGCTCGCGGACCCATGCGTAGACGGTCGGGCGCAGAATCGACGGTTCAGCCTCGACTTCAGAGCACGCGAGACTGATCAACTGAGGCAGCGCCACGATGGCCAGCAGCCACACGCCAACGAAGATCGCGACGATCATGCGGGCCCCCAGGGCAGGCAACCGATCGGGGTCTGCATGGGCAGCAGGATCTCGGGAATCGGCTTCGGGGCGGGGTGAATCAGTGAGTGAATCCAGGCGAGCAGGTCCATGGATATCTCCTTGTCTGCGTTGGGATTTCGGGTTGTGCGTCGATCGGCGGGACGACTTGACTATTCGTCCCCTTCAGGAGTGCAGGACTTCGAATACGAGACGAGCTCGTCGTGGTCGAAGAACACCCGGCCGCCGTCGACGCGACCGATGATCTTTCCTGCCATCCGCAGCCGGTCGAGAGTGCTTATTGAGATCGAAAGCATCTGTGCTGCATCAGCTTTCGTGTATCGGATGCGCATGCGATCGGATGCGATGGTGGTCATGACACCACCTGAGCCTTGATAGATCCTTCGACCTTCGCGACGAGCTCCGAAGACGGCACTCCGACCATCTCGGAGATCCGGAAAAGCTCGGACATGGTGAACGACTTGGCCCCCGCGATACGTCGTTCCCATGTGGTTTCGGCTATGCCGACGTGCTTCCAGACCTCTTTTTGGGTGATTCCCGCTGCATTGATGGCGTCCTTGACGACCTCGGCTAGGACAAGATCATTGGGGTCCATACGGTCCACAATAACCCCCGATTGGGGGTCCTACAAGTACCGAATGGTCGCCAATGTGAGCGTTGTGTCGAACAACCGGCCGACGATGCGAAGGCACTTGCCAGGTCTCGGTTCGGTCTCCAGAATGGACCGCATGGATGCGTCAGCCGATCTGGATCAATCACAGATCGACGAGAAGAAGGCGCTCGCCTGGGCGGCGGGCAGCAAGCTCAGGGGCCTGCGCGGAGAGCGCAGGCTCACTCAGCAGCAGCTCGCCGATCTCTTGGGATGGAACAAGAAGACGATCCAGCGCTTCGAGAATGGCGAGCGTGAGATGACTATGGGCCAGGTCTTCGAGCTGGCCGAAGCTCTATCGGTTTCGCCGGCAGAATTCGTCCGCAGTGTCGAAAAGTCGATGGGGATCGAGTAGGTCCGACAGCTTGACGCCGGCCGATCTCGCCAGGCGCAGCCCTTCGGACAGCGTCAGATCTCTCCATGTGGATCCGAGAAACTCGGTCAGGGTTGACAGGTCCACGTCGAAAAAGTCTCCGCCGGTGAACATTGCCGTCACGCCTGGTTTGCCGCCGATGAGCGGCTATATCGACATGACGTACAGAAGCTTGCTATACGCATCGCTGCGCTCCTCGATCCCCGACCCTTAGCTGAATTGTGCGCTCCCCCAGAGGGAGATGTGGATTCGATGCTAACCGGATGCTGATGCGGCGCAAGAGGTTTGGGAGAGCGATTTTCCTACTGGTCGGTACCTTATGTGAAAATGGCCGGTAGTGGCCGGAGCGCCCGACAAATTGGCACGCTAAGTCATGGATGCTGGCGAAAAACTGCTAAACCGGATTGGCGTGCCGCGATCAGGACGTCCCAAATGTCCCCTTTTTGCAATGGATTTCACTCCACGGCCAGCAATCCATCCAGGTTTCCTAGAGCTTTGCGGGCGAGATCGAGAGGCACGTGCGCGTAGATCCGTTGCGCCGCGACAGTGGAATGTCCCATGATTTGCATTCGCACGCTCTCCTCAACTCCCATCTCTTGCAGCAGGGTTGCTGTGGTGTGACGGGCGGTATGCAGGGTGACGTCAGGCACGCCAGCCCGCGCGAGTGCTTCATGCCAGGCCAGACTGTCGTACTTCGCCGGTATGGGGCGCCGCTTCTCGGTGACCCACACCAGGCCGTATTCGTTCACGTCGGTCGCGTCGAAATACGTCTTGAGGATGGCTGCCAGCGGCACGGGCAATGGCGTGAGTCGCTTCGACCGTTCGGATTTCGGGCGCGTCAGCGCGAACGACCGATACAAGGGTCGGTGTTCGAAGCCGGACGGAACGACGAAACGGTCCGGATCATCGCGCGTCGCGCCCGGCTTGAACTTCAATGTCTGGAGCTGCCAGGACAGTTCGACGGTCATGGCTTCGAAATCCACCCGGCTGCGCTCGAGGCCGAGCAGCTCGCCCTGTCGGGCACCGAGCAGGAACGCGGCGGCCCACCTGGTTACCATCGGGTCTTTCGCTTTCATGGCCGAGATGAGCACCTGGCGCGCCTGCTCCGAGGTGTGCGTGATCCGCTCCTTCTTGGCGACCTTTGGTTTCGCCACGTGCTCAAGCGGGTTCTTGTTGATGACCTCCTCGGCCACCGCCGCTTTCATGGCAACGTTCAGCACGGCGTAGGTCAGCTGCGCGGTGCGATCAGACCATTTCGTCCCGACCTTGGTCAGCAGGCCGCGCACCACCGCCGGCGATATGGGTAGCTGCTTGTCGCCGATCAACGGGATGATCTGGTTCCGCGCCGCACCTTCATAGGACACGTAGGTTTTCGGGTCGAGTTCCGGCTTCACGATGTGCTCGGTCCAGTAGTTCATCCACTGGGTGACTGTCATCTTGGATCGCGGCGCATAGTTGCCGGACTCGACTTTGGCGCGCAGCTCGCGGAACTTCTCCATCGCAGTGACCTTGTCCGAATGCGAGGTGGTGGCGCGCCGGGTGTCGCCATACTCGTCCTCGTAGGTAACCGCGCCGATCCACAGCCCATCGGACTTGCGCTTGTAGAACGCCCCTTCGCCGCGCGGGCGGCGACGCTTCTTGGGTGGCATGAGACCCCTCGGTCGTAGCTGCAGCTTAGCTGTAGCTTACGTGGGATCAATCATGAGTAATCAAGATTCGTCAATCTTGCGTCTGACTACGGCATTTCACGAATCGGCGCTGTTCGTTTGAAGGGGGCCGACTGACCTGGGAACAGAGGATTATGGTCAGCCGGCCCGGGGCCGGTTCGGCGGGTCGAGCCCACACCGAACCGAGTCTGTTAGGAGCCCAGGAAACCCAGCGGGCCCGCGCCGCAGGTGGCGCTGCCGGTCAGGGTGGGCTCGAGGACGTTCACCTTCAACTCCCAAGCCGAGCCCTGCAGGGTCGACAGGGTGTGGGTGCCCGCGCTGTGCGGGGTCCACTGAATAGTGGCCTGCCCGTTGCTCGGGGTGATCGGACTGCCCGAGATGATCGCGCCATTGTCGTAGAACCAGGCCTGGATCCAGCTGTCATAGGTCGCGGTGATCTGGTACACGCAGCCCATGTAGATATTGCGGGCGTTCACCGACAGGCCGGTGGGTACAGCCGAGGCGGTGGAGGCGGTCAGGCCCACGGAACAGGCCATCGCGGCGACGGCGGTGAGGCCGACGCCGGCCCGCCGGGCGATGCGCTTGCTCAGGGACACTGTCATGTCTTCAACTCCTTGGTGCCAACCCGCTTCGATGCGGTCCGGCGAACTGTATCGGTTGTCCAGTTCATTCCGTGGCACTTTTGAGAAAATACTGAAACGTGTTTCTGTCAGACCCACTCCCGGGCAGGTCAGCGCCCGCACCGGGAGCGACTCCGGCGGCGATCAAGCGGGGTCGTTCCAGCCCAGATCGCAGTCCAGCAACTCGAACAACCGGTCGTTATCGGGCGGTAGAACTCGCGCAGGCGCGCCAGCGACCCGGCCTCACCGAACACCGTAACAACAAGGTTGGCCCGCTTCCCCAAAGGAGAAGCGGGCCAACCTATTCGGAAGCGGATTCGAAACCTCAGCGGTGCAGGTCACTCACCACATCGGGCGGCGTCCATTCCGTATCCCACTGCGGCTGCTGCTGTCGCGCATCACCGCCGTGGCCCGGCCACCAGGCACGGCGGCCGATCAGGGCGGTCACCGCGGGGGTGAAGAACATCGCCATGACGAACGCGGCGATGGCGATGCCCACCGAGATGGCGAAGCCCATCTGCGACAGTGTGTCGTTGCCCGCCAGCATCATCGAGGCGAAGGTGCCCGCCAGGATGACACCGGCCGCCGCCACCGTCGGGCCGGTATGACGCAGGGCCAGGGCGGCCGCGCGGTGCGGGTCGTTGCCCTCCTGCGCCTCCTCCCGCAACCGGGCGACCATGAGGATGTTGTAGTCCGTCCCGAGGGCGACCACGAACAGGTACATGATCAGCGGCAGCGTGAAGATCAGACCCGAATCCCCCTGCAGATGCTGGAAGACCAGCACCGCCGAACCCAGCGTCGCGGCGAAGCCGAGGAACACCGAGGCCATCAGGTACCAGGGCGCCACCACGCTGCGCAGCAACAGGGCCAGCACGATCATGATCAGGATGGCCGCCACCGGGAACACCACCATGTAGTCCCGGTTCATGGCGTGCTGGAAGTCGACGAACACCGAGGTCATGCCGCCGACTACCGCCGAGGTGCCGACCGGCGCCGCCGCGTGCGCGGCATCCCGGAGGGGACCCTTCACGGTCTTCAGGGCCGCATCGGATTCCGGCTTGTCGGACAGCGTCACCTGATATTCGGCGACCGTCTTGTCGGCCGACAGCGCCGGCTGCGGACCCACCTCGCCCACACCGTGGACGCCGCGCAGTGCCGCGCCGAAGGCGTTCAGCTCGTCGGCGCTCAGCGCGCCGTGCTCGCTGCGCAGGTACACCTGCGAGGGCTGGGTGCTGCCCGCGGGCATGCCCTTGAGCAATTCCTTGCCGTAGACCACGGATTCGGAGCTGCCCGAGGTCGAACCCGAGCTCAGATCGAAGGTCGGATTGAAGCCGACGGCGAAGACGCCCAGGGCGATCAGGACACCACCGGACGCCACGGCGAACAGGCCCGGCCGCTTGCCCAGCGCGCCACCCAAAGCCGCGAACCGCGCCCCGCTCGGCTCCACCTGCCAGGCCTTCGAGGGCCAGAAGACCTTGGTGCCCAACAGGGAAACGATCGCGGGGATGAGCGTGAGCCCGGCCAGCAGCGCCACCGCGACCGCGATGGCCAGAGCGATACCCATGGACCGGAACATGCCCAGAGTGGACAGCGTCAGCGCGCCGAAGGCGATGATCACCGCCGCGGCCGCCGAGGTGATGGCCTCACCGACCCGGGTGACCGCGCTGACCACGGCCGTCTTGGCGTCCTCACCGGCGCGCAGGCGCTCCCGGAAGCGGAACATCAGGAAGAGTATGTAGTCGGTGCCGACTCCGAAGAGCACCACGACCAGCAGCGACTGCACCGAGCTGTCGATCTTGAGGTCGAAGGTGTTGCTGGCGATCGCGATCAGACCGCTGGCCAGCGGGGACACCGCGATGAAGATGACCAGGATGGGCAGCAGCGCGATGATCGGGCTGCGGAAGATGAGCAGCAGCAACAACAGGATCAGCACCACGGTCGCCACACCGATGATGATCAAGCCCTTGGTACTGGAGTCCTGCTGATCCAGGGTCTGGGCGGCGGTGCCGGTGATGCCGGCCTTCAGGTCGGTGCCGTTCACCTGTTCCTTCAGCGCGTCCCGGAGGGACTTCACCGCGTCGGACTGGTGGGTGTCATTGGCGCTGGTGACCTTGGTCATCTGCACCGCGACCACCTCGACCGCCCGATTCTCCGCCGGGGGCACCGCCTGGATTCCGGTGACATCCTTGATGTTCCGCTCCGACAGCTTGGTCGCGGCGGCGGCCACCGCGGTCGAGTCGGCGTCGGTCATCGGGGCTCCGTCGGAGCGTTCGAAGACGATGAGCGCAGCGGGGGTATTGCTGTTGGGAAATGCCTGCTGCTGCAACTTCGCTGCCTGAATGGATTCGTAATGCGAAGGCAGGAAGTCGGATTGGTCGGTGGTGGCGGTGAGCTTCGGCGCGGTGGCGACGACCGCGACAATGGCGATCAGCCACGCGGCGATCACCAGCCACGGGAATCGGACGACGAAGCGCCCCAAGCGGGAGAACATGCGGGAGAAGTCCTTTCCGGGTTCGGCCGCGTTATTCAGATGTCGAGGATCTGCGAGGACGGGTTCTCCATCACATCGGCGACGATGCGATAGACCTTCGACGGAATGCGGTCGCGCAGTTCCACGAGCGAGTCCACGATCTCCAAAGTGAAGTCGCCATAGCCATCCTCGCCCAGGCCGAGGAATTCGCGCCAGTTCTTAAATCCCTTGGCCCAGTTCGTGAATACCGAAAGGTCCGACTGGTCGGAACTGTGCCGGGCGGTGAGGAACTCCTCCTTCCGCTCCCGCGCGGCGTTCTTCGAGGCCTGGGCGAAATCCGACCACTCGACATAGTGCCGGTGCACGACCAGCTTGCCCTTGCGGCTCAGGAAGACCTGCACGGACTCGCTGCCCTCCTTGGTCACGTGCTGAGCCTCGGCCAGCAGCCGGCCGACGAAGCGCTGGGTGCGGCCGCCGCCGGGGCCGACGCGCAGGGTGATCTCGCGCATGCCCTCGGGCAGCGGGTCCGCCACCAGGTCGGTGCCGGTCGCGGCCGGAGCCTCCGCGGCCGGGGTCTCCGGGGTCGGGGCGTCCTGCGGGTCGGCGTCGTTGGACTGGTCCATATCGAGGGCCATGGGGTGCTCCAAATCATCAGTCAATGCGCATATAGGCATGCTTGTACAGCACGGCGCTGTGGGTCGATACCCGCTGTGCCGCT
The DNA here is from genome assembly GCF_040645495.1 of Nocardia sp. NPDC046763. Taxonomy (NCBI): domain Bacteria; kingdom Bacillati; phylum Actinomycetota; class Actinomycetes; order Mycobacteriales; family Nocardiaceae; genus Nocardia; species Nocardia sp. NPDC046763. The sequence continues at coordinate 35,904 of NZ_JBEYYI010000004.1, read as the reverse complement.
GCACTTCTCAGGGTTCCGGACGGTGATTCCCGGTCTTCAGTCACTATAAGTAGACGTATACGTATAGCGCAACCCTGACACGACCCTGAACTTTCTCCAGGTACTTCCCTGAGCATCGGGGACTCGAAAGGGCCCGCCTCCCGAACGGGAGGCGGGCCCTGATGGGTCGTCAGCGCGGAGCCGCGCGCTAGCGCCCGCGCCGCTTGCCCGGCTTCTTCGCACCACCCTGCTTCGACTTCGCGGTGGTCTGCGGCTTCTTCGCCCCGGCCTGATTGCGCGCCCCGCCCGCCCCGGCCGCACCCGTCCGCTTCGGCGAATTCTGTGGCCGCGCCGCCTTGTCCGGCTGTTGACCGGACGGCGAACGGGAACTGCGCTGGGAACGGCCGCGCACCACGCCCACGAACTCCTCCACCAGCTCGGTGGTGCGGTCGGCGGGCCAGGCCAGCGCGATCTCGGTTTCGGGCACATCGGTGACGGTCCTATAGACCAGGTCCTTGCGGTGGTGCAGGCGGGCGATCGAATGCGGCACGATGGCCGCCCCGCTCACCGCGGCCACCAGCTCCATGGTCATGGCGGCGTCGTCCAGGTCGGCGGCGTCCTGCATGCGCTCATCGGCCAGATCGGCCGTGGCGACCTGATCGAACAGGGCGATCGGATGATCCTTGGGTACGACCACGACCGGGACCTCCCGGTAGAGCGGAATCGCGCTCACCCCCTCGCGGTCGATGGGCAGGCGCACGAAACACATGTCGACCGCGTCCGTGCGCAGGGCCTGCTCCTGCTCCTTCATCGGGATCGGCGTCAGCTCCAGCGCGACCTCGGGGAACCGCTCGCGCCAGATACGCTCCCATTTGGTCACGGTCACGCCCGGGACGAAGCCGACGCGCAGGCGGTCCGCCGCGGCCGGTGCCGGCTCCGGCTCCACGGCCGCGGCAGCCGCGATGAGGGCGCGGGCCTCGTCCAGCAGCACGCGCCCGTCCTCGCTCAGCTGGGTCGGCTGCGCGCCCGGCACGAACAGTCTGGTTTCGAGCTCTTCCTCCAGCTCGATGACCGTCCCGCTCAAGCGCTGCCGCGAAATACCGAGGCCACGCGCCGCCCGGGCGAAATGCAATTCCTCGGCAACCGCGACGAACCAGCGCAGGCGCGTCAGATCGATGGACTCCAACCGGCTCATGCTCTGCCCATACGGCATGAGCGGGGGCCCTCCGTGGTTACGCTCCGCTGCCTCCTCCGGACCCTGACCTCTCATGCCCTGCCCATGTGGCATGAGCGGGGGCCCTCCGTGGTTACGCTCCGCTGCCTCCTCCGGACCCTGACCTCTCATGCCGTCCACCGTATTGCACCGGCCAGCAGGTTCACCCCACCCGCCCGATACCCTTGATCGGTGAGCCCGGACAAGAACCCCCAGACCATGAAGCCGCTGACCGCGGCGAACAAACTCGGCATCTACCTCCCGGCAACCCCCGCGGAGTTCCGGAACTCACCCGTCACCCGCGCCCAGCTCGAGGAACTGCGCACCGATCCCCCGCAGTGGCTGATCGAGCTGCACGCCAACGGCCCCTTCCCGCGCGATGTGGTGGCCCGCAAGCTGGGCATCTCCAACTCCGGTCTGGCCCGCGCCGGCGTCGCCGACGCGCTCACCGCGGACGAGATCGCGGCCCTGCTCGCCGACCCGCCCGAATGGCTGCTCCGCGAACGCGACAACCTCGTCGCCGTCCGCAAGGAAGCCGAGCGCGTCAAGGAGAAGGAGGCCGCCCGCCGCGCCGCCTCCAACCGCCCGCCCAAGAACCGCTTCGGCAACTGAACGCGACGCCCCGGCCCGGTCATCTGCCCTGAACTCCCTTCTGCCACTGCCGAATCGGATCAGATTCGACGCAGCACCCGGTCGACCAGGTCGGGGGCCGCGCCGAGATAGTTCTCGGGGCGGAGGAGTTCGGCCAGTTCGGATTTGGTGAGGTGCGGGGCGATATCGGGGCATTCGGCGAGGATGTCGGCCAGCGGCCGGGTGGTGGTCCGCGCCTCGAAGGAGGCGGCCTGCAGGGCCTTCTTGGCGATCGGCTTGCCGAGCAGCGGCGCCAGGCGGATCGAGAGGCGTTCGGCGACGATCTGACCCTCGGTGAGCGAGAGGTTCTCGGTCATGCGGTCGGCATCGGCCATCAGGCCCGCGGCGAGTTCGACCGCCGTGTGGGCGGCGCCGCCGACCAGGAGCAGGCATTCGCGCAGCGGCTGCCATTCGGCGTGCCAGGCGCCGGCGGGACGCTCGTCCTCGGCCAGCAGCGCGCCGAACAGCGTCGAGGCCAGCGCGGGGACCTGCAGAGCCGCCGCGCGAATCATGGTGCTCAGCACCGGGTTTCGCTTCTGCGGCATGGCCGAGGATTCGCCGCGGCCAGGGGCGGCGGGCTCGAGTAGCTCGGCGGTTTCGGTGCGGGACTGAGAGATCACGTCCACGGCCAGCTTGCCCAGCGTGCCGGAGGCCAGGGCCAGGGCCGCGGCCAGATCGGCGATCGGGGTGCGCGCGGTGTGCCAGGGGGTGGCGCTCACGGTGAGGGACAGTTCGGCGGCGAACTCGTGGGTGAGGCGCTCCATGATCTCGCCGGCGGGCGCCTGCGACAGCTCCGAATCCGCGCAGCGCGCGCACTCGATATAGGACGCCAAAGTGCCCGCCGCGCCGCCCAATTGGACCGGCAGCGTGCGGCGCACGCGGTCCAGACGTTCGCGGGCGTCGAGCAGACCCTGCATCCACACCGCCACCTTCGCGCCGAAGGTCGTCGGCACCGCGTGCATGGCGAGGGTGCGGCCGGCGATCGGGGTGGTGCGGTGGCGGCGGGCCAGCTCGGCCAGGGAGCCGACAATGGTGTCCAGGTCGGCGATCAGCACGGCCAGCACCCGGGCGGCGATCACCATGGTCGCGGTATCCAGAATGTCCTGGCTGGTGGAGCCGTAGTGCACGTAGTTCGCACTCACCGGATCCACATCCGCCACCGCGTCGTGCAGGCGCTCCACGAAGATCACCACCGGATTCGCGGCGCCGCGCGAGGCCTGCGCGATCTCGCGGGCGTCGAACGCGTGCTCGCGGACCGCCACCACCAGATGATCGGTGACGGTGCCGGGCACCATACCCAGGCGGGCCTCGGAGCGCGCCAGCGCCAGCTCCACCTCCAGCATGGCCTCGATCCAGGCGTCGTCGCTCAGCAGGGACTCCACCGGCGTGCCCACCCCGACGGGCGCCAGCAGACCACATTCCACCGCCATGTCATCGTGCCTTTCACAGTCGTGCCCGAGTTCGGAATGCCGCTGCACCCCGTGCTGATTCGGCGGATGCACCCCGTGCTGATTCGGCGGATGCACCCCGTGCTGATTCGGCGGATGCACCCCGTGCTGATTCAGCGGAAGCGCCGGGCCCTCGTACCGGTGGGCGGTGAGGATCTCGCGGGCGATGGCATCGCCGTCGGCCAGCGTCACCGAATTGACCCCGGGGCGCGCGCCCGCCGCCGTCACCCAGCGCACCGACTCGGTCGGCACTCCGAAGACATAGCGGCGCGGGTGGATTCGCCCGACCGTGTCCACCGGATGGTACGAACCCGGCGCGAGTGCCAGGCCGCCGGTGCGGTAACGGCTGCCGTCCGGGGAGGCGATGACGTAGCCGCGCACTTCCTCACGGCGCAACAGGTTGCGCAGCAACGGATCCGCGGTGCGATGCAGGTCCGGTGCGGGCATCCAGGCATCGATGAGAGTGTGTGCCGATGCCACCGAATCACCCACCATGGGTGAATCGGCGACGAAGCACTCGCGTCCGGTGTCCGCCCGGACCCGCATGCCGGGACCGGCGACTCGCACCACACCCGCGCGAATCAGTGCCGCCAGTTCCGAAATCCGGTGCGCCGGTGGCCCGATGGACAGGAAGGCGTTCATCGGCGTGTACCAGCGATCCAGGTCGTCGCGGTAGGAGGAGCCCGCGATGCCGCCGTGGTCGACCACCAGCCGGACCTCATTGCGCAGGTCGCGCAGGACATCCAGGGCCGCCTTCACCGGGCCGTGCACATTGCCCAGGTGCGCCTGCTGCACATCGGCGTCGAGGTAGGCCAGCAGCCAGGCGTGGAAATCCGCGGGATCGGTGAAGTAGCGGCCGCCGGTGGGGTCGGCGAGCGTGCGCCAGTCCCAGCGGTCCTGCGGGGGCACGCCGAAGCGGTTCAGCAGTTCCTCGGCGTCCTCGGCGGTCGGGGCGATCAGGTAGCGGTCGCGGAACGAGGCCAGGCGGTGCGGGCTGACCCGGTCCGCGATCAGGCGGGTGTAGTAGACCGACTCGACTTCCCGCGCGATATGCGGCCAGACGTCGCGGCGAAAAGAGACGTCGCCGAATTTCCGTGCGCGGTGGCGCAATCGAGCGATGCGGTCACCATTGAGCAGCAGCGGCTCGTAGCGGCCGGCCACCCCCTTCTGATGCTCACCGCGCGCGTGATGCGGGACGCCGCGGCGGCAGCCGGTGACGATGAGCGGCTCCCGGCCCGAGGCGATGTACTCCAGTCCGGTCTCGGACTCCGTGAACCGGCCGCCGCGGCCCGCCGTCAGCAGGGCCAGGTAGTCGAAGAAGGTGAGGCCCAGGCCGCGGATGATGACCGGGTCCCCCTCGGGAATGCGGTTCAGATCCACATCGGCGGCATTGCCGGGCGGAATGTAGGTGAGGCCCAGGCGATCCGCGGTGTCGGCGAGCGAACCGGACGCACCCGGCGGCGCTTCGGCCAGGTGGCCCTGGGTGAGCACCACCGCGTGCAGGCCGCGCAGGCGTTCGCCGGTACCGAGTTCCAGCTCCTGGAATCCGCCGGGGCCGTCGCGCATATCCACCACGGTTGCCACGATTTCGCGTACCCGCACCCAATCGGCGTATCTGTCGCGAGTTCGCTCGAAGGCCCAGCGCAGGTAATGGCCGTAGAAGGCGCGTGGCGGATAGCTCTCCGGGGAAATCCGCAGGGCCGCACCGAGAGCGGTGCTGGGCAGGCTCGCGAAATTGCCGATCTTCGCCAGAAAGTTCGACCATTCGTAGAGGCTGGGGCCGCGTTCCACCGGGCCCGCCATCTCGACGGTGTCGTCGGTGAATATGGTGACCTGCTCGGCGACCGTGTTCATGAACAGGTGCGCGGGCTGGTCGGTGCGCCAGACCGATCCGGTACCGACCCGGGTCGAATCGATGAGCACCAGTTCGACCCCGGCCGAGATGCCTAACTGCCGAGCGTTGGCGCAAATGCGTTCGAAAACATTCAGACCCCGCGGTCCCACTCCAACTATGGCGATCCGTAAAACATTGTCGAGCATGCAAACTCACCGATCGCGCTCGATTAGCCGTGACCGAATCCGGACACGTCGGCGAGGTTAGCGCGGCGCGGACAAGCGCTCAAGAATGGACGGTACGGTACGCCTGGTTCGTCTGGAATGTCGAAAACTGATGTGCGGCGCGGCGCTCCAGCGCCTCCGACAGGCAGGCCAGCAGCAGTGCCGAAACCGCCAGCGCGGCACCGACCCAGTTCGGGGCCGTGTAACCGAATCCGGCCGCGATCACCAGCCCGCCCAGCCACGCCGAGATGGCATTGCCCAGGTTGAACGCGCCGATATTCATGGCCGAGGCCAGCGTCGGCGCCGCGTGCGCCTGATCGAGCACCCGTTTCTGCAAAGACGGCACGGTCGCGAAGCCGAGCACGCCGATCACGAAGATCGTCACGGCGGCCCCGATCTTGTCGTGCGCGGTCACCGTGAACAGACCCAGCGCCACCGCGAGCCCCGCCAGCGGTGCGACCAGCATGAGCATCGGCGCCCGGTCGGCGAACCTGCCGCCCACCAGGTTTCCGGCGAACATGCCGAGGCCGAACAGCACCAGCAGCCAGGTCACCGACCCGTCGGCGAAACCGGTCACCCCGGTCATCATCGGCGCGATATAGGTGATGGCCGCGAACACGCCGCCGAAACCCAGCACCGTCATGGCCATGGCCAGCAGCACCTGAATGTTCTCGAAGGCGGCCAGTTCGTGCCGCAGGTGCACGCCCTCCGGCTTGGGCAGGTCCGGCACCAGCTTGGCCACGCCCAGCAGTCCGGCCACGCCCAGCGCGGCGACCGCTGTGAACGTGATGCGCCAGCCGACGGTCTGGCCCACCAGGGTGCCCAGCGGCACGCCCACCACATTGGCGACGGTGAGGCCGGTGAACATCATGGCGATGGCCCCGGCCTTCTTGTCCGGCGCCACCAGATCGGCGGCCACCACCGAGCCGATGCCGAAGAACGCGCCGTGCGCCAGCGAGGCGACCACCCGGCCCAGCAGCATGATCCCGAAGACCGGGGCGATGGCGGACAAGAGGTTTCCGGCGATGAACAATCCCATCAGCAACATGAGCATGCGCTTGCGGGAGATCTTGGTGCCGAGCGCGGTCATCACCGGCGCACCGAGCATGACGCCCAGCGCGTAGCCGGTGACCAGCCAGCCGGCGGTCGGAATGGAGACGCCGAAGTCCCCGGCGACCTCGGGCAGCAGACCCATGATCACGAATTCCGTGGTGCCGATCCCGAAAGCCCCGATGGCGAGGGCGAGCAGCGCGAGTGGCATGGATACACCTTCCGAGCAATGAGTTGCAAGAGCGCTTTACGTGCGCCAACAATAGTTGCATACGCATATTACTTGCAAGCGCTGGCTATTGCGGAGTTGGTCTATCCTGGCGGGAGTCCCTCCGACCCGAGGAAACGCGATGACAGCCACCGATCCCGCCATGACCGCCCTGGCCCAGGGCTGGTGCGCCCTCTCCCTGCTGCACGGCACCATCGAGGCCCACATCGAACGCGCCCTCCAGTCGGCCCACGACCTCAGCGTCCGCGAATACTCCCTGCTCGACGCCCTCTCCCGCCAGCACGACGGCGACGGCGGCATGCTCCAGATGAAACAGGTGGCCGACGCCGTCGTCCTCTCCCAGTCCGCCACCACCCGCTTGGTCACCCGCCTCGAGGACCGCGGCCTCCTCTCGCGCTACCTCTGCCCCCACGACCGCCGTGGCATCTACACCAAGGTCACCGACGCCGGCCATGAGCTCCTGGAGGCGGCCCGCCCCACAAACGCCACCGCCCTCCGGGAGGCGCTCACCGCAGCCTCCCGCAATCCCGAACTGGCACCGCTCGTCCACACCCTCGAATCCCTCCGCACCCCAGCCTGATTCCCGCGTCGCGGAACCCTGCGACAGTTGTCCGCAAGTAGTCGGCTACCTGCACCGCGCAGTGAAAGGTCGATGCGCCGGTTGTCGATTTCGTTGTGCCACAACGGACTCGGCGCGCCGCGCCGGCGATGGTCGGCCCTATCCCGCTGCGGGCGATGACCTTGCGCGAGCCTTATTGCCCGTTTTGTCCTGTTCAGGTAGCGGCGTACCCGTGCGCCGCCCGATACGAGCGATGAGAATCGGTCTTGTCGATTCGCATCCTGGTCGGCGTCGGCCGCCCAGGCGGGCAAGAGGTTTCCGATGGGTATCGCGCAGAACGACCACCGTGGCGTGACGGTTCGAGTATCGATGGCCGCCACGGGGATCGACGACGAGCGCTCGGACCGGCAGACCCCGACGCCGCGGGCGGAGCCGGCCGCGATGGATGGCGTCGAATCAGCGGTGCCGGCGCGGGACAGCTCCGGAAAGGCGCGGGGTGCGAAGGTGACCGACCCCGTCACGATCGGTGCGATCGTGCTGGCGATGAGCGCATCCGGCGGGTGTTCGCCACCCTCGTGGCGGGTGACGGCAATGATCGGCCGATTCGCCCCGGTAGTGGCGCACCCTACTGTCGAGACCATCCCGGCAACGCCGCCGGGTCGCGGCAACGACGCCGCGCAACACGAATACGCACCGGCCGACGGCGAGGCACCACCGCATCCTGGAAGCGCGTCACCTGCCGAGCGGGCGAGCCGAAGGAGGACGAAGAAACGACCGAACCGGCCTCACTGCTCGGCGAACCCAGGCCGCCGCTCCGGCTGGAACGCCGGATGCGTGAGGGCTCTGGAGACGCGAAGACCCGCTCCGGGGAAGCGGGCCTTCGAGTTCCGGCTCGACCGCGCGTCAGCAGTAGTAGCAGACGCCGTTGGCGGGGAGTTCGGTGAAGCAGGAGTTGCAGACCGCCTTGCGGGCCTCGGGTTCCGGCTTGGGAGTGGAGACCGGCCCGGCGGGAGTGACTCGGCGGGGTGCGCCGCCATTGCGCGGGATCAGGGGCGGGATGCCGCCGTCGGAGGGGATGTCCGCGCCGTAGGCGGCGTAGCACTGCCAGCGGGCGTAGGCGGCATGCACTTCGAGATCGGCCGGGACGGGTAGGTGGGCCAACTCCAGCACGTACTTGTAGCTGTCGCTGACCTTGTGGTTCTGCTTGACACACAACGCCGTCAGCGGCGGCTCGCCGGCATTGTGGCAGCGGCGGGCGACCTTGCGCAGGATGGCGTCCATCCAGGTGCGGGTGGGGGCGTCGGTACGGATGCCCGACATCTCCTGCACCCGCTCGGCCAGCTCATTGATGGTCACGAAATGGCCGTAGCCGGAGGCGCATTCGGCCAGCACCTCATGGGCGGCCAGAGCCCACGCCACCGCCGCATCGCGGAATGTCACCGCGGTCCGGTCGTCGATCCGCCAAGCCCCGGAAGTTGTTGCAGCATCCCTCATAGCCAGACAAAACTAGCGCCTCACCGGTGCGACACGCCAATTCCGTTCGGATATACAGGGTTTCGGTTTGATCACACTCGAGCGCGGGCACGCATAGCACCTATCGACCCACAGAAAAACACTCGGAAAAAGAGATAAGGCCCGCTTCCCGAATGGGAAGCGGGCCTTACGCTTACGACCGTTTCAGTCGAGGAGCAGGCTTACTTGGCCTTCTCCAGGACCTCGACCAGACGCCACCGCTTGGTGGCGGACAGCGGACGGGTCTCCATCAGCTGCACGCGGTCGCCGACACCGGCGATCTCGTTCTCGTCGTGGGCCTTCACCTTCGAGGTGGTGCGGATGATCTTGCCGTAAAGCTTGTGCTTCACGCGATCTTCCAGCTCGACCACGATGGTCTTGGTCATCTTGTCGGAGACGACGTAGCCGATGCGCACCTTGCGCTGGCCCCGCTCCTCCTGCTTGGCCGGCGTCTTGGCCGGGCCCTTGGCGTCACTCATGCCGCGTCTCCCTTGCCTTCAGGACCGGAGGCCAGGCCGAGCTCGCGCTCACGCATGACCGTGTAGATGCGCGCGATCTCGTGGCGGACCACGCGCAGGCGCCGGTTGTTCTGCAACTGGCCGGTCGCCATCTGGAAGCGCAGGTTGAACAGCTCTTCCTTGGATTCGCGCAGTTTGGCGACGAGCGCGTCATTGTCGAGCTCGCGGAGCTCTGCGGCCGGATTAGCGGTAGCCATCAGAACTGCTCCTCCCTGGTCACGATCCTGCACTTCATCGGGAGCTTGTGCATCGCGCGGCGCAGGGCCTCACGAGCGGTCTCCTCGTTCGGGTAAGACAACTCGAACATGACCCGACCGGGCTTCACGTTCGCGATCCACCACTCCGGCGAACCCTTACCGGAACCCATGCGGGTTTCGGCCGGCTTCTTGGTGAGCGGACGGTCCGGGTAGATGTTGATCCAGACCTTGCCGCCACGCTTGATGTGGCGGGTCATCGCGATACGCGCCGACTCGATCTGCCGGTTGGTGACGTAGGCCGGCTCCAGAGCCTGGATACCGAACTCGCCGAACGACACCGCGGTGCCACCCTTGGCCATACCCGAGCGCTTCGGGTGGTGCTGCTTACGGTGCTTGACCTTGCGGGGCATCAACATAGGTCAGCCCTCCTGATTCTCTGCCGGAGCCTCCGCCACAGCGGTGGCGGCGCGGCCGGCCTCAGTGCTGGTCGCGGTGGTGCCCTGGGCACCGCTACGACGCGGACGGCTCGGACGCTCGCGACGCGGGCGGTCGTCACGGTCGCGGCCGGACGGGGCCACCGCGGTGACCTCACGCTTGCCGCCGACGATGTCGCCCTTGTAGATCCAGACCTTCACGCCGATGCGGCCGAAGGTGGTCTTCGCCTCGTACAGGCCGTAGTCGATGTCGGCACGCAGCGTGTGCAGCGGCACCCGACCCTCACGGTAGAACTCCGAGCGCGACATTTCCGCGCCGCCGAGACGGCCGGAGCACTGCACACGGATGCCCTTGACGTTCGGCGAACGCATGGCCGACTGGATGGCCTTGCGCATCGCGCGACGGAACGCCACACGGTTCGACAGCTGCTCGGCCACACCCTGAGCAACCAGCTGCGCATCCGACTCGGGGTTCTTCACCTCGAGGATGTTCAGCTGAACCTGCTTCTTGGTGAGCTTCTCCAGCTCGGCGCGAATGCGGTCGGCCTCGGCGCCACGGCGGCCGATCACGATGCCCGGACGCGCGGTGTGGATGTCCACACGCACGCGGTCACGGGTGCGCTCGATCTCGACCTTCGAGATGCCGGCCCGCTCCATGCCGGTGGCGAGGAGCTTGCGGATCGCGACGTCTTCCTTCACGTAGTCCGCGTACTGCTTGTCCGCGTACCAACGCGACTTCCAGTCGGTGGTGATACCGAGGCGGAAGCCATGGGGATTGATCTTCTGTCCCATTTACTTTGCCCCTCCCTTCCGGCGGCTACGAGTGGCAGCGCCGGCGGTGGGCACGCTCTCGACCTCGATGGTGATGTGGCTGGTGCGCTTGCGGATCCGGAACGCGCGGCCCTGGGCACGCGGCTGGAAACGCTTCATGGTCGCGCCCTCGTCGACGTACGCGGTCGAGATGACCAGCGTGGCCGGGTTCAGGCCGAGGTTGTTCTCCGCGTTGGCGGCGGCCGAGGCCACCACCTTGGCGACCGGCTCGCTCGCGGCCTGCGGCGCGAACTTCAGGATGTTCAGCGCATCCTCGACACGGCGTCCACGGACCAGGTCCACGACGCGACGGGCCTTCATCGGCGTCACGCGAACGTGCTTGGCGGTCGCGCGCGCGGTCGGGTTCTGAGTTTCAGTGCTCATCGCCGCTTGCTCTTCCGATCTTCCTTGACGTGGCTCTTGAACGTGCGAGTCGGCGCGAATTCACCGAGCTTGTGTCCAACCATGTTCTCGGACACGAACACCGGCACGTGCTTGCGGCCGTCGTGGACCGAGAACGTGTGGCCGATGAAATCCGGGATGATGGTGGAACGACGCGACCAGGTCTTGATGACCTGCTTCGTGCCCTTCTCGTTCTGGACGTCCACCTTCTTGAGGAGGTGCTCGTCGACGAACGGGCCCTTCTTCAGGCTACGTGGCATGTCTAACCTCCTCCTTAACGCTTCTTGCCGCGGCGGCGGACGATGAGCTTGTCGCTGGGACGGTTGGGCTTACGGGTGCGGCCCTCGGGCTTGCCCCACGGGGAGACCGGGTGGCGACCACCGGAGGTCTTACCCTCACCACCACCGTGCGGGTGGTCGACCGGGTTCATGACCACACCACGGACGGTCGGGCGAACGCCCTTCCACCGCATACGGCCGGCCTTGCCCCAGTTGATGTTCGACTGCTCGGCGTTGCCGACCTCGCCGATGGTGGCGCGGCAGCGCACGTCGACGCGACGGATCTCACCGGAGGGCATACGCAGGACGGCGTAGGCGCCTTCCTTACCCAGCAGCTGGATGGACATGCCCGCGGCACGAGCCAGCTTGGCGCCGCCGCCCGGACGCAGCTCCACCGCGTGGACGGTGGTACCGGTCGGGATGGAGCGCAGCGGCAGGTTGTTGCCCGGCTTGATGTCCGCGCCGGTGCCCGACTCGATCTTCGTGCCCTGGGCGATGCCCTTGGGCGCGATGATGTAGCGCTTCTCGCCGTCGGCGAAGTGCAGCAGCGCGATGTTGGCGGTGCGGTTGGGGTCGTACTCGATGTGCGCGACCTTGGCCGGGATGCCGTCCTTGTCCAGTCGACGGAAGTCGATCAGACGGTAGGCGCGCTTGTGACCGCCACCCTTGTGACGAGTGGTGATGCGGCCCTGCGCGTTACGGCCACCGGTCTTGGTGAGCGGACGCAGCAGCGACTTCTCGGGGGTCGAGCGGGTGATCTCGGCGAAGTCCGAGACCGAGGCACCGCGGCGACCCGGGGTTGTCGGCTTGTACTTACGGATTGCCATGAGTTCTTCTCTACTTTCTGGAGCTCCAGCCGCTTACGCGACCGGGCCTCCGAAGATCTCGATGGGCTTGCTGTCGGCCGAGATGGTTACGAGCGCGCGCTTGGTGTCCTTGCGCTTGCCGTAACCGAAGCGGGTCCGCTTGCGCTTGCCCTGACGGTTGGCGGTGTTGACGCTCGTGACCTTCACACCGAAAACCTTCTCAACGGCGATCTTGATCTGCGTCTTGTTCGAGTCCGGGTGCACCAGGAAGGTGTAGGTGCCGTCTTCGATCAGTCCGTAGGACTTCTCGGAGATCACCGGCGCGAGCAGGATGTCGCGGGGATCGGCGATGGTGGTCACTTGCTCTCCTCCTGTGCAGCTTCGGCGGGGCCGTGCACGAAGGCGTTGAGCGCCTCGACCGAGAACACGATTTCGTCGCTCTTGAGAACGTCGTAGGTGTTCAGCTGGTCCGGGGCGATCGGGTGCACGCCCTGCAGGTTCGCCACGCTCTTCCACGCGGTGACATCTTCACGACCGACGACGACCAGGATGTTCTTCCGCTCCGACAGCTCGGCGAGGAAGGACTTGGCCGACTTGGTCGACGGGGTCTGGCCCGACACCAGTTCGGTGATCACGTGGATGCGCTCGTTGCGAGCCCGGTCCGACAGAGCGCCACGCAGCGCGGCGACCTTCATCTTCTTGGGCAGGCGCTGGGTGTAGTCACGCGGCTGCGGGCCGTGGACGGTGCCACCGCCGGCGAACTGCGGCGCACGGGTCGAACCCTGGCGCGCACGGCCGGTGCCCTTCTGGCGGTACGGCTTCTTGCCACCGCCGCGGACCATGCCGCGGGTCTTGGTGGCGTGCGTGCCCTGGCGAGCCGCGGCCTGCTGGGCCACGACGACCTGGTGCATCAGCGCGATGTTCGCGGTCACGTCGAAGATCTCCGCGGGGAGCTCGACGGTGCCCTCGGTCTTGCCGCCAGCGGCCTTGACCGTGAGCGTCAGGTTGGTCTTGGTCTCGGTGCTCATGCCCGGGCACCACCCTTCACTGCACTCTTGACGATCACGATGCCGCCGGTGCGGCCCGGGATCGCGCCCTTGATCAGCAGCAGGCCGTTCTCGGCATCCACCTTGTGGACCGAGAGGTTCTGCGTGGTGACGCGGTCGTTACCCATGCGGCCCGACATGCGCATGCCCTTGAAGACACGGCCCGGGGTGGAGCAACCACCGATGGAACCCGGACGACGGTGCACGGCCTGCGCACCGTGCGAGGCACCCTGACCACGGAAGCCGTGGCGCTTCATGGTGCCCGCGAAGCCCTTGCCCTTGGAGGTGCCGGTCACGTCGACGTAGGCGCCCGCCTCGAAGATGTCGGCGCCGAGTTCCTGGCCGACCTCGAGGTTGGACACGTCGGCGAGGCGGAGCTCGGCGATGTGGCGGCGGGGGGTGACACCGGCCTTGGAGAACTGGCCGGAGACCGGCTTGTTCACCTTGCGGGGGTCGATCGCGCCGTAGGCGACCTGGACGGCGGAGTAGCCGTCGCGCTCCACGGTGCGGATCTGGGTAACGACGTTCGGGCCCGCCTTGACGACGGTCACGGGAACGACGCGGTTCTTTTCGTCGAAGACCTGGGTCATGCCGAGCTTGGTGCCCAGGATGCCCGCGGCCGGACGGCTCTTGTTGTCAGTCATATTCGAAGTCCCCGTCACTGAATGTTGACGTCGACGCTGGCCGGCAGGTCGATGCGCATCAGGGCGTCAACCGTCTTCGGCGTCGGGTCGAGGATGTCGATCAGCCGCTTGTGCGTACGCATCTCGAAGTGCTCGCGCGAGTCCTTGTACTTGTGCGGCGAACGGATGACGCAGTACACGTTCTTCTCGGTGGGCAACGGCACCGGGCCGACGACGCGGGCACCGGTACGGGTCACCGTCTCGACGATCTTGCGCGCAGACGCGTCGATCGCCTCATGGTCGTAGGCCTTGAGCCTGATGCGGATCTTCTGTCCCGCCACGCTGAGTGTCCTTTTCTCCGCTTACGTTGTGGTCCAAGAGCTTTCGCTCTCACACCACCCTCATTTGCACAGCCCGAACACACGAAGACGCATCAGCCACCACACGACCGGCCACCTGGGCCCGATCCATCGCCGCTGTTCATCTGTCATGGTTCATCCGGTCCACGCGGTCGGGCGTGTCGCTCCGCCGCTCATTCCTCAGCCCGGACCAAAATCCTGTAAGCCTCGGAACATTGTTCCGGACGCACCCACGCCGCAATCCAGCGGGGTGCAAAATTGGGTCTTGCTCACCCACGACCAGCGCCGATCCAACGGAAAAGACGCAACCCGGTGTGGGCAACCCGAACAGTATGCCTCGAGCCCCGGGGCGACTTCAAATCGCCCCTTCCCCCACCCGGACTCGATGGCCCTGGTCACACCGGGTCGAGGCGCCCGGCCCGGACAGCGCGAGGCCGGTGCGGAACTCGGCTCTCGCACCGGCCATTTCACACCTCAGCGGTTGTGGAGATCCTGGAGGTAGTAGTCCCAGCCGCCGAGATCCTGAATCAACAGGAAGTTGCCACCGTGATGCACGGCGGGGTCGATCAGGGCCAGGCCGACCTGCCCGCCAGGCGTGTCGGCGGCCTCACCGACGACCTGCGTCAGGTTGCCGTACATCTTGCCGTCGACCATCAGAATCTCCGAATAGTACGGGTCGAGGGCGATCCGGTTGTTGGCCCTGTTGATCTGGTCGATCGCCGCCGGGATCCAGGTGTTGGACAGGGCCACGGTCTCGTCGTGGTCGAGGTCCACACCGACGTAGATGCCGCCGCCCGGATTGATGTACGGCGTGAAGGCCGCAGCCGAGCCGGCGGATGCCGTGGTGGCGAGGGCCACCCCCGCGAGTGCGATGCCAACGGTGGCGACCGCGGTGCGAATACGCATGATTTCGAGAACTCCTGATTCCCCGATAGCCGACCCGTGTGGCGTCCGCTCCCAGCCGCACCCCCGGCACGGCCCATCCAGATAACAAGCAACCATTCGGTTTCGCGCAGCGAGGCGGACCGTCTACCGATTCGATGACCTATTCGCGGGAGTCCGAGAGCTGGACCCGAGGCACGTTCCCGCAGAACTTACTTTTGAGTAAGATGTGGGCATGGCTAAAGAGACCGCTACGTATCGCGGGTGGAAGAAGCTTCCCGACAATCGGATCGGGCACACGTTGTTCTCCATCGGGATGGTGGCGCGGGTGCCGTATTTCGGGACGGTGCTGCCGAGCGTGGTCCGATTGGAGCCGGGGCTGTGCGAGGTGACCGCACCCAAGTGGTTCGGGATTCACAATCATCTGGGGACGTTCCACGCGATCGCGGCATGCAACCTGGCCGAGGTGGCGATGGGCATGCTGTCGGAGGCGACGGTGCCGGAGACGCATCGGTGGATCCCCAAGGCGATGAACGTGCAGTATCTGGCGAAGGCGAACTCGGGACTGCGGGCCGTCGCGAAGTTGCCGGAGGTTCCGGATTTCTCGCAGATCATCGAGGGGCGGGATCTGGTGGTGCCGGTGTCGATCTTCGACCGGTCGGGCCTGGAGGTCGTGCATGCCGACATCACCACCTGGGTGACGCCGAAGTAGTCACAACCAGCTGAGAGTGACTCACCAGCCGACGCCGAGGAACCTCACAGCTACCATCAATAGCGTTGCGGCCATGACAGATTCAATTCCCGCCGCAGACAGTTCCCACCCCGTTCCGGGACGGCGCAGGCCCGGTCGTGTCACCATCTCCGTGGCCGGCGCAGCACTGGCCCTGGCGGCCACCCTGGGCCTGGCCGCCTGCGGGTCCAGCGATCACAACTCCGCGGGCGGCGGCAATCAGCAGCAGGGGCCGGACGGACACCACGGCGACGGCCAGGGTGGTCAGGGCGGCCGGGGCGTCGGCGGCAAGATCACCAGCGAGAACTCCGGATCCTGGATGATCACCAAACAGGACGGCAGCACCGAGACCGTGACCATCTCCCCCAGCACGGAATTCGGCACCAAGGCGAAGAGCGAGACCGCCGCGCAGTTCGCGGTCGGCGATCAGATCATGGTGCAGGGGCAGGAAGCCAACGGCGCCATAGCCGCGACCCGCGTCGCTCACGCCCGCGAGCACGCCAATATGAATGGGACGCCGCCGAATTCGCCCGGTGCCACCCCGCCGGCCGCACCCGGCGGCACCCCGTCCACGTCGCCGTCGTCGACGCCGGCCGAGTGATCCGCTCCGTGATACCGAACGTTCGATGGCCGGCAAGTCCGTTGTCCCGCAACAGACTTGCCGCCTGCCCGAGTCCGGCTATGCGCCGACCGGGGTACTCATCAGCATGACCAGGGCCGCGAAACCCAGCCCGATCGGCACTACCGCCAGCACGATGCGCACCGCCCACGGCGCCCAGTAGGCGACCACCCATTGCGCGGTCACCGCGAGCAGCCCGAACAGCAGCAGATGCTGGGCGTTGTCGAGGTGCCCGAAGGTGTTCCGGCAGGAGTCGCGGCCGTTGCACGAGTCGGTGGCGAACCCGCTGAGCACGAAGAGCGCGAAGTAGACGGGCAGGCCGAACCCGAACAGCACCGATGACGCGGTCGGCGGCACCCACCAATATCGCTTGCCGGTGTTCATTCCGTCTCTCCCCACCTCATCGCATCCGCCGGTCGCCCACCGCACGCACGATAGCAAGCGGCAATGACCGCCGAAGGGTGGCGCGCGCGGCGAGGATTCGGCCGCACAGCGCGGGGGTGCGAAGTCGGAGTCGGCCTGGCGGGGCCGGGACGCGGCTGTTTGAATGCGGGTATGAGTGGCCGTGAGGTCGGCAGGGCGGCCGACGTGTGCGTGGTGGGGCTCGGTCCCACAGGGCGGGCGCTGGCGCATCGCGCCATGGCGGCGGGTATGCGGGTGGTCGCGGTGGATCCGCGGCCGACACGGCTGTGGGCGCCGACCTTCTCGTGCTGGGTGGACGAGCTGCCGGAGTGGCTGGGGCAGGGCGCGATCGCCAGCCGCATCGAGGCGCCCGCGGTGTGGACGACCACCGAGCACCGGATTCCCCGGCCCTACTGCGTGCTGTCCAAGCAGGGCCTGTTCGACGCGCTGCCGCTGGACGACGCGACGGTCATCGCGGGCCGTGCGCGCACGGTGGAGGCGCACCGGGTGGAGCTGGCCGACGGCACCGAGGTGCGCGCCGCCACCGTGTTCGACACCCGCGGCCAGGCCGCGCCGGGCGCGCGGCGCACCGCCAGCGCACACGGCATCTTCGTGGACGAGGACACCGCGGCCCCGATGGTGACCGCCGGTGAGGGCCTGCTGCTGGACTGGCGCGACGAGAACGGCGCGGGCCCGGACGAGCCGCCGTCGTTCCTGTACTCGGTGCCGCTCGGGGACGGCACGGTGATCTTCGAGGAGACCAGCCTGGGCCTGCGCGGCGGTATGCCGCAGCACGAGCTGCGGCGGCGCACCCTGAATCGGCTGGCGGCGCACGGGATTCGGCTGCGCGGTGACGAGCCGACCGAGGCCGCTCACTATCCGCTCGACGAGCTGCCCCCGAAAGCCGGTCGCGGCCGGGTGATTCCGTTCGGCTCGCGCGGCGGCATGATGCATCCGATCACCGGGTACTGCGTGGCGGATTCGCTGGCGCTGGTGGATACCGCCCTGGACGCGGTGCGCCGCGGCGACGATCCGGTCGAGGCGCTGTGGCCGTGGCAGGCGCGCCTGGTCTATTGGATGCGCATGCGAGGCGTGTACGGCCTAGGCCGGCTGACGACCGCCCAGTCCGTCGCCATGTTCGACGCGTTCTTCACCCGCCCGCCCCGGCAGCAACGCGCGCTGCTGTCGGCGCACGCCGACTACTCGGCGCTGGGCACGGCGCTGTTCATGACGGTCGGCACCACCCAGCCGTTCCGCTGGCGCTACGACCTGGTGGGCTGGACCAACCGGAACCGCTGGGTGGATTGGGATTTCGGCCGCCCGCGCCCGCTGGACGACCTGCTGCTGCCCCGGGAGGATCTGCTACCCGGGGACACCGCGCAGTAGGGCTCAGACCCAGTTCTCGATCCAGTACTTCCAGATGATCGCGGCGTAGGCGGCCAGTGGCGGCACCTTGATATCGGTGCCGGCGAGCGCGGCCGCGGTGTGGCGGGAGTCGAAGCGGCACGACAGTTCGGTGTCCTCGATGACGTCCATGGGAATGCCGACCTGGCGCAGCACCCAGCCCATGCCGGGTACGCGCAGGGTGAGGTCGAGGGTCTGCTTGGGCATGACCTGGATGAGGTGCGGCGCCCCGGCCTCGTCGGCGAAGAGGTTGAAGACGTCGGCGACACTCTGCTCGCGCGGATCCACCAGGTGGTACGTGGCGGGTGTGTCGCCGGGCCGGTGCGCGATGTGGTCGAGGGCGCGGGCCACGAAATCGACCGGCACCAGATTGGTTTCGCCGAGTTCGGGCGCGATCACGGGCAGGATGCGGGGCAGCTGCGCGGCCATGCGCAGCAGCCGGAAGAAGTAGTAGGGGCCGTCGATGCGGTCGATCTCGCCGGTGCGGGAATGGCCGATCACGATGGCGGGCCGGTAGATCCGCCACGGCACCGCGGTCTGCTCGCGCACATCCTGCTCGGCCCGCAACATGGCCCGCTGGTAGGGGGTGGGCAGCAGCTGTCCGACGTCGGTCATGTCCTCGGTGAACAGGCCCTCCCGGGCTCCGGCGACGCGCACCGTCGAAACATGGTGCAGCCGTCCGGCTTCCAGCGCCGCCGCGAGCTCGGCGACCCGCCGGGTGCCGCCGCCCGCGCCGCGGGTGTCGAAGCCGGCGGCCAGGTGGAAGACGTGGTCGATCGAACCGCGGTGCGCCGCAATCCAGCCCGCGTCGATGCCGAGCCCGGGCGCGCCGAGGTCGCCGCGCACCGGGCGTACCCGGTCGGGGGCACTCCAGTCGCGCAGGCAGCGGTTGAAACGCAGCACGGAGCCTTCGCCCGGGCACACCAGGACGTGGACGTCCGCGCCGCGTTTCAGGAGTTCGGGGAGCAGAAATCGACCGATGAACCCGGTTGCCCCGGTAACCAGGTAGTTCATGGCGCCCACCTTAACGTGACGCACGCCACTCGAACTCCGGTGCGGCCCCGGGGAAACTGGTCGGGCGTGTCTAGGCTCCGGTCTCCGCCGCCCGCCGGTACCCGCGGATCGCGGGGTAGGCGCACACCACGATCATGCCGACCGACCACGCCACGGTCTTCCACAGCGGTGCCGCGATCGGCCCGTCGTAGGACAGTCCGCGCATGGCGTCGATGGCGGTGCTCATGGGCTGGTTCTCGACCGTCTTCTGCAGCCAGACCGGATAGGCGAACACCGGCACGAAACCGGAGTTGAAGAACATCAGCAGGGTGTTGACGATGCCGATCAGCGAGACCAGCAGCACGCCCTCGGTGAGCGTGGCCAGCGCGGTGACCAGTACAGCGAACCCGATGGCGAACAGGATCGGAATGGCCAGCATGGCAATCGAAGCCGCGGGCCCGTACCAGAACCGGAAGCCGATGCACACGCCCACGATGAGGACGAACACGGAGGTGACGAGCACCCGCAGCGCCTCGGCCAGCAGTCGTCCGGTGAGTCCGGCCGCGCGGTGGATGGGCATGGTGTAGAACCGCCCGAGCAGTCCGGTGGCCTTCTCGGTCTTGAAGCCGAGC
Source organism: Nocardia sp. NPDC046763 (assembly GCF_040645495.1). NCBI lineage: Bacteria > Bacillati > Actinomycetota > Actinomycetes > Mycobacteriales > Nocardiaceae > Nocardia > Nocardia sp. NPDC046763. The sequence continues at coordinate 16,091 of NZ_JBEYYI010000004.1, read as the reverse complement.
GCGCTCACCACCGAACCGGACATGGCCGCGACCAGCATGACCATCGGCACGGTGCCGTAGATGCTGGGCATGCCGGTGGCCTGGGTGATGGAGTCGCCCAGCACGATCCGGAACATGATCAGCGTGGCCGCCGGGTAGATGAGGGTCTGAATGGTGGTCGCGGGATCGCGCATCCAGCCGATGAGCAGGCGCTTGCACTGGATCAGGCTCTGTTCCAGCCAGATCGAGAGCGCGCGCTCCGACCGCGGTTTCACCACCGGCAGCGGCTGATGTCCCGCCCACGATTCCACTTCGACCGCCGAATCCTGTCCGGCCGCCGAATCCTGTTCGTCCACTTGGGCCGTCACCGCACTGCTCATGATCGCCTCACACTCGCCCAGATCGCCATCGGCGTGAAGACGACCGCGAGGCCGCCCAGCCACACCAGCGGCACCCACAACACCTGCCAGGTCACCCCGTGCTCGGCCATGTCGCGCAGCGCGAAGGAGAACTGCGAGATGGGCTGATTGCGCACGAACGGCCGCACCCACGCGGGAAAGCCGGCCTCAGGCACGAAGCCGCAGGACAGCATGCCGAAGATGAGGGTCGGCAGGGTCAGGGCCTGGCTCAGCGATTCGGGGCTCTTGGTCAGTGACCCCAGCCCGTCGGCGCCGATGGCCAGGATGGTGCCGACGGCGAGGGAGAAGACGCAGAACAGCACGGCCTGGCCCCAGCCGGCGACGAATCGGAAGCCGATCAGGTGACCCCAGCCCAGCGCCGCGATGAGCGAGACCACCGAGCGCACCAGGCCCGCGGACAGCCGGGACAGCAGCGGCACCAGCTTGCCGATGGGCATGGTCTGCATGCGGGTGTTGAGCCCGGTCATGGCCTCGAACGCGGCCAGCTGCGCGTTCGACATCATGGTGAAGGACATGGTCTGCAGCACGATGATCGGCATGACGAACTGCGCGTAGTGGATGCCGCGGACCTGCATGACGTACTTCAGCGGCAGGTAGAAGCCGAGGGTGAACACCAGCGGCACGATCACCGCGACGGCCAGTTCGCCCTTGGTGGCCATCACCCAGACGACGCGGCCGGTGAGCGCGCGCCACTGGGCGAAGCTGCTGGGCCGGGCCGGTGGTACGCCGGCGAACAGGTCGGCGGCGTCGGCCGCGGGGGCGCTCATGCCACGCCTGCGGTGTCGGCCGTGTCGGCGGTGGCCTCGTGGCTGCCGGAGTGCCCGGTGAGCGAGAGGAAGACGTCGTCGAGGGAGGGGCGGCGCAGGCCGATGTCGGCGAGCTTGACGCCGACGGCGTCGAGCCGGCGCAGAGCCTCCGACAGGGTGACCGCACCGTCCGGGGCGGGAATCGAAAGCCGGTCGCCGCCGGCCATATCCGCGCGGACCGCGTCGGGCACCAGATCGCCGAGCGCGTCGGCGACGGTGGTCAGCTGGGTCGGGTCCAGCGGCACGACCTCGCAGTAGCTGCCGCCGGTCTTCTCCTTGAGAGCGTCGGCGGTGCCCTCGGCGATGACCGTACCTTTGTCGATCACGATGATGTTGTCGCTGAGCACGTCGGCCTCTTCGAGGTACTGCGTGGTCAGCAGGACGGTGATGCCCTGGTTCTTGAGCGCGGTGACGAGATCCCAGACGCCCTGGCGGCTGCGCGGATCCAGGCCGGTGGTGGGTTCGTCGAGGAACACCACCTCGGGCCGGACCACCAGGCCGCAGGCGATGTCGACGCGGCGGCGCATGCCGCCGGAGTAGTGGCGCACCGCGCGGCGGCCCGCGCCGGTGAGGTCGAACTCCTCGAGCAGGTTGTCGGCGCGCTGCCGGGCGGCCTTGCGCGGCAGGCCCATCAGACGGCCGAAGAGCTCGAGGTTCTCGCGACCGGAGAGGTTCTCGTCGAGGGCCGCGTACTGGCCGGTCATCATGATCGATCGGCGCACCGCGGCGGGGTCCGAGCGCACGTCGTGCCCGGCGATGCGGGCGATGCCGGAGTCCGGGCGCAGCAGGGTGGACAGGATCTTGACCGTGGTGGTCTTGCCCGCCCCATTGGGGCCGAGAATGCCGAGGACCTGTCCGCGGGCGGCGGTGAAGCTGATCCCCTGCAGCGCGTGCACCTCGCCGAAGGACTTGCGGACGTCTTCGACGAAAACGGCCGGATCATCGGGTGCTCCGGGTTGCGGTCTGTCCAAGCTGGGCATCAACTCTCCACTATCGGCTGGTCGGGCTGAACGATGTCGCCCCGTGCGGCGGGTCCCCACATCCCGCGGGGGATAAGTCGCTACCGCCCGCCGGGATGATCCACACCGCCGGCCGTGATGTTACCGGCGCATCCCAAATGAGGCCGTTTCTTTGCCGAAGCAGCAATCATCAAACTGTGTGCTTGGTCACAAACCGAAGGGTTCCGGCATAGCTGCTGATCCAGGCGCAGACCGGCCGGTATGCGGCGATTTCGCTACCTTGTCGCATCTGCGACTCGAACCATAGTCTGGCGTTGGCGGGGAGAGACATTCACAGGCCACGAGAGGTTGACCATGGCCGAGTCGGCGCAGCCGGCAACAGGGCGCGCCGGTGCGCGCCGATCCAAGGTGCTCACGTCCTTCGACCCCAGGACCGGGGAGGTCGTCGGCGAATACGCCAGCATGGGCGCGGGCGAGCTCACCCGCACTGTCCGCTCGGCACGTAGCGCCGAACAATGGTGGGCGGCACTGGGATTCGACGCGCGCAAACGCTGGCTGCTGGACTGGAAACGCAGCCTGGCCCGCGGCACCCGCGATCTGGTCGAGCTGATCAGCAGCGAGACCGGCAAGCCGCGCATCGACGCCGCCATCGAGGTGACGCTGGCGGTGGAACATCTGGATTGGGTTGCGCGGCATGCGGAGAAGACGCTGGGCCGCACCACCCGGCTGGGCGCCGCACTGCGCCGCGAGGCGCCCGGCACCGTCGGCTACCTGCCGCTGGGCGTGGTCGGCGTGCTCGGCCCCTGGCAGAATCCCGTTCTGACACCGATGAATTCGATTGCCGGCGCGATGGCCTCGGGCAATGCGGTGGTGTTCAAGCCCAGTGAGCTGACCCCCGGCGTGGGCGCGTGGCTGGCCGACACCTGGAACCATCTGGCCCCGAATCAGCCTGTGCTGCAGGTGGTCACCGGCGACAGCGGCACCGCCGCCGCCCTGTGCCGCGCCCGCGTGGACAAGCTGGCCTACGCCGGATCCGGCGCGGGGGCGCGGGAGGTGGCCACGCTGGCCGCGCAGGCGTCCACCCCCCTGCTCGTCGAGCAGGGCGGACGCGGATCGATGGTGGTTCAGGTCGACGCCAAGCTCGATACCGCCGCGGCCGCCGCGGTGTACGGCGCCATGGCCAATTCCGGTCAGCAGCCCGCGGGCGTGCAGTGCGTGTATGTGGCCGACTCGGTGTACGAACCGTTCTTGGAGCTGGTGGCCGATCAGGCCCGGCGGCTCCGCCCGGGCGCGGACCGCCGCGCCTCCTACGGCCCGATGATCCTGGACGCCCAGATCGATGTGGTGCGCCGCCAGGTGCGCGACGCCGTCACCCGGGGCGGGCGGCTGGTGGTCGGGAGCCTGGAGTCGATTCGCGAACCGTATATCGAGCCGATCGTGCTCACCGACGTGCCCGAGGTGAGCACCGCGGTCACCGGGGACGCCGTCGGGCCGGTGCTGGTGGTGAATCGGGTGGCCACCATGGACGAGGCGGCCGACCGGGTGAATTCCGCCGAAAAGCCGCGCGCCGTCTCGGTTTTCACGCGTGACACCCGCAGCGTCCCGGAGTTCGCGGCACGGCTGCGCAGCGAGCTCATCACGGTCAACGCGGCCCCGGTCTACGGGGTCAACGGGCCGGGCCGCATTCGCGATCCGCGCACGCTGCGGGAATTCGCACGGCCGCAGACGATCACCGAGAAGCATCCGCCGGACCAGATCACCTCGGGCACCTTCGAGAAGCATCCGCGCCGTCTCCGGGTGGCCCGCGCGTTGTTCCGCATGCGGCACCGGGTCTGACGGTGGAAGTGGCTGCCGCGTGAGGCTATTCGGCGGTAGGCCGCGGGAGGCTATTCGGCGGCGGGCACGCCCAGCAGTACGGCGCGCATGAGCGCGCTCACCCGGGCCAGGTTCTCGGGCCGCCCGTCGAAGCGGATGCGCCGGCCCACATCGATGACCTGGGCGATGGCCGCGTGCACCCGGAAGCGCGCCTCGACCTGATCGCCTTCGAGCAGGTTGGCCCATTCGAGCACGTTCTGCCGCTGCACCGAGCGCAGCCGATGCTGTTCGGAGGCGGGCAGATTCGAGAATTCGGAGAAATAGACCGGCAGGATCTCGGGCATGGCGAAGGTCATGCGGGAGAACCGGTCGGCGATCCGGACCGCCGCGTCGGCGCGGCTGGTGGCCTCGGCCAGCGCCTCGTTGTTGCCGATGGCGACCCGTTCGCCGGTGCGGTGGAAGGCGGCGGCCAGCAGGTCGGCCTTGCTGGCGAAGTAGCGGTAGACGCTGGAGGCGTTGATGCCGGCGGCGGCGCCGATCTCCTCGATGCTGGCCTCGTGGTAGCCCTGCCGCCCGAAGATGCGAATGGCCTCGGTGAGCAGCTGCTCGCGCTTGGAGATGACGGGCAGGCCGCGCAGCAGCGGGTCGCCGGTGGCCGGGGCGGGCGCGGGCGGCAGTTCGCAGCGCAGCAGGTCCCAGCAGATCTCGGTGATCAGGTTGACCAGGCGGGTGGTGGACAGGGCGGTGCGATGCGCGGTGATGGAGCCGATGGCGCTCAGCACCGCGGCCGCGCGCAGCTCGATGTCGACCGCATCCGCGTCGGGGTACAGCTCGGCGATGGCGGCGGCCAGGGTGGCGCGCAGTTCGTTGTAGATGACGCGGATGCGGTCGCGGTCCGCGCGTTCCAGGTAGCGGCGCTCCCACCGGTACAGCCCGCCCTCGCGGCGCACATCGATGGTGTACTCGGCGATGCCGCGGATCAGCGCGGTGAGTCGCGGTTCCGATTCCAGCTCCGGATGGTCGGCGGCCTTGGCGGCATCCAGCAATTGCTGTGCCCCCATTTCCGCGGCGGCCACCAGCAGCGCGTATTTATTGGTGAAGTGGCGGTACAGCGCCGGACCGGAGATGCCGACCTCGGCCGCGATCTCGTCCACGCCGACCGGGTGGTAGCCACGTTCGGCGAACGCCCGGGCCGCTACCCGCACGATTTGGGCCTTGCGGTTCTTGGGGCGGCGGCGGGGACCGGGTTCGCTGTCCGATGGCCTGGAACTACTGTCCGGTCGCGCGGAAGCGAGGGCTGCCTCGCTGCGATCGGCGACCATACAGTTTCTCCTTCTCGACGAACCCCAGCTGTTGACAGTGCCGGACGAACCCCCCTAAGTTAACCACAATTCGCAAAGCTGAACACAGTCTGCGGCATCGCTGCCGCATATATATCCGGGGAGCGCACATGGATACCGCATCGCGCAGTGATTCCGTCAGGGGTGGCGGTGGGGCGACGGGCGGGCACATCGCGACCACCGCGGGGTACACCGCGGTTCAGGACGGGCGGGTGCTGCGCATCACCATCACCAATCCCAAACGCAAGAACGCACTCAGCTATGACACCATGGCCGGCCTTGGCGATACCGTGCTCGCGGCCTCGCAGGATCCGGCCGTGCGGGTCATCGTACTGACCGGCGAGGGCGGCGACTTCTGCACCGGCGCGGATCTGGCCGCCGCCCCGGGCGAGAAGGAACGCGGTATCACGCCCGAGATGACCATGGACGTGGCCAACCGGATGATCAAAGCGATCGTCGACTCCCCCGTTCCGGTCATCGCCCGGGTCAAGGGCGCGGCCGCCGGGGTGGGCGTGGCCTTCGCGCTGGCCGCCGATCTGGCCTACGCGTCCGAGGACGCCTACCTGCTGCTGGCCTTCATCAATATTGGCCTGATGCCCGACGGCGGCGCGGCGGCCCTGGTGGCCGCTGCGGCCGGTCGCCCACTGGCCGCGGAGATGGCACTGCTCGGCGAGCGGCTCTCGGCGCGAAAGGCCGTGGAGCACAGCCTGATCGCGGGCGTGTACAGCGATGAGGAGCTCGACGCCAAGGTGGAGGCGGCCGTCGCCAAACTCGCACACGGCCCGCGCCGCGCCCTGGAGCTCACCAAGCGCGCCCTCAATGCGGCGGCGCTGACCTCGCTGGACGCCGCCCTCGCGGCCGAGAAGGCCGGCCAGTGCGAACTGCTCGGCTCGGCCGATTTCGCCGAGGGCGCGGCCGCCATGCTGCAGAAGCGCCGGGCGGTCTTCGCCGAATAGCGCGGCGCGTCAGCCCTTTCCGGCGACGATCAGGTAGATCAGCACCGCGTTCAGGGCGGTGATGACCGCGGCCACCAGCCAGGCCAGGCCGGTGGTGACGCGGTGGTTGACGTTCGCGCCCATGAGCCCGGCATCGCTGGTGAAGCGCACCAGCGGGATGAGCGCGAACGGAATGCCGAACGACAGCACCACCTGCGAAATGATCAGGGCGCGAGTGGGATCGACGCCCAGCGCGAGCACCACCAGAGCGGGAATCAGCGTGATCACGCGGCGCACGGCCAGGGGAATGCGCCGGTCCAGCAGGCCCTGCATGATCATGGCCCCCGCATAGGCCCCTACCGACGTGGACGCCAGGCCCGAGGCGAGCAGGCCGACCGCGAGCAACAGCCCGGCCACCGGGCCGAGCACCTGCTGGACCGCGGCGTGCGCGCCCTCGATGGTGTCCACCCCGTCGCGACCGCGCAGCGTGCTGGCCGCCATCAGCAGCATGGCCAGGTTCACCGCGCCCGCCAGCAGCATGGCCAGGCCGACGTCGTATCGGGTGATGCGCAGCAACCGGTTTCGCGAGGCGCCCACCTCCGGATGCCCGTGCCGGTCGCGGGCCATGCCGGAGTGCAGGTAGACCACGTGCGGCATGACGGTCGCACCGATCATGGCCGCGGCCAGCAGCACGCTGCCGGAGCCTTCGAAGCGGGGCACCAGACCACCCAGGGTTTCCGAGGCCGACGGCGGCGAGAACACCAGGGAGGCAAGGAATCCGATCGCGATGATCCCGAGCAGGCCGGTGATGACGCGCTCGAAGGGCTGCTGCCCGCCGAGATTCTGGATCAGCAGCAGGATCATCGACACGATGCCGGTGATGATGCCGCCGATCATGAGCGGCAGTCCGAACAGCAGGTTCAGTGCGATCGCCCCGCCGACCACCTCGGCGAGATCGGTGGCCACCGCCACGGTCTCGGCCTGCGCCCAGTACGCGAGCCGCACCGGACGGCCGGACTTCTCCCGCACCGCCTCCGGCAGCGACTTGCCGGTCACCAGGCCGAGTTTCGCGGACAGGAACTGGACCAGCCCGGCCATCGCATTGGCCATGATCACCACCCACACCAGCAGGTAGCCGTATTGCGCTCCGGCGCTGATATTGGAGGCGACATTGCCCGGATCGACGTACGCGATGGCGGCGACGAAGGCCGGGCCGAGTAACACCGCGGCCGATCGCGCTCGCTGGAACGGGCTGCGCTGATCGGCCAAGCTGATACTCACACACCAAGTTTACGGGTACCCGAACTTTTTGTTTAGTCCTTCCTACCACTCTGTGACCACAGCCATAACGGCAACAGCCCGGCACCTTGTCGGTGCCGGGCTGATTTGTGTTGTCCGCGTGGACTTTCGGTCAGATGCCGAGGCCCTGGGCCAGGACCGGCCACGAGTTGATGAACTCGTCGTTCCAGTAGCCCCACGAGTGGGTGCCGGTGGCCCGGAAGTTGTAGGTGGCCGGGATGCCCAGCGAGTTCAGCTTGTTCGCCAGGTTGTGGCTGCAGAAGTTGGTGCCGGCCTCGATCACGCCGCCGATGATGATCTGGTTGGCCAGGCCGTAGGCGCCGGGCAGCGCGTACGGACCGTTGAGGGTGTCGTACACGCCGGGCAGACCGCTACCGGAGGAGATGTAGAGGTTGATGCCGCGCAGCTTGTCAGCGTTGATGACCGGATCGTGCTGGGCCCACTCGGGCGAATCCGACGGACCGTACATGTTCTCGAGCTTGCCGCCGCCCCAGGTCTCGACGGTCAGGCGCATGAACTCCTGGCCCTGCGGGTCAGCCATCTGGGCGCAGCCGGAGTAGGCGGCGACGGACTTGTACAGGTCCGGCTTGGCCTCGGCCAGGGTGAGCACGGTGGTGCCGGAGGTGGAGATGCCGGAGATGGCATTGACGCCGTTGGTGCCGAGGGCGGCGTCGATCAGCGGGGGTAGTTCCTCGCTGAAGAAGGTGGTCCACTTGTTGCGGCCGAGGACCGGATCGTCATTGTCCCAGTCCTGGTAGTAGGACCACTTGCCGCCGATGGGCTGCACGACATTGACGTTCTTGTCGCCCAGGAAGCCGTTGACGATATTGGTCTTCTTGACCCAGGAGGCGTCGTCCTGACCGCCGCCCGCGCCATTGAGCAGGTACAGAGTCGGGCGCGGCACCGAGGCGTCCGCGGGCCGCTGCACGTCGACCGGATAGGTGGCGCCCATGGCCGCGGAGTAGACGTAGAGCCGGATGTTCCGGTCGTCCTTCATCTCGGCCCTGGTGATCTTCGAACCATCCGCCGAGACCGGATCGGCCAGCAGCTTCTTGCCGTCGATGATCGGGTCAGCGGAGGCGGTGCCGCCGCCGACGCCGGTCATCAGACCGGTGAGAACCGCCGTGGCAGCGAGGAAGGCTGCGGCTCGCAGCCCGCGCCGCCCGTTCCGGACATGTCGACGAATCAATGTTTCGCACCTTCATCTCGTGTCGAATTCAGCTGATACTACGGGTCGGTCACACAGCGGGCGTCAGCGCCCGTGCTCGGCGAGTCCACCCAGCGCCTGCACCCAGCCCTCCACCAATTGCTTGACCTGGTCCAGGTCGAGCACCGTGCCCACGAAATCGAAGCGGGCGATGAGGCCGTCCTGGCTGGTGTCGACGGTGACGTCCAGATACAGGTCGTCGGCGACCGGTTCCGGGTAGACCCGGGCCGGGCGCAGGTCACGGTAGCGGAAGCCGATGCGGCCCACCGGGAGTACGGCGATCTCCGCCACCGTCTCCGGGTTCAGGTGCCGCAGCAGCCCGAAACCGACTCCCTGCGAGGGTACTTCGCGGGCCCGGTCGCGGATCTGCTCGATGACCGCGCCCGCGGTCGGGCCGCCGGCCCGCACCTCGGCGAGGTCGACGCCGTCCAGGCGCAGCGCGAACGGGTAGGTGGTGCTGAACGCGCCGACCGTCCGCAGTCCGGCCGGATCGCCGGGGGTGCGGCCATCGGCGATCAGCCGCACCACCGAACCCAGTGTGTCGCGCAGGGTTTCGGCACCCGGGTCGAGCAGGGTGGCGGCCAGGGCGGCCAGCAGCACATCGTCGATGTCGGCGCCGTAGCGGCGTGCCACGCCGTCGACGGCCGCCGCGCCCTCGCCGGTGATGGACACCGAGACCCGGCCGCGGGCACCGGAATCGGCATCGCCGATCACCAGCTCCGGCGACACGCCCTCCGCGACATCGGCGAGCTGGTCGCGCCACCAGTCCAATTCGTCGATGGTGTCGGCGTCCACGGCGCGTTCGGCCAGCGCACGGGCGATGCCGAGCGGGTGGGCGTCCGCGCTGTGCGGGGTGGCGTGGCCGCCGGACCACGAGGCGGTGAGGTCCTCGATGACGGTGCGCCAGGAGGCGTCGTCCACGACCAGGCCGTTGGCGACCACGACGAGCACGGCGGCGGGCCGGTCCTGCGGGTCCTCGGCCGGGTCGGTCGCCACGTTCTCCACCAGCACGAAGCGCATGTTGTACCCCTTCTCGGGGTCCAATTCGGCGGCGGCAGCGTGGATCACGGCCTCGATGGGGTCACCGACGGCCTCCAGGTTGGGGTCGATCTGCCAGACCACCGCGGCGCCGCGCGGCTGGGCGGCCGGAATGTCGAGCGCCACCGCGTCGCCATTGCGGCGCAGTCGCGCCCACAGGCCCGGATGCCGGTCCAGCAGTCCGGCGACCGAACGGCGCACCCGGGTGCCGGAGATGCCGGCGGCGATATCGAGGGTGATGGCCCGGACCCAGACCCCGGACGGTTCCACCTCGAGCAGGCCCATGGCGCCCGCAGGCAGCGGCGAAACCTCGCCCACCGCACTGAGTCTCGGCCCCGTGACCGGCTTCTGGACGCCCACGCGCAGCGGCTCGGCCGGTGCGGTCTCCCCGGGCGCGGCCGCCACCTCGTCCTCCGGAGTGGCGGCGTGGGCCGCTCTCGCCGGTTCGGGCTCGGCATCCGGCCGGAACGCGATATCGGGATCCGGCTCGGGCTCCCGGACCGACTTGGGTTCGGCAGCGTGTTCCGGATCGCGCAGCTTCACCGATCGCTCGAGATCCTCGGGCCTGATCACCGGCAGCACCGCGGTGGTGGCCCAGTCGACCTCGAGCTCCTCGAACTGCCCTGCGGCGGACGTGGATTCGTCGGTGACGGATACCGGCTCGCCGATAGCGGACACGATGTCGTCACGGGTGACGGCCGCGGGCCGGGCCCGCAGGTCCTCAGCGGCGATGACCCGTACATCCGCGGGGACCGCCGGGGACAGGGCGTCCCGCACCGGCTCGGCGAGGACCACGTGGGTCATCGCCTCGCGGGTGAGCAGTTCGGTGAGTTCGCCCGGCTCGTAGGCGCGGTGCTGTGCGACCACCAGGGCGGCGGCGGCGCCGAGCGGCAGCAGCGGTTCCAGCGGCGACAGGCTCGATCCGGCCGCCGCGAGATAGATCGCCCGTGCCTCGCCGTGCAGGCCGAAGGACAGGGTCCGGGTGGCGATCGCGTGCAGGTCCGCCTGCGTGAGCACCACCTCGCCGGAGCCGTCGGCCGCGCGATCGACCCAGGCCGCGTGGCCGGGCTCGACGGGTGCGCGGCGGTCCGAGTCGGCGACCGGTGCGGCCGAACGGGATTCGACGTCGGCGCCGACGCGCGGATCGTCGACCACGAGCCACTCACCGCCGGCGGCCAGCGGGGGCAGCCCGGCCGTCGCGGCGCTGAGGGTCAGGCCCTGCGTGGTCCGGCTGTCGATCGCACCCGTGTCACCGGTGGCCGGATCCACCGGCAGCACGGTCGCACCGGTTTTGGCGACCGCCCACACCGCGAGGATGAGCGCCACCGACCGGGGCAGCGCCACGGCCACCCGGGTGCCCGGGCCCGCGCCGCGATCGATGAGAACCCGTGCGAGACGCGAGGATTCGGCATCGAGCTGGGCGTAGGTGAAGGCACGACCACGAATGATCACCGCCGCACCGTCCGGATTCGCCCCGACGGCCGCGGCCATGAGATCCGGCAGGGTGCCCACCGGCTCGGCGGCAGCGACGGTATCGCCGGACAGCACAGCCGGTTCGGACCGCACAACAGGTTCGGACACTACGGCCGGTTCGGTGTCGGCGCGATCGATGAGGCCGGCCAGCACCGGTCCGATCACGGCGAGGGCTTCCGCGGTGGTCATCATCTGGTGGGTGCCGGGCACCGGATGCTCGCCCACGGCCCCGCTGACATACGGCCGCCAGTCGGCCGACGACTTCGACTGCGGGACACCGGCGCTCAGGAACTCGGCCCGGAACAGCTCGACACGGCCGTCGAAATGCCGCGGCCGGTACTGCGATTCGAGCTCGAGGCTGCGCACCGCGCCGCGGTAGATGCGGCGCAGGCGGTCCAGGGTGAGGACGCCGAGGTCCGGCGGCACCGCGCCGTGCAGCGCGGTGAGCGCCTCCTCGCTCAGGTTCAGCAGGTCGCCGTCGGGGAAGGCCTCGGGGCCGACGCCGATGGTGGCGAACTCGTCCAGGATCGAGGTCCGGAAGTCGGACTTCGACTCCGGGTAGGAGTCCAGGATGGCGACCAGGTCGACTCGCTGACCGGCGGCCTGCAGCTCGGTGGCGATGGCGTAGGCCAGGATGCCGCCGAGCGAGTAGCCGAGCACCCGGTACGGACCCTCCGGCTGGATGGCGCGCATTTCGGCGGCGTAGCGGCGGGCCACGTCGGCCAGGTCTGCCGGGTCGTAGTCGGCCTCGGTGAGGGCGGGCGACTGCAGGCCGAGCAGGGGCTGGTCCTCGGAGAGGAAGCGCGCCAGACCGGCGTAGCACCACGACATTCCGGACATGGGCGGAGCGCAGAAGATCGGCGTCCGGGTGCCCGTGGCGCGAATCGGCAGCACGACCTGAAGTCCGGCTTCGGAATTCGAGTCGAAGTCGTGTTCGCCCTCGAGCGCGGCCAGGATCTGCGCGCCGAGTCCGGCCACGGTCGGCGCGGTGAAGAACCACGCCACCCTGACCTCGGCGCCGGTCAGCGTGCGCAGGCGGCTCGCCACCTGGGTGGCCAGCAGCGAGTTGCCGCCGAGGGTGAAGAAGTCGTCGTCCGCGCCGACCCGCTGCAGGCCGAGCACGTCGGCGAAGACCTCCGCCACGGTCTGTTCCAGGCCGGTGGCCGGGGCACGGAAGACGGCCGCCTCGAATTCGGGATCGGGCAGCGCGGCGCGGTCCAGCTTGCCGTTCACGTTCAACGGCAGGGCGTCGAGGACCACGAAGGCGGCCGGGACCATGTACGACGGCAGTGCCGCCGACAGCGCCGACTTCACCTGCGGCACCTCGAGATCCGAGCCGGACGGCACCAGGTAGGCCACCAGACGGTCACCCGTCTTGGCGTCGGTCTTGGCCAGCACCGCGGTCTGCGCGATCTCCGGCAGCGCCAGCAGCGCCGCCTCGATCTCACCGAGCTCGATACGGAAGCCACGGATCTTCACCTGGAAGTCGGTGCGGCCCCGGTATTCCAGCTCGCCGGTCGAGTTCCACGCGACCAGGTCACCGGTGCGGTACATGCGCTCGCCGGTCGCGAACGGGTCGGCCACGAAGCGATCCGCGGTCAGATCCGGACGCCCGAAGTAGCCGCGCGCCAATTGCGCACCGGCGAGGTACAACTCGCCGGGCACCCCGGCGGGCACCGGCCCCAGCCGGGCGTCGAGCACGTAGACGCGGCTGTTCCATTCCGGCGCGCCGATGGGCACCGAGACGCGGTCGGCGGCGGCGACCTCGTGGTTGGTGATGGACACCGCGGCCTCGGTCGGGCCGTACAGGTTGTACAGGCCCACCGCCGGGAAGGCCGTGCGGAACCGCTGTGCGAGCGTCGCGGGCAGTGCCTCGCCGATGGCCAGCACGCGCCGCAGCGCGCCCAGTCCGGCGGCCGAATTCGATTCGGCCAGCAGCGCGTCCAGCATGGATGGCACCGTGTGCAGCACGGTCACGGCCGTGCGGGCCATGAGCGCGTTGAGGTACACGGGGTCGCGGTGGCCGTCGGGCTCGGCGATGACCAGGCGGCCGCCCGAGACGGCGGCGGACCAGAATTCCCACACCGACAGGTCGAAGGTGGACGCCGTCTTCAGCAGCACCGCGTCGTCGACGCCGAGATCGAATTCCGCGGTCTTCCACAGCAACTGGTTGACGATCGCCGCGTGCGGCACGGCCACGCCCTTGGGGCGGCCGGTCGATCCGGAGGTGAAGATGACGTAGGCGGTGTTCGTGGGCCGCAGTGGCGCGACCCGCTCGGCGTCGGTGATCGGCCCGGCCGGAACCGAATCCATTGCCAGTTCGTCCATGCGAACCATCGGCGCGAGACCGGTCACGAAGCCGGTCCCACTCGTGGTGAGGACGCACACCGGCGCGGCCGACTCCAGGATGTAGCCGGTGCGCTCGGCGGGCTGATCCGGATCCACGGGCACGTACGCGCCGCCCGCCGCGGTGACCGCGTACATGGCGACCACCAGGTCGGTCGAGCGACGCAGGGCCAGCGCCACCCGGGACTCGGGGCCGACGCCCAGCGAGATCAGGCGGCGGGCCAGGCGATTCACGCGCTGCGCGAGTTCGGCGTAGGTCAGTTCACGCTCGCCGTCGGCGACCAGGGCGATCCGCCCGGCGTGCTCGCGCGCGGTCCGGTCGAGCAGGGACGCCAGCGTGGCGCGGGTGTCGACCTCGTGCCGGGTGTCGTTCCAGCCCCGCAGGATTCGCGCCCGCTCGTCGGCCGCGAGCAGTTCCACCTCGCCCACCGGGGTGGCGGGCGCGGCGGCGACGCTGCTCAGCAGTCGCACGAAGCGTTCGACGAAGCCTTCGACGGTGGCCTGGTCGAACAGGGCCGTCGCGTAGGTGAAGTGTCCGAGAATGCCCGCGGGCTCGCCGGTTTCGCTGTAGCGGTCGGCGGCGATGAGGTGCAGGTCGAACTGCGACAGCTCGGTGTCGATCTCGAGGCCCGCGACGGTCAGCTCGGGCAGTTCCAGCCCGGCCTGACTGTGGTTCTGGAACGACAGGCCCACCTGGAACAGCGGGGGGCGGGCCGTGGAGCGCACCGGGTTGAGCACCTCGACCAGGCGCTCGAACGGCACGTCGGCGTGCGCGAAGGCGGCGAGATCGGTCTCGCGCTGCCGGGCGAGCAGGTCGGTGAAGCTCGCGCCCGCGTCAACCCGGGTCCGGAAGACCAGGGTGTTGACGAACATGCCGATGAGGTCGTCCAGTTCGGCTTCGCCGCGGCCCGCGATCGGGGTGCCGATGGCGATGTCGTCGGTGCCGGAGAGCCGGGCCAGCAGCACGGCCAGCGCTGTGTGCACGACCATGAACAGCGTCGCGCCCTCGGCGCGGGCCAGTTCCACCAGCGCGCGGTGGGCGGCGGCGTCGATGTTCAGCTCGACCTTGCCGCCGTGGAAGGACTGCACGGCCGGCCGCGGCCGGTCCGACGGCAGGTCCAGCTGGTCGGGCAGTCCGGCGAGAGCCTGCTGCCAGTACCCGATCTGGGCGGCGGCCACCGATTCCGGATCGTGCTCGTCGCCGAGCAGTTCGCGCTGCCAGATGGCGTAGTCGGCGTACTGCACCGGCAGCGGCTGCCAGGCCGGTTCCAGCGCCAGGGACCGGGCGGCGTAGGCCACCATGAGGTCCCGGGTCAGCGGCGTCACCGAGGAGCCGTCGCCGGAGATGTGGTGGATCACCAGGGCCAGCACGTATTCGCCGGGGGCGTCGGTGATCTCGAACAGGGCGATGCGCAGCGGCACCTCGGTGGTGACGTCGAACAGGTGCGATGCCACCTCGAGCACCGCTCCCGCGACCTGTTCGGAGCTGACGGCGCGCACCTCGAGTTCGGGCGTCGCCTGGGTGACGGGGAGCACGACCTGCACCGGACCGTCTTCGGTCTCGGGGTAGATGGTGCGCAGGATCTCGTGGCGGGCAACCACATCCGAGACCGCCACGCGCAGGGCGTCCACGTCGAGGGCGCCGGCGAGCCGGACCGCGGCGGGGATGTTGTAGGCGGCCGACTCGGTGTCGAAGCGGTTGAGGAACCACATGCGCTGCTGCGCCGGGGACAGCGGGATGCGCTCCGGGCGCGGACCGGCCACCAGGGCGCGGCGGCCGGTGCCGGTGGCCGATTCGAGGGCGGCGGCCAGCACCGCCACCGACGGCGCGTCGAAGAGGATCCGCACCGGGACGCGGGTGTCGAGGGCCGCGCCGAGGCGGGCGACCACCTGGGTGGCGACCAGGGAGTTGCCGCCGAGGGCGAAGAAGTCGTCGTCGCGGCCGACCGGGTGGCCGAGTCCGAGGGTCTCGGCGAAGACGGTGGCGACGGTCTGCTCGACCGGGGAGACCGGGGCGCGGAATTCGCGGGCCTCGAATTCCGGTGCGGGCAGCGCCTTCCGGTCCAGCTTGCCGTTTGGGTTGACCGGCATGGCGTCGAGCACCACCAGGGCGGAGGGCACCATGTAGGACGGCAGCCGGGCCGCCAGATGGGCCTTGAGCGCGTCCCGGTCGATCTCGCCGGCGGCGGGCACGACGTAGGCGGCGAGCATGTCGCCGGTGTTCTCGGCCGAGTGCAGGACCACGACGGCTTGGTCGACGGTGGCGTGGGAGGTGAGGGCGGCTTCGATTTCGCCGAGTTCGATGCGCAGGCCGCGTAGTTTCACTTGGAAGTCGGTGCGGCCCAGGTAGACCAGCTCGCCGTCGCTGTTCCAGCGGACGAGGTCGCCGGTGCGGTAGAGGCGCTCGCCGCGCCGGAAGGGGCTGGCCACGAACCGTTCCGCGGTCAGGTCGGGGCGGGCGACGTAGCCGCGGGC